>JABDHD010000066.1 GCA_013285685.1 Bacteroidota bacterium
TTCTGCCAACCATCCCCCCAATTCTGTCACGATTACACCCTTAATATACCATGCCGGTTGCGCATATTTGCTATAGAAAGAACATAACCAATTTTAAAAACCATTACCATGAGAAAATTAAAATTACAGATGCAAGTCACCGTCGACGGCTTTGTAGGCGGCCCCAACGGTGAGAACGACTGGGTGTTTATAAACGGTGCACCTGATGCCAATACCCTGCAGGACATCTTCGATATCGCTGCCGGATGCGATACCCTTCTGCTGGGCAGTAAAACAGGCCCCGGATTCCACGAATACTGGAAAAACGTAGCCGACAATCAACCCGACAACCCCTGGAACGCAATAGCAAAACAAATTGTCGGGCACCGCAAGATCATCTTCAGCAGCACCATCACCACTGATCCAAATGCCGAAGTAGAAGACGGCGACCTGGCCAATGTTGTAAATGCGCTGAAAAACCAGCCCGGTAAGGACCTCCTGGTTTACGGCGGCGCCAGTTTTGTCAGCTCCCTCATCAGCCTCAACCTCATCGATGAGTATTATTTTATCGTCAACCCGGTAGCCATTGGCAGTGGCCTGACCATTTTTAAAGAGCGGAAAATAATGCAACTGGAAAGCTCAAATGCGTATTTGAACGGTAAGGTGCTGAATAAGTATGTGCCGGTGGGGTGAATAGTGAATGGTGAATAGTGAGTGGTAGATTGTGTTGAAATTTTTCCTCCGTCGTCGCAGGGTCTCCGGCACGGGACCCTGCGCTGCAATATGCCCGGGGATGACGCAGGGTCCTCTGCGAGAGACCCTGCTGAGACGGTAAACTCATGGTTCAGACAATTGAAAAACACCTACTTTTAACCGCCAAATATTTAATAAAATAAACGCCCTACTTTGCCGTTTAAATGCAAAAAATATACTTATCACTATGATTACTAAACCCAGCACCACTATTGCCCTGCTTTTACTGGTTACTTTTTTTGCAGCCTGCAAAAAAGAGGTATCCGATTCAACAATTGTTAACGCCGCTTCGCCTGTTAGTGTTAAAAGCGGGCAAACGGTTACAATAACCGGCCAAAACCTTACGGCGGGCGGTACGCCAACGGCTACGCTGAATAAAAGGCAGCTTACTGTTCAAAATGTAAGCGCGACAAGTTTACAGGTGCTCATACCAAAACTGGCCGGCTCGGGCATCATTAAATTAACCGTGGGCAGCCGTTCATTCGACGGGCCGCAGTGTAATTACCAATATACTGCCACAGTAACCACCGCGGCCGGCGACGGTACGGCAGGATCAAACGGCGGAACGCTTAGCTCCGCTGAATTTAATTGCCCCTGGGGAATAGTTGTTGATGAAAACGGTGATCTGTATGTGGCTGATGATTACAGCCGCCTTATTCGCAAAGTATCTATATCAGGCAACCAGGTAAGTAATATCCAATTTACTACAAATAACTTTTTTTCGCCCTACGACCTGGCCATCGATACAAAAAACCATGTGTTGTACGGAACTGACTTTAATGAGCATGTGATCCGTATGGGCACTGACGGAAGTAACCAAACGGTTATTTATAACGGCCCGATGCCGAACGCGGGTATAGCCCTCGGCCCCGACGGCCTTTTATATGTAGGCAATAACACCCTGGGGACTATTATCCGGATGAATACCGACGGCAGCAATGTAACACCCTATGCTTCGGGTATCGGCACGCCCCGCAATATCATTTTTGATGCCGCCGGCGACATGTTTGTAGCCGGTTATAACGGTGCGGCAGTTTCGGCAGGTATATTCCAGGTAATGAGCGATGGAACGCCGGCTTTTTTGTACGCCGATAAGGCATTCGGCGGCTGGGAAATAGCCCGCGATACCTATGGTAATTTTTATGAGGCCGACCATTTTAACAATGTGCTGAGGCTAATAGACCCAAGCGGCAATGCAGTAACGATTGCCGGTAGCGGCACCGCTGCCGATGTTGATGGCATTGGCACGGCCGCATCATTTAACGGTCCGCAGGGACTTACTATTGCCCCGGACGGAACGCTTTACCTCACCACCTACAACTACACTGCAAAAGGCGGTAATAAAGTGAGAAAAATTGTGGTGGAATAGGAGAAAAAATACCCGGCTTGCGGTAGCTAAAATTGCTTGCGGGAGTATAGGGGAATGGAGTCAAAGACTCCGGGCATAGTTAATCCGAAGTGGAACACTTCGGACAGCGGGGGTTAAGGTCATCCATGCCCAAAGCTACATTTTTAAGATTTAGTTTAAGCTAAATAAGCGTAGATTTGAGTATGACAGAAACAGAAAAGATATTGCTAAAATATTTAGGTGAAACAATGCTAATAGCTGAGACTTTGAGAGATGATTATACAGCTATGATTTCACAGGTAACCAATATCTCTTTGGAAGAAACAAAAGAGCGCATTAATCACCTGATGACTGTTAACGCGGTTAAAATTGAATTTAAGCTTAAAGACTATTTGGATTCTTTGCCGCCCGACGAACGCACACAAATTTGACCGAATAGTTTTTACTTTAGCAGTATTAAACCTCTAAAAATGAAATACTTGATTATCCTTTTTTTATTAATATCAGGAATTAATAGAGGATTTTGCCAGTCTGACACTGCAAAGTATTTTTCCAGGCTCGATTTCTCCCCGTATGGTCTACCATATGCCAGTTTAGCTTCCACGGAAACAAGCCAAATAACATTTTTCGATTTAAATTTTATCACTATACGCGTACAATCATTTTTAGAAGCGAGGTTAGGATTTCACTTGATAGATGAACCATCCTTGGTAAAAGAAGTGAATTTATCCAGCTTAACATATAAATTTCAGCAGTCGAACGTATATGTCGGCACTAAAATACCTAAGCCTATGTTAATAAAATACTTTTTTTTTACTAATAGTTACGGCAACCCAATTATCAGTAAATGTATAATAGACGGCGATGATGACTCGGTAATTAAGTTTTTTGTGAATTATTGGCCAACAACGATACACTTCGACGGCAATAAAAAAAATGGAGTTTTTTTTAGTTACTTTTTGCAAGATAAAATCGAGCTCTACCAACAAGTTCTTAAAAACTATGGCAAATTATCAATAACAAACAGTACGTTGAATTCTACTACAGATTATGAGCAGCATTTGAAAAAAAATATAGCGGAATTTAGGGTACAACAGCGAAAAACGGATTCTGTGGCAAAAAATAAATCCGCCCTCCTCTCTGGAGATAACTATAATAGACCAAATTTTACTGTTTCATATCCGCCCAATACCCTAAAAAGCTCTATTGGTGTAATGTATAATGATGACGCCAAATTATATGATTTGATCAATAAAATGTCAAACAAATTAAGAAAGGTTAAAACTAAATATGCCTTTGCATGTGAAATTGTTTTAGGTATTAGCGATAAAGGCGAATTAAGTCTTCTTCACCACTCAAGGGAATTACCTGACGATTGGTTGAATGCGATAAATAAAGAATTGGAAAATCAAAAAACGACACCGTACATGGATAAAGATGGAGTTACACATGAGTCCTATAAAACATATTCGCTTTCATTTAACCTTGAAAGGGTAGTTTTTATTGAAGATCATCAAGACATGGATGCTGCCTCAAATTAACTCAATGCATCTTTTAAGTAAAACTCCGGGGTTAAGTAAAAGATAGTGTCAATAAAACGCAAGACAGAGTTTTTTGACAGCACATTTTCGTCATGAAGGTCTTCAAAAATTAACCCTAAGTCGGTATTGGCGTAATCATTGTTACGCGTATTGAAAAACTGATTGTGGGTTAAATAATCTTTCACCGTAGCTAAATCAGTTGATTCTGTTGCTCCGATAAATTTCTGCCGAACAACCGCATGCAGGTCATTGTCATTAATCCTGAATCCAAGAAAAGTATAAGTTGTTGAAGGGAAGAAATAGTTATGAATGAGAAGACTGTTAAAATAGTCAATCCAATATTCGTAAAAAATGCCGCCATTTGTTTTTATGACGTGCGTTTCGCTCAAACGATAAACGCGCTGTTCTGCGCCCGAACCGATAAAATCGTCCTCGTTAATTTCTTTTTCGTAAAACAGTTTTTTCTTGCGTGCAAAATTTACGAGCTCTGCTGCTTCTTTACTTTTGAAATACTGTTGCTTTTGAGTTGAGCTACTTGCTTCCGCATGTCTTCTAAGGAATATTTGGACTTTTTTGAGTCGGCTTTTTGCGCCAACTTCTCCATTTCCGAGAATGATATTTTGTAATTCATCCTTGATGTTTTTCATTAATACTCAATATTCAAATATAGGCTTTTTTGATGATTTCAAATATTTTCCATTTTCCCTACCTTCATCCTTATGAAACTCATCCCCAAACCCTCCCCCGATGAATACGCCCCTTACGCCGCCATGTATGTGGACCTGGTACCTGACGACGGCCATATCCTGCAACATTTGAATGATAATTTTAAAGATATACAACAACTGGTGGGCACGCTTTCGGAAACGCAACTACTGCACCGCTATGCCCCCGGCAAATGGACGATAAAAGAAGTGCTGGTGCATATGGTGGATGATGAGCGTATTTACGCCTACCGCGCCATGTGTTTTGCCCGCGGCGAGCAGCAGGCGCTGCCCGGTTTTGAGCAGGAGGATTATGCCGCTAACTCGGGCGCTAATGAGCGGAGCATGGAAAGCATTATGGAGGAATACGAAGCGGTGCGCCGCTCCACCATTGCCCTGTTCAGCAGCTTTACGGATGAAGCATTGGCAAGGTGGGGTAATGCCAATGGCTATATGTGCACGGTACGCGGGCTGCTTTATCACCTTGCCGGGCATGAGCTGCATCACATTAACCTGATCAGGTCAAGGTATTTATAGGTGATTCCGATGCGGCTCAATGCTGCAATATTTGTTCCCATCATACTATTTATAAGGCAATTGCGTTTTACATCAGCTTCGTAAATACGCTATCACCGTTATGAAAGTTTTAGGGCTTGTTCCGCTGCTTGGTTTGTATTACCTGTTTTGTGCAACATCCGCCCGCCACCCCGACGAGGCCCGCATTATTTGTGTTTCAAATAATTGCCAAACCTATGTTATGCCCAACGGTTTGCGACTTAACCTAAAATATGCGGCTTTTAACAGGATAAGGCGGCAGTTGGGATGCGCTGTTTTTTGCGACCTGCAAAATTCTGCCGATTCTTCTAAGGTGCTGGACAGGAATATGTTTATCGTGCGCTCATCTTCAGATACGGGCTTTACCACCAATCTCTTTTATACATCCCACATGGCGGGTCTGCTGCTGAAAATTGATCAGCATCCCAATCAATACCCCGTAGCCGCCAACAGCCATGGCGACTATGTTTTTAGCTGGCATAGCAAGTTGCAATTGAGCGAAAAGGAATACCGCAACCACCTCGCTACAGACACTGTTTTGTTTATCGCCAAAACAGGCGGCACGGAACAGGTGTTATTTAAGTTGGTATGGGCCAAACGGAAATAAGTAGCTTAAATCCCTGGGCAATGCCTCCCTCATCTTCAAATCATCTCATCTTCAAATCCCCTATCCGCACATCCGCACATTTGCACATCCGCACATTTGCACCTATCTTCACCTCATAACCGATTTGAATTATGACGAAATCCTTACCACTATCCAAACGGCCAATTGACATCGCGCTGATCGTCTTCTTTTGCGTCAACCTGTTTTTCATTACTTACATTGTCGACCTGGAACAACTGGTCATACCTAATGCCAATCATTTTACCTATCCGGCATGGCCGCCTGCAAAAATGGTGGATTTGGTGCATTGGTACGGCCATAATTTCGACCCGGTGCTCATCGCCCGCCCGGCCTGGTGGCGCGCTACGATATGGATCGATTCGATCTTTTTCGGGCCGTTTTACGCCCTGGCCATTTATGCCTACTGGAAAGGGAAAAACTGGATACGTTTTGGCAGCATTGTGTGGGCATCGGTAATGCTGACCAATGTGAGCATTATCCTGTTTGAAGAAGTTTGCGGCGAACATGCCTCGCCCCAGCTTGCGCGCGTGTTTTTATCGAATGCGGCCTGGGTTATTTTTCCTTTAATCGTAATGTACAGGATGTGGCGGTCGGTAACGCCGTTTGAAAAGAAATGAGCTAAAAAGCGGCGGCCCGCGCGGTTCCCCTCTTGAGAGGGGTGGAGGGGTGTGTTGACCAGCATGGCGGCTAACACACCCCCGCCATTGCACAAGCAGCCGCACCCCCTCTCGAGAGGGGGGCTTGTCAACGCTCAAACTATCAGTTGGTTACACTTTTAAGATCATGGCTTTTGTTCAGAGATTTGTAAGATTTTATAATGACTTTCAAACAAAAATACGGCAATACCGCCCTTGTTGCGGGTGCCTCCGAAGGTATGGGCGCGGCATATGCCCATGCGCTTGCTGAACGTGGACTTAATTTAGTGCTTATTGCCCGTCGTAAAGAGCCGCTGGAAGCTACGGCGGAAGCTCTTAACGCGAAGTATGGGGTAAAAGTGCAAACCGTACCCTGCGACCTGTCATCACCGGATGCACTGCAGCAAATTGAGACAGCAATAGGAGATAAGCAAATTGATTTCCTGGTCTATAACGCTGCCTTGTCGTACATCGGTCCTTACCTTGCAACGGAACTAACCACCCACCAAAATATTGCTTCGGTAAACATGCTGAGCCCGATGGCGCTGGTGTATTATTTTGGCGGCAAAATGGTGGAGAGAGGAAAAGGCGGCGTGGTGCTGATGTCGTCGATCGCTGGTTTGCAGGGAGCGGGTTTTTTGGCCACCTATGCGGCTACCAAGGCGTTCAACAAAGTATTCGCAGAGGGTTTGTGGTACGAATGGAAGAACAGGGGAGTTGACATAATAGCCTGCTGTGCTGGTGCTACGGCAACGCCTAATTATATCAACACCAATCCCGGCAAAGCCAGCCCGCTGGAGCCTAAAGCACAGCAGCCAGAACAGGTTGTAGAGGAATGTTTGCGTAAACTTGGCAAAAAGCCGTCGTTTATCAGCGGCAGGGGTAACAGGTTGGTCACTTTTTTAATGCAGCACCTGTTTTCGCGCAAACAAGCCACCAATATGATGGGGGATGGGATGCGGAAGATGTACCGTATTAAAGACTAAACTAACTGCAAATTTTTAATTCCTCGAAGGGAATACGCCTTGTAAGGCAATTTCATAATTGATACACAAATATGGAGGCATAGTTGAAAATGGCAGCCCGCTGCCAAAAGCTTGTATTGCTGAAGGCCCCAAATTGGTATTAGGGGCGTTAATAGTATATGTTTTCAGACGGCTGGCATTTGGCCCCGACCCGGTTAAAGGGCCGGCCGCAAGATATGTTGTGCCTGTGGGTGTCGGCAAACCGGTTGTGCCCGCTGCCGAGCTTACGGCCAAATTATGGGTATGCGAAGGGATATTTGAAGCCAGCAGCGTTGCTGTTTGCGAGCCGCCTAGCTGTCCTTCGGCAAAGCCGTTGCCTACACCCACCGGAACTCTGCCCTGAAGGTCGGGTAACGCGAAATTATTTGTACCGTTGCCGCCGTAGGTAGTGCCCAGTATCGAAAAAAGGGCCGTATTTGAACTAATGGACAATAATTGCCCCTGGCAAATAGCAAAGCCACTAATGGCAAAGTTGCCGCCAAATATAAATACCATTCCTAAATATGGGTTCATAGTATAGGTGTTTGATTAATAATAAATAGGTTAAATGATTGTACATCAATTATAAAGCTTTTTTTGAAAATCAGCAAATAATTGCCGGAATAAAATTCGGCCATGGTGTTGAATGGTTCATGGTTCATGGTTCATAGTTCATGGTAGAAAATGGTGAGTGGTGAATCGAAAGTCTTAGGCCTTAAACCTATTTTTTGATTTTCTGACTCACCACTCACTATCCACCACCTTACCTCCCCAACCTCCCCGGCGACACGCCGAATTTCTTTTTAAAAGCATTGCTAAAATGCTGCACGGAGGAATAACCCAGCTCAAATGCGATCTCGCTTACCGACTTTTTCTTTTCCAGCAGGTCGTTTTTGGCCAGCTCGAGCCGTGTTTCGGCCAGGTAACCGAAAACCGTGTTGCCAAAGGTTTCTTTAAAGCCCTTTTTTAATTTGTATTCGTTAATACCGGCCGCCCGTGCCAGTTCTGATAAACCGGGGGGCATATCCAGGTGTTTTACCAGGTATTCGCGGGCGTAAATAATGCGTTCCTTATCATATTCCGTTTTTAAAAACTTTGGCCCCGAATTTTTCGCTTTGTTATAGGCTTCGGCCTGTAGTACAAGGAGCTCGATGCTTTTGGAGAGCAGGAACATTTTCTTTAACTCAGGCTGGTATTTACAATCGACTATGGCATTTATCCCGTTCAGCATGTTGATATCCATAAACAGGCTGTTGGGGCTAAGGGCTACGGTTTTGCCTTCCATCACATTTTCGCCGAAGCGCTTCAGCACGTCATTAGCGCCTTCGGTTATCCTCAAAAAAGCGTCTTTGGTAAATTGCACCAGGAAGGAATTGACAAAAAGGTCGTCGTTTTTCAGCGTTCCTTCGCCCTTTTGCGAGTAGAACAGGTTGTGCTGGTATTTGCCCAGTTCGAAAGGCTTATCAAAATGGCTGTTATTAATCGTGGTATGGCCTTTCATGTTAAAATATAAGGTAACCATGTCCAGGTTGCCCTTCCATTCCATTTCTACCTGGTTGTGATAATGCCAGTTGGAGTAGCCCATGCGGATGCCGTCAAAATACCATTGCTGCATTTTGGCATCGGCAAAGGGCAGATTAATGTCCATCGTACTTTCTACCAGCCGGCCGGTATTAAAATCCTCACCCGACAGGTCGTTACGGTGCAGTACCTGGTTATCTGCTTTGTTTTTTAGCTCGAAACCCATTTTTATCCCGATGATGTAACTTTTGCTCCGTTTGGTGTAAATTGCCGTGCCGGTTTTAGCCGGACATTTGTCTTATAAACGCATTTACCCCCTCTGTCGGCTGTGCCGGCATCTCCCCCTAAATTTAGGGGGAGAAAAGATAGGATAGGCACGTAACTATTAAACACGCATGCATGCTGTAAGTTACACGGTTTAATTAAAAATTGTACATGAACTTTAAAAAATTAAGACAAATGATTAAGGAAAAAGGAACCGGAAATATTATTTCCAAAACCATAAATGTAAGCTCTTTTGTGCGGCTGCATGTCAGCATCAGCGGTTATGTGGAGTTAATCCAGGCTGACGAGGAAAAAGTGATCATCGAAACAGATGATAACCTCCTGGATTTTGTACACATCGAGAACTCGGGCCGTACGCTGTACGTGGTCGCCGAGGGCAAGTGGCGCATCGCCGAATTTACTTCGCTGCGGATCAAGGTTTTTTACCGCCAGTTGTATAACTTGTACAACGCCAGCGAAAAAGGCGAACTTGTGTGCGGCAACCCCCTCCGTTCAGGCGAGCCGGTAGAAATCAAAATACACAGCGAAAAAAGCCGCACAACGCTGGATGTTGACGCCGCATTGGTAAAACTCATTACAGCTTGCGAAGGCGATGTAACCATTAAAGGCTCGTGCGTTCGTTTTGAGGTGAATGCCAAATCGGAAGGCAGCCTGTACGCCAGGGAAATGATGGCCAAAAACGTCATCGTCAAAAATTACTCTGAAGGCAACCTGGAACTATACGCCGAAGACACGATAACCATCCGCAATTATGGCGAAGGTTATATCCACTATTGGGGCAATGCCGTGCTAAAGGATATTAAGCATTATGGCGAGGGCGAGGTGAGGCACCAATTAGTTGACTAAGTTGAATTGTTGATTAAGTTGATTGAGTTTTTACCGTGACAACTCTATCAACTTAATCTAACCTAATCAACCCATTCAACTCCCAAAAAAACATCCCCATGATAGAGATATTCAAAACCAACATAAGTAATAAAAGGCTGGCCGGGCGTGTATTGAAGGCTTTGCACAGGCAGCTGCCGGCCTATACCTTTAACTTCGACCTGGATGACTGCGACCGCATCCTTCGGGTACAGACCCAGGCTGCGGATATCGCGGTAATTGATATAATCAATGTCGTTAAAAGCTGCAGGGCAGAAATTCAGCTGTTCGTTGATTGATGGCTGTTTTCGTAACGCTTTAGCTTGTTGGCCGACCTAATAAAGCTAAGTAATTATTTTGAGCTGGGCGCGGTTTTTGAGAAATGGGGACAGGAAATCAGGCCACCAACATGTTCGACATGAGCAGGTAAAGTAAAACCGGTACAGCAACCATCGCCGCCCTGAAAAACACTTGCCAGTTGCGTGCGATCTCGATGTCGGTCACCCTGCCGGTGCCGGTCAATTTCCTTAAGCGGTATCTGGCCCTTTTATATAATAAAAAGGAACAGCACTCGGCAAAAATGCCGGTCAGAATGAGCAGGGCTCCCAGGGAGGTTAAATGCAATTCGTCCATGTAAACGCGGTATTATACGCAAATAGTCGCCAAAGGTTCAAAAACAGGTGTTAAGATGCGGTGGGAGAGAAAAGATTTAGAATTCAGGGGCCCCAAATCCGGTAGTGATTTAGCCAATCAAATTGCCTTTTGGCTTAAATTTCCTTGAGGAATATACCGGTAGCCCGACCTGTCGACGGCTTGCTCATTTCATTCGCTGCTGAATTTTCAGGATACTATCCAGGTGCGTTTGCACAATTGCGGAGGTCCGGCCGGCAAAGGCTTTCAGGTCGGCATCTTTTCCATTTTGTGCTTCGTCCTGCATAAGTTTCAGGGTTTTTTTGTGATCGTCGATCATTATTTTAACATAGGCCTTGTCAAACGCGGTTGCCGATAGCTTATCCAGGCTATCAGCGGTTTGCCGGTGCGGCGCATCCAGCGTGTTGGGCATTGGCAAGCTTTTGGTTTTTAGCAAATTTTTAAGTTCGCCGGTTGTCCTTACGTGGTCCACGGCCATCATATCGGCAAAGTTTTTTATATCGTTATCGCCCGATTTGGTCAGCGCCATTTTAGCCATTGCTATTTCGGCCATGCCGCCTATGGTAGCTTCCCGGGCAAAAACAGCGTCCGCGTCATTGCTTACCGGCATAGAATTGTTTTTCACCGTGTCGCCGGTGATCTTCGAGGTATCAGCGGCGCTGGAATCGGCAGCGCCGGCGTTATTGGAATGGCAGGCTGAAAAAACCGCAAGCCTTAAAGCCGCAAAGGCAAACAAGGTAAACCGTTTCATGCGCATTTGATGTGTTTGTGTCACTGTGTTTAACAACGTTTGCATAACTTGGTTTTGTAAACGGTAGTGCCGCATAATGTACCAGTAGAGGAGCGCTGCCAACGGCGGTATAAGCCAAAAAAAACCTGCATGTCGAAAACATGCAGGTTTTTTAATTATAGCTTATTTACCCATTATTATTCGTGTTTTTCGGGTTCCGCTTTTTTGGCCGGATGAGGTTGTTGTGCGCGCTGTTGTTGCGTATGCTGCGGCTGCTTATGCTGTGCCTGCTGCTGCTTTTGTTGCGTTCTCTGCGTGTTGGCATTAGCACGTGTTTTTGCTGCGTTGTCATTTGCACGTGTTTTCGCGGCATTGTCATTAGCACGTGTTTTTGCTGCGTTGTCATTAGCACGCGTTTTCGCGGCATTGTCATTAGCACGTGTTTTCGCGGCGTTGTCATTAGCACGCGTTCTCGCTGCGTTGTCATTAGCACGCGTTTTCGCGGCATTGTCATTAGCACGCGTTTTTGCTAAGTTGTCATTAGCGCGTGTTTTCGCGGCATTATCATTAGCGCGCGTTTTTGCTAAGTTGTCGTTAGCGCGTGTTTTTGCTGCGTTGTCATTAGCGCGTGTTTTTGCTACGCTGGCATTGGCACGGGCTAAATTTGCTGCCTGGCCGCGTGAAGTATATGCACGCCCGCCAACTTTGTTCATTGCTGCCGCGGCAGGGCGTCCGTGGTTTACATTTGCAAACTGGGCCTTATTTTTACTTGCAAAGTCCTGGTGCTGCCGTTGCTCGGCGGTAGCTTCAATGTGCCGCTCTTTCATTGCCGACTCTTCCGCCGCGTTTGGCCTTCTGTCAATGCCGCCCGGCCCGTTAAAGCTATAGCGGCTGGTAGTATGGACGATCACCGTACGGTCGATATAAGTATTGTGTATAACCGTGCGGTTTATATTCACAACGGCTGTATTATACCTGAAATGGCCGCCCTCCCATCTTCCGCCGCCAAAACCGACGCCACCGTATCCAAAACCATAATTAATGCCGCCATAAAACCCTACATGCGGGCCCCAGTACCCCATATGGAAGCCGTAGCTGCCACCTTCAAAGCCCCAGTAACTGGGTGTCCATAAAACGCCGGGATTTGGCGGGGCTACCCAAACACCGGGCACCCAGTAATAGCCGCCGTCCGGGCTGTAGGCCCAGTAACCCGGCTGCCATAAATAACCGTCAGACGGGCAAGCCGGCTGTACATAAACCGGCAATGCCGGCGGGGCAATATTTGCGGATATCGATACGCCCACGCTTACTTGTCCGTAACTTTTTGGGATGGCCAAAGCAACCACACCTATCAAAAGTAATATTTTTACTATCTTTTTCATTTTTAGTTTTTAATTGATTAATAATACGACAAAGCAAACCCCGAAAGGTTTTAAATATATTATTGAACCCCTGTTTAGCGATTGGAAATTTTCCCGCCTTTGCTGGAGTTTTCCTCCAATAAACCATAATGCCGCGTTTATCCTGGTGTAGGGAACGCCCTTATTCATAACCTGGCGCCAGGGTTGAGAAACAGCCCATTTTTTATTACCGCAATTTTTTTCCTACATTTAATTCGTTAAACAGGGCGCCTAAACAATTAGATTGTACTATGCAGTAGCCTAACAAAAATGTCCTTAAAACCTATTTCCTAAAATATGAAACGCAGAGAATTTATATCAAAAACCGCATTATTCAGCTTGCTGATCGGTGGGTTAAACCCCCTTAATGTTTTTGGTTCGGGGTTTAACGGGGCCGATAACAGCCTGCCTGCCATAGCCGGGCTTAGCGCACCCTTGGCCTTAAAGTTTAAAGAACTGTTAAAGTGGCTGCAGGAGAACGGGTGGATCGCTTACCTGAACCAAACCCTGGCCTTAAACATTGACGCGGCCGACAAGGATATTGACCACTACACGCAAAAGCAACGGTTTGCCAAAGCAGCCGGGTTTGATGATTTTGCCGGTCACCGGTTGATCGAGCCGGGCTACCCGGCCGGCAGCCTTTTGTACCATGCCCTTGCCAGTCCGCGGGTAAAGCCGGCGGGTTTTGGGCCGCAGCAATACCCCGGCATAGCGCAGCTGGACGTATTGGAAAATATTATTTATGGCCTTAAAGCCATGGATGGCGAGGACTGGAACAATATGGTGCTTGCTGTTTTTGCTTACGAATACCGGCCGGCTTACAAAACCCCACATCATAACCATGCCGATATGGTGTTTTCGAGGACGGGTATTGCCCGGATAGGGGAGTACGGCATGAATTACGACGCGGTCAGCCGCTGTTTTATCAATAAACCCGCCGTTGCGGGCAAAACAAAAAACATAGCCGTGGCGCCTGCCAGGTACGGCCTGTTTTTGGCCAAAAAGGTGACCGGCGAAACAGGGATCACCCTGATGGGGAAAGCAACCGATGGCAACGACCCCTCGCGCTCGTTTTTGCAGCCGGTGCGTAAAATCTTCAGCGATGATACGCTGATCAGTGCAAACCACGTAACATTTAAAGAATACCACATCACCGAAAAACTGTACAGCCTGGTAAAAAAATCGGCCAATAGTTTTGACAACCCGGTGGACAAATCGGGCAAACCAAGGTTCGATATCGAAAAACCGCCCTTTAAAGTTGAATCCAATCATTCGGCTAACCTGGTAACCAGTACGGCTATCGGGTCGTCGGTTTTAGTTACCTCGGTGGCGGCGCCCCTGGTGCGGCTGGCCGTGCAGAATAATCAACGGATATTTTTGAAAGTAAGCAAAGATGACGAGGCCTATTTTTCGGCGCTAAACACGGCGCATGTAGGCGATGAGGAAGTGCTTGATATCCACAGTCCGGCCGACGATATTGTAAGGGAGGTGAATGATTACGCGGTGCCGCGGAATGTGCCCATGTTTGTAAACATCAAATACATGCAGGATAAAAAGGATCCGTCAAAACTGATCCACCTGGACACCACGGAGCAAAAAGGCCACGTGTTCGACAATTACAAAGCGGGCCTTTTTGAAGACAGCATTTGCGACGGCTGTGTTACAGTGGACACCAGCCTTTGGACCAGCAGCACCGTGCCGCCCGCTGTATTAAAAAATTGCCTGCCGGCGTTCTCGATTATCACCGCGCCTGATTTTTTCCCGCTGGTTGACCCTTTCGACCTGCTGGAATTTGACCTTGCCGCCACGCCAAAAGAAACCAACTTTTTTGAAGGCGGCCTTTACAGCCTCTGCTCTGAGCGGACGGCGCCCAACCAGCGTTTGGTTAACCCGGCGACCGGCAAAACCGCCTTTGACGTTCATGCACCCAACCGGGCCGATACCTTTACCGCGGTTTTGTGCGACGAGATGGGTGAAAAAGCGAATACGGGTGATTTTAGTCAGCCTGCCGACCGGGATTACCAGGCCACCAGCTTTTTGCCGGATGTATGCTCGGGCATATTTGCGCCCGGCTGGGATATTACCTATGCCAATGATACGCCGCACAAGGATATGTACGGCCAGGATGAATACAAAAAGAAGGATAGCTATTTAAGCACGCGGGGCCTGGGCTCGCCGTTTGCGGAGGATATGAAGCTTTGCGCGGCGATGGATGGCATGTGGCCGGCAGCTTCGCCGGATGCGGCGCGCACCTACCAGGGTTCGCTGGATGTGGAGTATCGTAACCCGGCATCCATTCCCTTATTGGATACAGAGATCGGCCTGCATAAAGATTCGCCTGCCTGCAAGTCGCTTAAAATGCCCGAAAGCTTGGGCTGGGACGGCGAACAGGGCCCCTTCCTGCAAAGAAAGGAGGGCCACGTTTTGGTAAATTTTACCGACCTGGCCAGCGCCGACTATATCGAGAATTCGATGCAGGGTAAATTGAATATGAGCTTGCTGCGCGAGCTGACGAGCGCCGAGCTGCGGGCAAGAATGGCCTGCTTAAAGCTGTGCATAAAAAAACTTCCCGAAGTTGATTTTAACCAGCATACTGTGCACCCCGAAGATGGTAAAAAGATCGTCGGATTTACCGGCCTGTGGCTGATCAGCGCCGAAAAGGTGGCCGATTGGGGCCAGGGCGCAAAGGGGATAGGCATACCGCCGGATTTGGCCGGCAGCACCATAAAATGGGCTACCGAAGGCCGCGTGAGCGGGCCGGGTTACCTTTACGTTTTTGCAAGCATCACCAAACCCAAAGATTACTGGCCCGATCCGCCCTCGCGCAAGCGAAAGCTGCAATCGTGCGCAAAAATATACGTATGCCAGGTTAGCGGGCAGCAAATCGCGTGGACGGAGCTGCCAGCCGAAGGGACTGTGCAGGTGGGGGATTTGGTGTGGCGGGGGTAAACGCCTCACCCCAAACCCCTCTCCAAAGGAGAGGGGCTTAAAAACCTGAGTGTTTGAAACATGAAAAATAGTTGTTTTACCCTCTTTCCCGCGAAGCGAAAGAGAGGGTCGACCATCCGCCTAAAGGCGGAGTAGTCGGGGTGAGTCAACCCTGCGGACATTACCGCCAATGCACTAGCGCAAATGTCCGCCGGGTTGACTCACCCTGCTCCCGTACGTACGGGACTCGGCATCCCTCTCTTCCGCAAGCGGGAAAGAGGGACGAGGAATGTTTCGAACACTCAAGGCTTAAAAGCGGAAATTTAGCCGCCTTGCATCGAAGCCCTCTCCTTTGGAGAGGGTTTGGGTGAGGCGAAACGTAATGCCAGAGTTAATAGCCCCATGCAACACCCCGATGTAATTATAATTGGCGGCGGCCCGGCAGGTATTGCGGCGGCAATTACCTGTGCGCAGGGCGGCGCCATGCCTTTGCTGGTTACCGAACGCCCTGAGCAACTACCCGCTAATTATATTGCCGCTGCCGAACCACTGCAAAGCCTTCACCCCGGGGTGCAAAGTCTGCTCAACCAATTGCAATTGCCCGGCGCTATTGCCCATGCCGCCAGGGGAACTTATACCGGTATACAAGTTGGCGAAACAATTATGCCCCTAAGTACCGTGCCCGGCGAAATTTGGACGGGCAGCCATATTGCGCCGACTTTATTTACCGCTTATTGTATTCAGGCAGCGCAGCAGCTGGGGGTTGAGGTGTTGTTTGATGCAAAGGTTACCGATATCCTGCTGGAAGATGGAAAGGTATCCGGCATCGTACTGGCTGCCGGCAGGCAACTCAATTGCAGCTATTTGATCGATGCCAGCGGCCATAAACGTTTTGCCGGCAGGTATTTAAACTTTGAGGAGCAATTGCATAGCCCGCGCCTGGTTTGCCGCACCGGGAATAGTTTTATACCGGAAGACAACCCCCGCGATAAACAAACGGCCATATTTACCCCCGGTAAACAGGGCTGGACATGGGAAGCCTTCAGTTCATCCGGCTATTATACCTGGACCATCCTGGCGGTGAAAAGCGGCGGCAGCGAATTGGCCAACGAACCGCCCGCACCACATAAAGCCGGCGACCTGCGTGGCGGCGATATGCAGTGGCGCGTATTCAGGCCGGTGGTATGCCCCGGCATGTTACTGGTTGGCGATGCCGCCGGCATACTGGACCCCGCCGCCGGGCAGGGTATTTTAAACGGCCTGCTATCCGGCATCATGGGCGCCGAAACCGTTATTAAATGCATCAAACAGCCCCCGGCAGCCAACTGGTATTTAACCCAATACGATACCTGGTACCTGGAACTGTTTAATAAAAAAGCCGAAATGCTGAAGAAGAAATATGGCGAATTAGGGATATTGATAGGTTGAGGGGGGAATAATGAAACTTACCCACCGCCGGATCAAGGGTCTTTCGCCGGTGGGCGAACTTACAACGTTTTCCTAACCACCACTCTCAATCCATCCTCAAACCCGGAAAAATCCACCTTTAACCGCCGTGAAACCACTTGCAGCGAATCATTTAAACGAATGACTTCAAGATAATGGAACTCAGGTTTGTAATTCGCTGCAAGGTCGGGCAGCCCTGTGGTGTTTAGGGGCTGGTGTACGCCCCCGCCGCCGCCGATAACCAGGAATTGTTTGCCGCCCATTTTAAACTCCTCGAAATTATGCGAATGACCGGACAGGAAAAGCACGCACTTTTTTGATTGCATAAAAGGCGGCACAAAATGCCGCTGCACGGGCAGCGAGGAGCCCACCACTTTACTGTTGCTGTACGGCGAGTGATGGCAGCCCACGATCACCAGCTTTACCGCGGCCCCGGTATCCAGCCGGGCCAGGGTTTGCCGGTACCAGGCGTCCTGTTTTCTGATATCTGCAGGCGTCATTTTGCTGAAATTGGAGTTGAGCAGCACCACGGCCACCGAGTCGACCACCTCCACATACCCGGTTGCACGATGCTCCGGAAACCGGGACTGGAAGCGTTGTTCGCCCTTTGCGGCGTTGATCATCACCTCGTGGTTGCCCAATGCGGCGTAAACGGGGATATTGTTGCCCCTCAGTAGCTTAAGGTTGGTATCCACGGGTTTCCATTTGGCATTGAGGTAACCAAGGGAAACCACATCGCCCAAAATAAACAGGGCGGCGGGTCGCCTGTCGTTGATCTCGTGGAAGATGAGTTGGGTAGCGGTTTCGTTATTGTTATGCTGACGGATGATTTTCTCGATAAGGAGGCGGCCCTGCGTGTCGCTTGTAAAATCGATCACCGGCTGTTTTGCCTGGGCGCTGGTCTGCAGCATGCGGCAAACCAGGGTAATCCATAGCAAAAGTCCATAAGCTGCCGGGCGATTTTTCATTTGTTGGGTTGTAACAATATTTCGGTTGTGTGGCAATAATAACGTAAAACCGGCCCGGTCAGCATATCAGTCCGCCAATTCTTTCAAAATATCCTCGGCACCGGCAACGGTTTTGTTATAGTATTTGAAAACCCATGTGGCAAACCAGTAAAAGAATGGGAACATAATAACATACCAATACCATAAATTGGTGTTTTTAAACAGGTCTACATGGCTGATGAGTTTGCCCATCACCGGCAGGATGGCCAGCATTAATAATGCCCCCAGGCAAAAACTTAGCTTTTTCACAAATACAAATTGCAGCTTCGCCTTTGCATATCTGGCCAGCGACTGGCTGTACGTACTGCTGATAATGTTTACCGACCGGATATTATAAACCGCTTTGAGCGACAATACGGGCATTACGAATAAAATAACCGCCGAAACGATGCCGCAAACCAGCAGGTACGGCGTGTTCAGGCTTTGGAGGCCGGTGAGGATAAATAAAATTGCGGCAAAGCAAACCAGCGCGCCAATGGTTTCGGGGATCAATATTTTATTGAGTTTATCCCGGTAATTGAGTTGTGTCATTTTGATGATTAAGGTGTCTGTTAATGATTTTTGTTTTTCCATCCCGGCCGACATTTGCTGCCATTGGGCTTTCATTTCTTCTAATTCCATGATGTTTTTTTTTGCATTTTCAACGATTGAAGAATTAAGAAGCGTATTTAAAAACGCCGGGCGGTGCGATTATGAATTTGATAATTTGTCTTTTAAAGGCATTCATGAGCTCCTTGCGTCGGTTCCCCTCTTGAGAGGGGAGGAGGGGTGTGTTGACGTGTATATGGGTTAACACACCCCCGCCACAACACATCCCACCGCACCCCCTCTCAAGAGGGGAGTTGCCATAAGGCAAACATTTTTAATTAGTTAATACGCTGTTCATTAAATGTCAATCGCTAAAAACATTGTTTTTAATTTATCTGTTCTTTTATCTTTTGTTTAATTCGGCCCAGGCGGGTACCTACGTTGGTTGCGGTAAACCCGGTGATGGCGGCAATTTCGTCGTACGTTTTTCCTTCCAGGTACAACAGGATAATGCCTTTTTCTATTTCGCTCAGTCTTTTTATTTGGGCAAATAAGGCTTCGCTGCGTTCGGCCATTAACGTGTCGGCGGGTTCTGTTCTGTTTAAAAGCAACTCGTCAATGGGCACCTGGCTGCCTTTCCGTTTCTGTTTATTTAAAAAAGCGATTGCCGTATTTAAGGCCACGCGGTACATCCAGGTACCGACCTTTGATTCGCCGCGGAAGGTGCTGAAGCATTTCCACAGCTGGTAAACAATCTCCTGGTACAAATCCTGCTCATCTTCCTTGCTGTTGGTATACACCTTTACCACCTTGTAAATCAAACCTTCGTTTTGTTTAATGATGACGGTAAAATCTGTCTGGTTATGCATTTAAAATTGAACTTTGGCTTATTAGTACAGGCGGGGCCCAAAAAAGCACAAAAAAATGATAATAAAAATCAAATGGTGTATCCCGGCAGTTAAATTGATTAAAGATAGGCTATTGACAAGCAGGAATTTTACCACAGGAATGTGCTGTTTTATTTTTGGCATTCCCGCCGCAGGTAAAGCGGCGGTCGGGTGCTCTGCTAATACTCCGCCCATCGGCGGACTTATGCGCTTATTCTTCCTCATACATCTTCCTAACTGCTACTGCCACTGCTACTTCTTACTAAAGCAAGCCGGTATCCCTGTCTGCCGACAGGCAGGCGCGACGCCCCCTAATGCAGCGCGCCGTATTATCTCTGATACTGTTCGATGACATATCACAAAAAAAGCTTTAAATTTTTACAAAAATCTTTCAAATACTAATATTTTTAGCATTATGTTTGTAGTGTAATTTATATATGGTAACGCCGGGCGATAAAAAAGAGATCATCAGCCGGCTGCAAAAGGACATTTTGCAGTGGGAGGGCTTTGTGCCGCCCGGTGCCGGTGCTGCCAAAGGGGTAGGGCTGGGGCCGGTGGAGGCTGCGTTCCCGAATGGGGTGTTTCCTACCGGTGTTATCCACGAGATGCTTTGCCCCACACGCGAGCAACAGGCGGCTACCAGCGGCCTGCTTGGCGGCTTGCTGACCGTGCTGATGCGGAATGGTGGCCCCTGCCTGTGGATCAGCAAGGACAGAAGGTTATTTCCGCCTGCAATGGATGGCTTTAATGTTGAGCCTGACAAGGTGATATTTATTGACGCCGGGAATGAGAAGGAAGTATTGTGGGCGATGGAAGAAGCGCTGAAATGTGAAGGATTGGCGGCGGTGGTTGCCGAGCTGAGGGAGATCAGTTTTGCCCAGTCCAGGCGCCTGCAGCTGGCCGTTGAAAGCAGCAGGGTAACCGGCTTTTTATTACGGAATGATCTGCGTAAGCTCAATACCACCACCTGTGTAGCCCGCTGGCAGGTAAGGCCATTGCCCAGCGTACTGGAAGATGGTATGCCGGGCGTAGGTTACCCGCGCTGGCAGGTTGACCTGCTGCGGGTGCGTAACGGCAGCCCGGGCAGCTGGCAACTGGAATGGGCAACTGATGGCTTTATTGTTATTGAGGAAAGCGCAGCTGCAACAAATGATTTAGAAACGCGGCAAGTTGGTTAGTAATGAAAAAGCGGTATATCTCCCTTTGGTTTCGTCATTTACTGACGGACTGGTTCACCCTCCGCCAGCCCGAACTAAAGGATGTGCCGTTTATCCTGGTAGCCCCCGAGCATAACCGCATCATCATAACCGCAGCCAATTCCCTGGCCGAAAAGCAGGGGGTCACCGCAGGTATGGCTGCCGCTGATGCCAAAGCCGTTATCCCCGATTTAAAAACGATTGACGATATACCCGGCAAAGCAGCCAAACTATTGAAGGGACTGGGTGAGTGGTGCATCCGCTATACCCCGCTGATCGCTGTCGACCTGCCGGATGGCCTGGTGATGGATATTTCCGGCTGCGCACACCTGTGGGGCGGCGAGCATGCCTACCTTAAGGAGATCATTACCCGGTTAAGAAGCAAAGGCTATGATGTACGCGGCGCCATGGCCGATACAGCGGGGGCAGCCTGGGCTATTGCCCGTTTTGGGCACGATAAACCTATCATTGAGCCGGGCGTGCATACGGAGGCGTTACTCAACCTGCCGCCCGCCGCGCTGCGCCTGGAGCCGCTTATTTTGGACCGGCTTAAAAAATTGGGGTTTTACACTATCAAAAGCTTTATCGGTATAAAAAGATCGGCGTTGCGGCGGCGGTTCGGTAATGATTTTTTATTAAGACTCGACCAGGCATTAGGTACTGAGGATGAACCTTTGCAGCTATTGCACCCGGTAACGCCCTACCACGAACGTTTACCCTGTTTGGAGCCGATATGCACGGCAACTGGTATTGAACTGGCGATAAAAACACTGCTGGGTAATGTATGCAAACGCCTGCAAAGCGAGGGAAAGGGGCTGCGCGTCGCTATATTAAGATGTTACCGGGTGGATGGGGGAGTAGTGGGCGCTGATATCGGCACAAACCGGCCTTCACACCATATAGCCCACTTGTTTAAGCTGTTTGAACTTAAAATACCAACTATTGAACCCGCATTGGGAATTGAGCTGTTCACGCTTGAAGCCGCAAAAGTGGAGGACATATCGCCGGAACAGGAAGCGCTGTGGTCCCTGGAAAATAGCGGCCTCAGCGATAACAACCTGGTTGAATTGCTCGACAAACTGGCAAACAAGATCGGCACAAATAATATACGCCGCTACCTGCCCCAGGAGAGCTATTGGCCGGAGCGATCCATTAAACCGGCACGCTCATTAGCCGAAAAGGCAGCAACAACATGGCGCACAGGCAGGCCAAGGCCCTCATTGCTGCTTAAAAAGCCCGAGAAGATTGATGTGACGGCCTTGTTGCCCGATAATCCGCCCATGCTGTTCATCTACAAGGGCAAAAAACATATCATCAAAAAAGCAGACGACGCCGAGCGCATTGAACCCGAGTGGTGGCGCCATAAACGCCTCCACCGCGATTATTATGTGGTAGAAGACGAACAGGGGCAACGTTACTGGCTGTTCAGGTCGGGGCATTATGAGGATGAGGAATCGCAGTGGTATTTGCATGGATTTTTTGCATAGAAGTCGAAAATAAAGGGTTTATGGTTCGGCTAAAACAACAGTTAAAAATTTAAACACAGAGAACACTAAGGAGGCGCAGAGGACAAAGAGAAAAAGACGAACTATTAAACTGTTAAAGCTTTGTGACCTCCGTGTTTTCCCCTTTGTGCTCTCTGTGGTAAAATTCTAATAGATTATAGGAAGGAAACGATGAAATACGCGGAATTACAGGTGACCAGTAATTTTAGCTTCCTGCGCGGAGGTTCGCATCCCGAGGAACTGGCAGAGCGTGCCGCCGAATTGGGTTATACCAAAATTGCCATAACCGACCGTAACAGCGTGGCCGGCGTGGTACGGGCGCATCAGGCCGCAAAACTTAAGGGAATTGGCTTTATACCAGCTTGCCGGCTGGACTTATTGGACGGCCCCAGTTTGCTAGCCTATCCCACAGATATTAACGCCTGGGGACGCCTATGCGCCTTGCTCACTAAAGGCAATTTCCGTACCGAAAAGGGCAAATGCGACCTGTATAAGCAGGATGTTTATGAGCATGCGGAAGGCATCATCTTTATTGCCATTCCGCCGGACACGCTAAACAGCAGGTTTGAATTTGATGACGGGTTTAAAGATGCATTAAAGGAATACCGGTCGGTTTTTGGGCCGGCATTATACCTGGCTGCAAGCCGCTCCTATACCGGCTATGATGGCAAGCGGTTTCACCGGTTGTCGCAATTAGGGGTGCCGATGGTGGCTACCAATGATGTACATTACCACGAGCCGGACCGCCGCGAACTGCAGGATGTACTAACCTGTGTGCGCGAAAAATGCAATATTCAAACCGCTGGTTTCCGGCTGCATGTTAACGCCGAAAGATACCTGAAGCCGGTTGATGAGCTGGAACGCTTGTTTCGCCAATACCCGGACGCCCTGGCGCGTACACAGGAAATTGCCGACGCCTGCAACTTCTCCTTAGATACCCTGAAATACCTGGAGCCTGAATGGAAAAGCCCCGATGGCCGCACCGCCGACGAACATTTGCATGAACTTACAATGGCGGGCGCTGAAAAGATGTTCAGGGGGAAAATCACCAAAAAGGTTATAAAACAAATTGAATTCGAGCTGGCCTTTTTTGCAAAGAGAAAACTGGCGCCTTATTTCCTGCGCGTTTATGAATACACGCAGAAGGCCGAAGAACTGGGAATTTTGCACCAGGGGCGGGGTTCTGCCGCAAATTGTACGGTTTGTTTTTGCCTCGGTATAACTCCTGTTGATCCCACCAAGCAGAAATTATTGTTTTCGCGCTTTATGTCGGATGCGCGGGATGAATGGCCGGATGTGGATGTAGATTTTGAGCATGAGCGCCGCGAGGAGATCATCCAGTGGATATATGAAACCTACGGGCGCCAGCATGCTGCTATTGTGGCCACGGTTACACAGGAGCGGCACAAAGGCGCTATCCGCGATGTGGGCAAAGCGATGGGTCTTTCCGAAGATACCATTAAACGCCTGGGTGGTACCATCTGGGATTTTTCGGAAGAAGGTTTCGACCGGGAGCGAATCCTCGGCCAGGGCTTAAACCCGGATGATCCGCAACTATTTAAAGTGCTGCAGCTAACGGAACAATTGATGGGCTTTCCCCGGCAGCTGGGGCAGCATACCGGCGGCTTTGTGATCACCCAGTGCAAACTGTCGGACATTTGCCCGGTAATGAATGCCCGCATGGAAGACCGCACCCAACTGGAATGGAACAAAGACGACCTGGAAGCGTTGGGTATCCTAAAGGTCGATGTGCTGGGCCTGGGCATGCTCACTTGTATCCGCAAGGCTTTTCATTTGGCTAATCAACATTACGGCCTTGAGCTGACGCTGGAAAATGTGCCGCAGGACGACCCGGAAGTTTATGAGATGATATGCCACGCCGATACGGTTGGCGTTTTCCAGATAGAAAGCCGGGCGCAAATGTCGATGCTGCCGCGTTTAAAGCCGCGGATATTTTATGACCTGGTGATCGAAGTGGCTATTGTACGCCCCGGGCCAATACAGGGCGATATGGTGCATCCCTACCTGCGCCGCCGTGATGGTATCGACCCGATCGAATATCCTTCAAAAGAGTTGGAAGAAATATTGGGCAGGACCCTGGGCGTCCCGCTTTTCCAGGAGCAGGCGATGGAGATTGCCATCGTCGCGGCAGGATTTACCCCTGCCGAGGCTGACCAGTTACGCCGCAGCATGGCCACCTTTAAGGCAAAGGGCCTGGTAAGCCAGTTCAGGAAGAAATTGATCGATGGCATGGTGTCAAAGGGCTACCAGGAAGATTTTGCCGCCCGGGTATTTAAGCAGTTGGAAGGTTTTGGATCGTATGGGTTCCCTGAAAGTCATGCCGCATCTTTTGCGCACCTGGTTTATATCTCCTGCTGGCTTAAATGGCATTATCCGGATGTTTTCGCGGCGGCTTTATTAAATAGCCAACCCATGGGCTTTTATCAGCCGTCCGAGATCGTTGATGATGCCCGAAACCATGGCGTAGTGATCAGGCCGATCGATATTAACCATTCCCAATGGGATCATACGCTCGAAGAAAAATCGGGTAAATATTGCGCGCTGCGGCTTGGGTTCAGGCTGGTGAAGGGTTTACGCGAGGAAGAAATGCAGCTGCTGGTTGCCGGGGCGCCTTATAGCCATATCCCGCAGCTGATGAATGCCGGCATCTCTCAGTCTTCACTCGAAATGCTTGCCGATGCGGATGCTTTCCGCTCCATCGGGCTCGACCGCAGGCAGGCGCTTTGGGAGATCAGCGCCCTGGCCGACCGCCCCGTTGCCCTGTTGCAGGACCTGCCCTCCGAAACCGCCGGCGAGCAGATCACCCTGCCGCTGATGACCGCAAGCGAGCACGTGGTACAGGATATTGCCAGTACCAGCCTGTCTATCAAGGCGCACCCGGTTAGCTTTGTGCGTTACGAGCTCGACCAGTTGGGCGTTGTGC
>JABDHD010000067.1 GCA_013285685.1 Bacteroidota bacterium
TTATGGGCGTGTTTACTGGCGTGCATATTCGGCGAACTATCGCAACAAAGCGTTACGCCGCATTCCTGGCAGGTGCGCAGATGCATCCATGTGTCGCCTGTTTTAATACATTCTTCACACACATAGTCTTTGGCGTGTTTCAACTTTTTTATGGCGCTCAGGTGTTCACATACGTTGTCTTCCATGGCAGATTTTTTTATATTGAATAGCTAAGGTATCAATTTATTTACTTTTCGCCATCCCGCGAAATGCGTTACTTGCGCTAATTTATTCCGGCATGATAACTACAACGCAACAAGCAAAACAACTAAGTGGTTTTTCGATTTTTATTCTTTTGGTGTTCTTAACTTCGTCGGGGATGGCACAACAGAAAGGCTTATCGCCTGTAAATCAAATTCTGGCCAATATCAACGCGCCGCAATTTAAGGCAGCTACTTATGATATTACCGTTTTTGGCGCGGTGTCCGATGGTAAAACGGACATTAGGCCCGTGCTGGATAAAGTGATCAGCCAGTGCAGTACATCAGGCGGCGGGCAGGTGGTGATACCCAAAGGCGTTTTTTATATCGCCGGGCCGGTGGTGCTCAAAAGTCACGTCGACCTGCATTTTGAGGATGGCGCCGTACTCATCTTTTCTTCGGACGAAAAAGATTACCTGCCTGCTGTACTTACGCTTTGGGAAGGCACGGAGCTGTTTAATTACTCGCCGCTGTTTTATGCTTATCAATGCTCGGATATTGCCGTAACCGGGCACGGAAAAATCGTCGGTTCCGCCAGTAAAAACTTTGCCAAATGGCGGCCGCAGCGTTCGCCGGAGCAAACAACACTGCGGCAAATGGGCGGCAACGGCACCCCTGTTTATAAACGTGTTTTTGGCGAAGGCTTTCACCTGCCGCCGGACATGATCCAGTTTTTCGGCTGCAAAAATGTGCTGATTGATGGCATATCCATTGAAGATTCGCCTTATTGGGTGATCCATCCCGTACTGTGCAATAACGTTACCGTCCAAAACGTCACCATCAATAGCATGAATTTAAATAACGACGGCTGCGACCCGGAAGCCTGCACCAATGTGCTGATCCAGCGCTGCAACTTTACCGTAGGCGATGACGGCATTGCCATCAAAGCCGGTCGCGACCAGGATGGCTGGCGCATCGGCCAGCCGACAGAAAATGTGATCGTGCGTAACTGTATTTTCAATTCAAAAACAAACGGGCTATGCATCGGCAGCGAAATGTCGGCCGGGGTACGAAACGTTTATATGTACAACGTTACCATCAAAAAATGTTTAAGCGCCGTGTATTTCAAATCAAATCTTGACCGCGGCGGCTTTATCGAAAACATCCACGTAAGCGATGTGCATTGCGACAGCGCCCGCTCGGCGGTTATCCGTTTTGAAAACAATTATCACGGCTCGCGCGGCGGGCATTATCCAACCAAATTCGATGGGTTTTATATTCAGAATATCAGCTGCGATCACTCCGGCGAAGTGGGTATTTATGCAGTTGGCGTGCAGGGTAATCCTTTGGAAAATATCCACCTTAAAAATATCACCGTGCTAAATACGCCGAAAGACCAGATCGTAGATGTGGCCAATAATTTGACGTATGAAAACGTGGTGATCAATGGGCTTAAAGTGCCTAAACCGGTTGTTACCGGGGCTATGATGTTGCATACGGATTAATCGATAAGCATTGGTAATGTGATGGTTATGGGAACTCCCCTCTTGAGAGGGGGTGCGTTGGAATGTGCTGTGGCGGGGGTGTGTCATACCGTTTTAAGGTTGAACCAATATTTTTTGGAGTAGATTTTTTATTTTCACACCTTAGCCCAATTTAATACATGCGTCGTAAAATCATTCCATATAATTCCAACCTCAAGCAATTAGCGCGGAAGTTGCGAAATGACAGCAACTTAGGCAAGGTGCTGCTTTGGAACGAATTAAAAAACAAGCAACAGTATGGTTTGGACTTTCATCGCCAAAAGCCGCTATTGAACTATATCGTCGACTTATATTGTTATGAATTGGACTTGGTGATTGAAATTGACGGGCTTTATCATACCTGGCAAGAGCAAGATGACCGGGACGTTTTACGGGACGCCGAATTGGCAGCTTATGGCTTGACCATTCTTCGTTTTTCAGAGCAGGAAGTGCGAAAAGAGATGCCCAATGTCTTGCGTACGATTGAACTACATGTTTTTAATCATAGTTCATAACTTTTAGTTGACGACAAACCTGAATAACACACCCCTCCACCCCTCTCAAGAGGGGAATCGCACGAGGCCGCCGCTTTTTTGCTCTTTCCTACCCCCGTAAGTGTGCCAACTCAATCAACCTACTATCACACCTCCGCCAAATACTTATGCACAAAACTGATAGCCATCGAGCCCTCTCCCACTGCCGACGCAACCCTGTTCATCGCGCCTGAACGTACATCGCCGGCGGCAAAAATACCGCTGCAACTGGTTTCCAGCAGGAAGGGGTCGCGTGGGTGCTTCCATATTTTGGCGAAGTTATCGTGCACACGCAAGTCGCGGCCGGTTTCGATAAAGCCTTTTTCGTCGCGGATGATATCCAGCTTTATCCAGTCGGTAAAAGGCTTGGCGCCGATAAAAACATAAAGCGCAGCCGCTTTATGAATTGATGTTTCCTTTGTTTTTAAATTGATCAAATGAAGCCTTTCCAAACAATTATTGCCCTCAGCTTCGGTGATCTCGGTGTCCGTTAAAACATGGATATTAGGGATATTTTCTATCTGCTGTATCAAATAGGCCGACATGGTATAGCTAAGGCTATCCTTGCGGATAATGATATAAACATTGCTGGCAAATTTGGAAAGGTAAACCGCTCCTTGCCCCGCGGAGTTACCGCCGCCGATTACATACACCTCCTGGCCCTTGCAGGCCGCTGCTTCCGTCATTGCCGCGCCGTAATAGATGCCGGCGCCGGTAAATTTTTCAATTCCTTTTACCTCGAGTTTTCGGTAATCAACGCCGGTGGTAATCACAACTGTACGGCTAATGATCTGCGGACCATCATCCAGCACGATGGTTTTATAACCGTCTTTTTGTGTAATATCCTTTACCGATTGCGGCGACAAAAATTCAGCCCCTAAACGTTTTGCCTGGGTAATGGCGCGCCGGGTAAGGTCGGCGCCGCTTAAGCCTGCCGGGAAACCCAGGTAATTCTCAATCCTCGAACTCGAACCCGCCTGCCCGCCCGGCGCTTTGCGTTCTATCAGTAAAGTTTTCAATCCTTCGGATGCGCCGTAAACGGCTGCTGCCAGCCCGGCAGGGCCCGCGCCGATGATCACCACATCATAAATATCATGCGTTACCGTTGTCGCTTTGCCAATTTTTTCAGCAATCTGGCGAATGGTGGGTTGGTGCATACAAACGCCATCCTCAAAAACAATCAAAGGCAACTGTTCGCGGGTTATTTTGTTCACCTCCAATTTTTCTTTCGCTTCCGGGTTTTTCTCCACATCAAACCAACGGTAGGGAACCAGGTTGCTGGCCAGGTAATCTTTGATGAGGTGCGATGCCGGGGAAAACTGGAATCCTATTAATTTTATCCCTTTAAACTCGGGGATATAATCATTTTGCCAATCGTCCAAAAGGTCATTCAAAACCGGGTAAAGCTTTTCTTCAGGCGGGTCCCAGGGCTTCATCAGGTAATAATCCAGCCGCACATCGTTTATGGCTTTGATTGCGGCATCGGTATCCGAATAGGCTGTCAGCAAAACCCGCTTGGCGTCCGGAAATATCTTTATCGCCTTCTCCAAAAAGGCGGTGCCATCCATCTCCGGCATGCGCTGGTCGCAAACAAACAGCGCCACCACATCCGAGCTGTTTTTCAAGTCGGTCAAACTTTCCAGCGCCTCTTTGGCTGATGTAGTGCTCATAATCTTGTATTCCTTGCCGTACATCGTCCGCAAGTCGCGGCTTATCGCCCGCAATACCTGGGCGTCATCGTCTATTGAGAATATTATTGGTCGTTCCATAGTGTTTGGTTGTAGTCCGAAAGTCCGAATCCCGATAGCTATCGGGACCGAAAGTCCGGAAGATGTTTAAGAAAAAATAAATCCGATCCCGATAGCTATCGGGACCGAAATCAATCAATCGGGAAGCAAACCAAAAACTCCGTCTTCCCCGGTTTTGATTCCACTTTTATCGATCCGTTATGCTGGCGTACAATACGTTGCACCACCTCCAGCCCCATGCCTGTGCCTTTGCCGACCTCCTTGGTGGTAAAAAACGGGTCAAATATCCTCGACCTGATCTCTTCAGGTATACCGGGGCCGTCGTCGCCGATAGTTACCTGTACAAACTGCCGTTCTTTTTTGGCTTTGATGGTGAGCGTACCCCTCCCGCCGGCTTCCATGGCATCCAGCGCATTGTCGATCAGGTTTGTCCAAACCTGGTTCAGCTCACCTACCATCGCGTACACTTCGGGCAAGTTTTCGTCAAATTCCTTTGCCAGTTCGATATTGCCTTTTCTGAGGCGGTGTTTGAGCAGCATAATTGTATTTTTTATGCCGATGCGGATGTCGGTGCGCTGCTTTTCAAAGCCCCGGTCCATGTGTGTAAATGTCTTAACCGAGCTCACCAGTTCGGCAATTCTCCGCGACGATTCCTGAATATCCTGCACCATACGCTCGGTAGTGAGCAGGTTATTTATCCAGTTAAAGACCGGCGAACAATAGGCAGTGGGGATATGGCTGCAAAGTGCCTCCAGGTTATCAATCATAAAACCGAATTCAACGAAATTCTCAGCCATGTCATAGCTATTTTCCACGTTGCGCTCATCCAGCCAGTCTATGATCTCTTCTTCGCGTTTGGTTTTTTCTTTCAGCGTAAGTTCTTCCGGTGCGCTGATCGCCAGCAGCCTGAATAATTCGGTATTTACAGCGTCAACCTGTTCGGCGGTCATTTGAATTGAAATAACCTTTTTAAATGTTTCGGGCTGCATCTGTAAATGCTCCAATAACGAGGCTGAATCGCGCACAATGGCCGATGCCGGGTTATTCAGCTCATGCGCCAGGCCGGCGGAGAGTTTGCCCAGCGCCATCATCTTTTCGTTTTGCTGTTGCATCGCGGTAAAATCGCGTACGCGGTTGCTCATTACGTGTACCAGCGCCTGGGTAAGTTCAAAATGGTCTTTTATCATCTCCCTGATACGCTCCGTCGGGAACGACAGCACCTCCACTTCGCCGACGGCCTGGCTGGTCACCGTGGCGACCACTGCCCGCGAATAGGGCAAATAACCGGTCACCTCGCCGCCATTAAAGGACGCTATCTCGCGCCGGCTGCCATTCTGTATAGCATACAATACGATATGCCCTGCGATCACAAAATGCGGGCCTGCTATCTTCTGCCCTTGCACGGTAAGGCTTTCGCCATCTTGCAGCGTGTACTGGCTACAGTTATCAATAAGCCATTGCAGCTGTTCATCAGGCACATTTTTTAATGCGTCGAAGGATTTTAATGTTGAAACGGTTACTGCTTGCATTGTTTAAATGTAGGGATTATTCTTTAATTTGGTCGAAAAGTCGGAAAAGTCCGACCTTGCGCCGCCGCTAAAGCTTAGTCGGCACGCGGTAGCCTTAGTGGTGACGCAAAGTAAAGCAATCGGTGAAATCACAAAAAATAAAATCGGTGAAATCATCAAAAAATAAAATATGGAAGTAAAAAACAAAAATGACGGTAAGCGCGGCGTTTTCTATATAGAGGACGATGGAAAAGAGATCGGCTTAATGCATTACACCTTCGCCGGCCCGGGTAAAATGATCATAGACCATACTGAAGTTAACGATGTGTATGAGGGCAAAGGCCTTGGGAAACAGCTGGTAAAAGCCGGGATAGATTACGCGCGCGAAAACCATTTGAAAATTTTACCGCTGTGCCCATTCGCAAAAAAAATATTTGATCTGACGCCGGCGTTTGCGGATGTGCTTTTTTAGTTCATGGTTCATGGTTGATAGTTCATGGTTCATAGTTCATGGCTAAACGCGGTTAGATTGTTACACGGATAAGCCAGGCATTACGTTAAATAAATTAATCCTATGAAATATACGCTCGAAAACCCGGTAGTTTCCAAAATTGGAACGGAAAAGTATAAATGCGTGGTTAACTGGCGCCACGGAAAGTTCATTGCCGATGAACCTGATTTTAAGGGCGGCCATGACAAAGGGCCCGATCCTTACACGCTGCTGTTGTCTTCAATAGGCACCTGCACGCTGGCCACGCTCAGGATGTACATCGACCGCAAGGAATGGAACATACCTGAAATAACCGTTTCGGTAAATATGTACATCGATGAAGTCGAGGGCAAAAAAGTAACGGTCATAGACCGCGATCTGCAGTTCTCTACAGAAATAACCGCCGAACAGCGTGAACGCCTGGTGTATATTGCCAAAGTGTGCCCGATATCGAAGACACTTGAGGGAGACATAAAAGTGAGGACATTTGCCTACGGCAAGGATGAGGATGTAAAAAAACATTTGTATCCCGACGATGATATTACCGTGGTGTGGAAGCCTGAGCTTTGCCAGCATGCCGCCCGCTGCGCCACTCAGTTACCGCAGGTATTTAATCCTAAGGCGCGGCCCTGGGTAAACATGGACGGCGCTACTGCCCAGGAAATCAGGGAACAGGTGGCAAAATGCCCAACGGGGGCCTTGAGCATTGCTGGTAAGTGATTAGAGACTGGAGATTAGAGATTAGTCTAAAATAAAGGCCTTATGTTTCGGTCAAATTAACTGGTAAAAAAATTTATCCGCCAAATTGGCGGACGCCGAGAAGGCACGGAGAAACACAGAGAAAAAAATTACAGACTATTAAGGCTTTGTGTTCTCCGCGTTTTTCCTTTGTGCTCTCTGTGGTAAAAAATTCTTTAGTTATAGACCGAAACTTCATAACCAATCTCTATTCACTAATCTCTAATCTCTATAATAGGCTTATTCATGAAGAAATAAAAGAAAATACCACCGACAACATATAACATCACGTCTATCCAGTCAGCCGTATATTTTGCGGACAGCCAGGGCAACAGCCCTTCAAAAACAACGCTTACATAAACCACCACAAAAACCACATGCCATACCGAAAGCACATAATAGTTGCTTTTGTAGATAATAACGCGCTGAAACCAAAGCCCCAGGTTGGCAATAACGGGTATGGCAAACGCATCGGTAAGGTAACCGTTTAAGTAAGGCAGCGGGTGGCCGGTTTTGCGCAGGATAATAACGATGAGCCATATCACACATCCCGCCAGGAACCAGGGGTTAAGCAGCGTTTTCATCTGTTTAACCGGGTAAAAGGCTAATAAGCACCAGCATTGCGGATACGAAAATAAAAAACGCGATTTGCAGCAAAATGACCACCCAGCGCACCCGGTTCAATGATCGCTTAAACCATTGTTTCATTGTGCCGTCGCCCGGCCCGACGTAGAGATAGTCATCCTCCTGCTGTAGCTGTTTGGTCACCTTTTTCTCTATCTCGCGCGAAAATTGCCGCGACTCTAAAAACCCGCCGCAAAACAGGCAGCGGTCGTCTATGTCGCCCTGCCACATCGTCCATTCGCCGCAATTGGGGCATTTTATTTCGCGTACCTGTGTCATTGGTTATCTCCAAATCAAATATAAAATAAAATATGGGTTGCTCATCAATACCCCAGACTTACAAAGTTTCATAAACTCCACAAGTCTTCCTCATTATACTTACATTAGATAAAAAAATTCAATCCTGCTTTACTCCCTGATTAATGAAAAAATTCCTTATCCCTATTCTTTGCGTATTAGCGCTCCAAAGCAACGCACAGCAAACAACCGATCCCCGTTTTGCCGGCCTCGATACCGCCTTTGCCCGCGTTCTTAAAACCTGGCATGCGGCCGGTTTTGCAGTGGCCGTTATCGAAAAAAACAAGGTGGTGTACGCACAAGGCTTCGGCTACCGCGATGTTAGAAACAAATTGCCGGTCACACCCAATACGTTGTTTGCCATAGGCTCGTGCAGCAAGGCGTTTACAGCCACTTTGATAGGCAAATTACAGCAGGACGGCAAACTGGATATTGATAAACCGGTAACCAATTACCTGCCGGAACTGAGGTTTTACAACGATGCTATGAACAATACCATTACCCTGCGCGATATGATGAGCCACCGCACCGGGTTGCCCAGGCACGATTTGTCGTGGTATCTTTTCAACAATCCATCAACCGACAGCCTGGTGATGCGCATACAATACATGGAACCCACTTATGGCGTACGGCAAAAATGGCAGTATAACAATTTCATGTTCGCGTCACAAGGGGCATTGGTGGAACATTTATCTGGAAAAAGCTGGGGCGATAATGTAAAAGAGAAATTTTTTATGCCCCTGGGAATGACACGGTCGAATGTAAGTATTCCCGAACTTGAGAAAAGCGAAGATATTGCTGTTGGCTATGGCTTGAAGAAAGATACCATCATCAAAAAACTGGATTACTACCATATCGACGGCATGGCCCCCGCCGGCGCTATTAATAGCAACGTGAATGATATGGCTAAATGGGTAACCGCCTGGATAAATAACGGCAAGTTTAACGGGAAGGAAATTATCCCCGAAAGTTTCCGCAACGAAGCGATTAGTTCCCAGTCGATTATTGATGGGGCATTGCCCGGCAAGGAAGCACCGGACATCTATTTTGCCAATTACGGTTTCGGCTGGATGCTGGGATCGTACAAAGGCCATTACCGCGTGGAGCATGGCGGCAACATCAATGGCTTCTCGGCCAGCACCTGCTTTTTTCCATCGGATAGTGTAGGCATTGTGGTGTTAAGTAACCAGGATGGTTCCGCGGTACCAAGTATTGTACGGAACCTGATCTCCGACCGGATACTCGGCCTGAAATACCACGACTGGAACAGCGACCTGAAGCACGAAGCCGATAAAAGCAAACAGGAGGCTGAAAAAATAAAAAAAGAAAAAGTGGCCCCGGTAAAACACCCGGCCACGCATTCGCTGGATGATTTTGCCGGCAACTACAAGAATCCCGGTTACGGCACTATGAAAATGTTTGTTAAAAACGATTCGCTGTTTGTAAAAACCGTTACCCACAACATTTGGCTGCGGCATGCCAATTATGATATTTTCGAGGTGTTTGATGTTGATCCGAAGGAAGGGATTGACACCACCGACTTTGGCGGCCTGGACTTACAGTTCAGGATGAATGTATCAGGGGATATTGACGCCGTTGAAGGCAAATTGGAAGGCAGTTTAAAACCGATCATATTTACCAAAGAATTAGCAGCAAAGGCGCTCACAGCTGCCGAACTGCAAAAATATGCCGGCGATTATGCACTGGGAGGAGTAACTGTTAAAGTGTATATAAAGGACAATAAAACCCTCTTTGTATCAGTTCCCGGCCAGCCTGATTATGAAATGGTGCCGCTGGGCAACGACAAATTTGCGGTAAAAGTATTAAGCGGCTACTACCTGCAGTTTGGCCCGCCGGGCGCGGCTAAAATTACCGAGGCTACGTTTATACAGCCGAACGGTAGTGTAAAGGCAACGAAGAAGTAGTCTGAACCGTTGATTTTTCACTTATTGTTTATTTTCATAGGTGTTCAAGAGTGCTTCGCCGTTAACCTGATTTTTTTGATTCCGCTGATAGATCAAGGTCAATAAAATCATATAAATCAGCTTAATCAACGGTTCAGACATTTTCATCGCCCCAAACCATCTTTTCATCTATATTTTTTTATTGCCCGTCTATTGCGTTTTCAATTGCATAAGGTATATCTTTACTTTACGTTGTGTCAAACCAACACAATGAGTAGCTGACCTCTTTTTTCCATTATTAACCCTATGTTATGAAGATAAACCAACGCATCTCTTTTATTCCTGCAGTTTTTGCCGGCTTATTTATGCTGATCTTGTTCGGCGCGATGACAACCGGAATCTCACGCCACGCCGGACAACTGTGGACTTTGGTCAATACCGATGATACCTCCGGCATTGTCCTGGTTAAAAACCCAAATGGGCCCATCTTGGGCTATTCGTCCAAATCGGGTGTAAAAATTTTAACCGTTAACGGACTGGCCTTTAAGGACCTGGACAAAAACGGCAAACTGGACAAATACGAAGACTGGCGCCTGCCGGTTGATGAGCGGGCAAAGGACCTGGCTTCAAAGCTAACTATCGACCAGATAGCCGGTTTGATGTTGTACAGCGCGCACCAGGCTATCCCCGCTGCATCCCGCGGACCACTGGGGGCCGGCACTTACGATGGCAAGCCTTTTGCCGATGGTATGGATGCCGCCGCCATCAGCGACCAGCAAAAAGCTTTTTTAATTAAAGACAACCTGCGCCACGTACTTATCACTTCGGTAAAAAGCCCTGAAGTAGCGGCCCGCTGGAACAATAACGTACAGGCATTGGTAGAGGGTTCAGGCTTCGGGATACCTGCCAACAACAGTTCGGACCCGCGGCACAGCGCCAGTACCGGTTTTGAATACACTGCTGGTGCAGGCGGCGCCATATCGCAGTGGCCTGACCAGCTGGGTTTGGCTGCTACTTTTGATCCGGCGGTAGTGCGGCGGTTCGGCAGTATTGCCGCGCAGGAGTATAGGGCGCTGGGTATTGCAACTGCTTTATCACCCCAAATTGATATGGCCTCCGAGCCGCGCTGGGCCCGTTTTAACGGCACCTTTGGCGAAGATCCCCAACTGGATGCCGATATGGCGCGCGCTTATGTGGATGGCTTTCAAACCTCAACCGGCGCTGCCGAAATTAAAGATGGCTGGGGCTATCACAGCGTAAACGCCATGATGAAACACTGGCCCGGCGGCGGCCCCGAAGAGGCAGGCAGGGATGCACACTATGCCTACGGAAAATTCGCCGTTTACCCGGGCAATAACTTCGACGAGCACCTGGTGCCTTTTGTGGATGGCGCATTAAAACTAAGCGGGCCCACAAAAATGGTATCTGCGGTAATGCCTTATTACACCATTTCGTACAATAGGGATGCGCAGGGCAATGCCGGCAACAGTTACAGTAAATACCTGATCACCGACCTGCTTCGCACCAAATACCACTTTGATGGCGTAGTTTGTACCGACTGGGGCGTTACTGCGGACGAAGGCAAAACGCCGGATATTTTCGCGGGCAAATCATGGGGCATGGAAACCAAAACAGTTGCGGAGCGCCATTACAAAATACTAATGGCCGGTGTTGACCAGTTTGGCGGCAATAATGACGCGGGCCCGGTTATCGAAGCTTACAACATGGGCGTAAAAGAGCATGGCGAAGCCTTTATGCGGGCAAGATTTGAGCAATCAGCCGTTAGGCTATTGAGGAACATCTTTAAGGTGGGACTTTTTGAAAATCCTTATTTAGACATAGAAACAACCAAAGCAACCGTGGGCAAGCCGGAATTTATGACAGCCGGGTACAATGCCCAGTTAAAATCCATCGTGATGCTGAAGAACCACGGCAATGTTTTACCGTTGCAAAAGGGCAAAACCATTTACATGCCAAAACGATTCTTCCCTTCGGTGAGAGGCTTTTTTGGCCCGCCATCAAAGGAAAGGTATGAAGAAGCGGTTAAGGCCGACCTGATCAAAAAATATTATAACGTAACTGATGACCCTTCAAAAGCCGATGCAGCCATCGTATTTGTGAGCAGCCCGAGCGGCGGTGCAGGTTACGATGCCGACGACCTGAAAAACGGCGGCAATGGCTATGTGCCGATCACACTGCAATACGGCGCTTACACCGCTGCCGATGCCCGCGCGCATAGCATCGCCGCCGGTGACCCGGTTGAACCTGGCATTGACAATCGCAGCTATAAAGGCAAAAGCATCACCGCTGCCAACCTGCAGGACTTGAAAACCATCAGGGAAACCAAGAAAGCCATGAACGGCAAACCGGTGATCGTGGCTATCGCGTTATCCAAGCCAACTATCCCCTCCGAGTTTGAAAAAGATGCGGACGCCATTGTGGGCAGCTTTGGCGTGCAAAACCAGGCAATACTGGATATTATTTCCGGCGCGGCCGAACCTTCCGGCTTATTGCCCTTCCAGATGCCCGCCAATATGCAAACCGTTGAGCTGCAGGATGAGGATATTCCACATGATATGCTTTGCTATGTCGACGCTGATCATCATAAATACGACTTCGGTTTCGGCTTGAACTGGAAAGGCCAGATACATGATGCAAGAACTGAAAAATATGTTCGCCGGGTAAATCAGCCGCATATCAATTTAAAAAACGACGTTGCCGAACTGCACTGCTCAACTCCCGGCGCAAAAATATATTATACCACCGACGGATCGACACCGGCTTTTACCGAGGCTGACGAATATAAAAAGCCTTTTGCCATGCCAAGAAATACAACTGTAAAAGCCATTGCGAAAGTCTACGGTTATAATAACAGCAATTTGAGCGTATACAAAAACTAGCCGCCGGATCGGGCAGCTTATTTTTTCACCTATGAGTTCTTTCTCAACGGGTTAAGAACATTTTTGCCGCTTTTTTAAATTAAAGTTTGCAAACAATACCGGGTTTGAAATGTTTTCTTGTCATGAGTGAAAAATACTAATAAGCATTAAAATTTTAATATTATGAAACACTCGATCAAGTTACTGGCCGCGGGCTTATTGTTAAGTACCGGCCTTTTTGCCGCAGTTCCTGCAAAACCTACCACGCCGAAATCATCCCCGGTAAAAAAAATAGTGTCACTTACGCAGATGCCTACGAAAAAAGGTATTGAAATTAAGCTGAATGACCCGGCAGCAGGGAAAGCGGCGGTAATAATTTATGACTGGAACAACGATATCGTGTGGAAGGAGCCGCTGTCATCTAAAAAGGGCCTTGACAAGGCTTTGGTTTTAAGCCAGCTCGATAACGGCAACTACACCGTTGAGGTTTTTTTAGACAAACAGATGGTGGCGAAAAAAACCGCCCACGTTTACTACAAAGGCGATACCAAATTTGTACAACTCAAGGGTTAAGCGAAACCTTTTACTAAAAAGCATCACTTTCATTATCGGGGGGCGATGCTTTTTTGTTTGAACTCTTTTGTGTTCATCAATATTAAATTGCACAAGTTTAATGAGCTTAAACCTGCTTGCTCAGTGCCAATAATTCTTTTACTAATTCTTCCAGGCTTACCGATGCGCAGGCGATCAGCTCATCGGCGGCGCCGTAATAGATATAGAGGATATCCCCCTCTAAAACGGTACCTGTAGGGAAACACACGTCATCCACGTCCCCGGATAGCTCATAATCCAATTCAGGTTTAAATAAAGGATAAGGTAAGCGGGCTATTTCTTTAAATGGCTCGTCAATATCCATTAAGGCGGCACAACAAGAGTATTCATATCCCTTTATAACGTCTTTTACGCCATGGTAAATGATCAGCCAGCCATGTTCCGTTTCAATGGGCGGGCAGCCGCCGCCCACATAACTTACTTCGTGGGGATATTTGGGACACAAAAAAATATGCTCTTCAAAGTGCAAAAAATAATTCACCCAAAACTCATCGGTAAGTTCTGATAGCTCATTTACCGCTGTTAACTGGATATCCGGCTTTATGCGGTGCAAAAAGGTTAATTTTCCATGTATCCGCCTGGGAAAGAAAACCAGGTCTTTATCTGCCAAAATATTAGCCCCGCGGTTATAGCGCAGGTATTTTTCGTTCAGGTCGCTTTTTACTTTTGTATACCGGTCAAAATCGTCGTAAGTTATTTTGGGTACGATAATTCCCTGTTTGGTAAAATGCAGCAGATCAGCTGAGGTTGCCAGGGCGCCAAGTGCATTATCTCCGTCAAAAGCTATGTAAGTGAGATAATAAGTTCCGTCGATCTTTACAATTCGCGGGTCCTCCATGCCATGTGATTCATACTCAAATTCGGGAGATAAAAACGGTTTATCCCGGCATAACTTTACCGACACCGGCCCATCCAGCTCACAATAGCCTATGCTCGAATAATTGCCGGTATGCACCGCCCGGTAAAAGATATAGATCGTATCTCCCTCTTTGATCACCGCGGGGTTGAGCACGCTTTCGTCTTCAAATTTAAAACCGGCTTTCCGAAGGACTACACCTTCCTTTTTAACTTTTACCATCGATAAAGCCTTTTTTAAATTTTCCGTCGTCAAGACAAGCTATAATTCCTTCTACTACACGTTTGGTTTCATTGGGTCCGCTTACACAAACGGAAAACGCGCCTGATTCCCTTGCCGGATAATCGTTCCCGCCGGGAAAAATAGCATCGCCGATAAATATCATCTCCCTGATCTTAATATCCAGCACATCCCGCAGCTTAAACATTCCATACTTTTTGTCGATGCCTTTTTTGGTAATATCGATGGACGTTGCGCCGCCCAGGTTAACCGCAAATTCAGGGATCAGCTTATCCAACCGCTTCTTGACCTTTTCTCGTTTGGAAAAATCAGGGTCCCACTTCGACTTTTCGTCCAGCGGCGCCTGCTGCCCCAGCGCTGAATAAGTTACCTGGCTCCCGCGGTCCTCAATAGCTTCGCCCCAGGTTTTCTTCGCCCTAACCCCTGCCGCGTCGATCGCTTCGTTTAACGAGCTGATGATCTTTTCTTTTTGCACATCGGTAAAGTTCTCGGCATAAAGCTGCTCCCAGCCTTTTTTATACTGATAGAATTTGGTGCCGCAGGTAGGCAGGATAGCCAGTTTCTTTAGTTTAGCCCCTTTCGGCAAGCGGTCAATCACCTGTTTCTGAAACTGGGGCCAATCTCCACCGGAAATAACAGCAACCCTGGCCAGCGTTAACAAAGCAGCAAGTCTTTCCGCCATTTCCTTATCAATGGCCGCCTTGCTTTCTGCAAGCGTGCCGTCCAGGTCGAATACGATTAGTTTCTTTTGGTTCATAGTTCATGATTAGTTCATGGTTCATGGTTCATGGTTCATGGTTTATGGTTTATGGTTTATGGTTCATAGTTCATGGCAGAAGCATAAGTATCTATCGCTTAAAGCAGCGTCATCCAGGCATTTTATATCAATCATCAACCATTAGCCTTTTTCGCCATGAACGCAGCTGCCATGAACTATGAACCATGAACTATGAACCATCCGGCAAAACAACTTCCAGCAGCACAATTTTGTTTTTGGGAACCAACGGACAGGCCCCTACCGAGGCAGGCAGCAGCATTACTTCGCCCCTTTTTAAAGTATAAATATTGGTTTTATGCTCCAGGTCGCCCCCGCCCGCAATACACACCAAAATCCTGGGCATATTGTCTTTGCCCACCATAAAAGGCCCTTCCCCTGTGTGGCGCAAAACTTTAAAATGCGCATCATTCACCAACAACTCGCAAGTTTCCGGTCCATCGGGGTGAACAATCGGCTTAACGGGTTTTATATCCGTTTTATTCAGGTCTATGCATGCCAAAGCAGCTTCCACCTGCAGTTCGCGGGGCTTGCCTGTCTTTTTATCCTTGCGGTCCCAATCGTAAAGGCGGTAGGTTACGTCGCTGTTCTCCTGCACCTCAAAAACCACCACATCACCCAGGCTATGTACTGTTCCGGCTGTTATCAGCACGCTTTCGCCAACCTTCGGAACAAAACTTGCCAGCACGTCGGCAACTGCACGGTTCGCCAATTTTTGTTTTATTAGCGCTTCCGTCGTACCGGGCTTTAAACCTGCAAAAATGCGTGCCTTACTGCCGGTTTGCAGCACTACCCAGGCTTCGGTTTTGCCGTGCTCCCCTTTCGGGATATATTGCTTAAGCTGATCGGAAGGATGTACCTGCACCGACAGTACCTGCTGACAATCTAAAAATTTCAGCAAAAGCGGGAAGCGGTCGAATTTACCAGTCAGCGGACCCATTAATTGTTCGCCCGAATGCTTCATCAACTGCTTAATGGTTTCCCCTTTTAGCGGGCCATTAAATACTTTGCTGGGATGGTCGTCGCGGTCGCTCAGTATCCATGCTTCGCCGATGGGATCACGATCCGGCAATGGTTTTGATAGCAAATCGGACAGTATTCTGCCGCCCCAGGTGCGGTATTGGTAAATGGGATCAAATTTTAAAGGATAAAGTTGCGGCTCCTGCATATTCCCCTAACAGATACGAGGAGATATGGTTTGCAACCCGTTGAAATTCGAAAACCTAAACAGACTTGGGACTTTAGACTTTCGGCTTCAGATTCCTTACTACGCATTCAAATCATGTTCCATCTCCGGGTTATATTCACCCCGCCGGGCGGCATTATCTAAACTGGCGCGATGAACGAGTATTTTTTGTGCCTCCGCCACGTTTTCATCCTTACCCTTCCATATTTCCAGCGCAGGTTGCTGTATGGCGCGTGCGAAAGAGAACGTGAGCGCCCAGGGCAGTTTGCCTTTAAACTTTACGTGCATGGCATTCAGATGAGCGGTTGCTGCTTCGGCGGATTGTCCGCCCGATAAAAACGCCACGCCGGGCACCGCCGCCGGCACTGATTGCAGCAGGCAGGTAACCGTAGCTTCGGCAACTTTATCAACACTTGCCGGCTTGGGGTTGCTTAGCCCGGGCAGTACCATGTTTGGTTTCAGGATCACCCATTTCAGGTTTACGTTTTGCGCAAATAACTGGTCGAAAAGAACATGCTGCACCCTTATCGTTACGTCGAAACATTTTTTCAGATCGTGCGGGCCGTCCATCAGCACTTCCGGCTCCACAATCGGCACAATACCTGCTTCCTGGCATAGGGCGGCATAACGGGCCAACGCATGCATATTGGCTTCAATACAGCCGCGGCTGGGCAAAACGGGGCTAATGTTGATCACCGCGCGCCATTTGGCAAAACGCGCGCCCATATTGTAATAGTTTGCCAGGCGTTCCTTTAAACCATCCAGGCCCATCGTGATCTTTTCCCCCGGGAAGCCTGCCAGGTCGGTAGTGCCTTCATCAACCTTTATGCCGGGCACAATACCCTGTTTTTTAAGCATATCGATAAATAAAATGCCATCTTTGGTCGACTGGTGTATCGTTTCGTCAAACAATATAGCGCCGCTAATGTGTTTACCCAGGTTAGGCGCCGTAACAATCAGTTCGCGATAGGCACGACGGTACTCAATCGTTTGCGGGATACCTGCTTCTTCAAACCTTTTGTTGCAAGTGGGTATACTTTCGTCCATCGCAAGCAGACCCTTGTCGCCTGCAAACAGCGCCTTAATGGTGTTGGTGAGTTCTTTTGTTTTCATAAAGTGTGATGTCTCCTTTCGGGGATGGGATGCATCAGTTCCCGTTTTAATAGTCAGACAGAATGTTGAACAAGTTTACGAAAATATTGTTATATCACAGATTGAAAATGATTATTGTGATGACAGAGATTTTAATAAACCCGTTGTTTAACAAATCGTTACAAATTGATCACAGATTGAAATGATTACTATGATGACACAGATTTTATAAACCCGTACCCCGAAAAACACGCTACAAATTTCCCCGTTTCATTTCGCCCACTGCAAAATTTGCGGCCCTTGCGGTAAGCGCCATGTACAAAATTGACGGGCTTTGATTGCCTGTAGTGGCCATACAGGCGCCGTCGGTCACAAAAACATTTTTACATAAATGCAGCTGGTTATTGCCGTTTAGCAGTGATGTTGCCGGGTCCTTACCCATGCGACAGCCGCCCATTTCGTGTATATCAAGGCCCGGTGGTTGTTTGTTTTCGTTGGTTTGGATGTTTTTACAGCCGGCTTTTTCCAGCATTTCGCGGCTTTGCGTCAAAAAATCCTGTATCATGCGTTCGTCGTTATCGTCATACTCCACCGACGTGATCAGCAGCGGTATGCCCCATTGGTCTTTTTGGTCCTTGCTCAGCCGCACATGATTGCTGATCTTCGGCACGGTTTCGCCCTGCATGTACATGTAAAGCTGCCAGCCGCCCGGTTCAGTTAGCGCATCCTTGTAAGCGCCGCCCACCTCGTCGCCCGCAACAACATCCGGATGGTTGGGGCGGTACGCGCCCATAAAAGTGGTAAAACCGCCAAAATAATCCGTCTCATGCTTGTGCAGGTTGCGGTAATTGGCCAGGATCAACTCCGTTGGGTTTCTCCCGAAATAATATTTATCCAGGAAACCATCCATCGTAGCAGTGATGGAGGCTCGATAGTTCTGAAAAGCAACATATTTGCCCAGCAGGCCATTATCGTTTCCTAAACCATTTGGGAAACGGCTGGAGGTTGAGTTAAGCAGCACCAGGTTACTGTTCAATGCCGATGCATTCAAAAAGATGATCCTTGCCGAATATTCGATTACTTCTTTTGTATTGGTATCGATGACCCTCACGCCGCTGGCTTTGCCCTTTTTCTCATCATAAACGATGGAATGAACAACCGAAAACGGTCTAATCGTCAGGTTTCCTGTCCTTTTCGCCCAGGGCAGCGTAGAACTATTGGAACTGAAGTAGCCACCAAACGGACAGCCGCGCATGCACTCGTTGCGGGCCTGGCATTTGGCACGGCCCTGGTCAAGGTGTACCTGGTTGGGCCTGGTAAGGTGCGCCCAGCGGGCGTGCACCAAATGACGGTCGGGATAGTTTTCTTTTATTTTTTGGCTGATATGTGCCTGTATGCAATTCATATCAAAGGGCGGCAAAAACTCGCCGTCGGGCATGGCCTCAATGCCATCCTTGTTACCGCAAACACCGATAAATTTCTCCACGTGCGCATACCAGGGCGCCACATCCTGGTAACCGATGGGCCATTCTATCCCATAACCATAGCGTGCGGGATTAGTAAATTCAAACTCGCTCCAGCGCTGACAGGCGCGTCCCCATGTAAGCGACTTGCCCCCAACCTGGTAGCCGCGAATCCACTCAAAAGGTTTTTCCTGTATATAGGGATGATCCTTATCCTTAATAAAAAAATGCGCACAATCCTCACCAAAACCAGCCGCCTGGCTTATGTAGGGGTTCTCCTTTATAAATTCCAGCGTCATCTGCCCGCGATGCTTAAACTCCCAGGGGTTCATCGTAGCCGTCGGGTAGTCCTTCACATGCTCCACGTCGCGGCCGCGCTCCAGCACAAGGGTCTTTAAGCCCAGTTCACAAAGTTCCTTGGCAGCCCATCCGCCGCTAATCCCTGAGCCGATAACGATGGCATCGTACGTGGTTTTTATTGATGTTGACATAATATAATTGGTGAAGGTAAATGTAGGAAATTTGATTGAGTTGGATAATTTGATAAGGTAGGATTGATTTTAAAAGTTGCACCCGGCAACTCTGCCGACCCTCGAGAAATATTTGGCGGAGTTTTTGCCCTATTAATTCAATAAACCGATAATTTAAGCCAAATACCCACATGTACTACCAAAAACCCCTGCCTTCATTTGATTTACGAGGAATAATCGCCTCATTATGGTCGTTATTATTGCCCCGGCCGGCGACAAAAAAATATGTGCTCATATTAGTATATTGTAAATAATTATATATTTATCCTGTCCAATATTGGATATGGAGCAAAATAATATACCCTTCTGGAGTTCGGCAGATGTAATGGTCGCTATAAATGCGCTGCTGCCGTTGCTTGCTTTGTTAATTGGCTATAGTTTGGCGGTATCAGCCGGCCGGATTAAACGAAAGCCCATATTGGTATTTTCTTACGAAACAGGGGCGGGCTGGTTCCTGAGCAACGTTGGGCAGGGCCCTGCCCTGAACATTACTGTTGCTATGAAAGGGCAATCAGGCGACTGGAAGCATTTTGTCCGGATTACGGCTTTGCCCGAAGGATCGAAATTTCAGCTTACCTGGCTCGGCAAGCTTGACGTGCCGAGGTTAGGCGGAGTTTACGAAGATGCTGAACGAATCTATTACACCACCATAAGCAAGAATGACAAGAATGGATTTTTCAGCGGGGCAAAAATAGCCATATCAAAAGAAGTTGAAATTTTGCGATACCGGAAGCTTATGCCGATGTTAACAAAAGACGATATTATATAGATCCCAATAATTCCTGGGCCGCTCCTTCATCCAAAAGCACTACTGCGGAAGTTAAAGTTTGAAAAATTGAAGCAGGCAGTTGGCCTGTTATTTCACCCTGCAAAGCTTGTTTAATAATTGCTGCTTTTTTACTTCCTGCCGCGATGAGCATAGACGTTTCAGCTTCCTGCAGGTGTTTCAGGCCCAGCGTTATGCCTTCGGTGAGCTTAGTTTCCTGCTTAAAATATTTTTGCCCGACCGTAATGGTAATCGGGTCCAGCGGGGCATGATGTGCATAAAGGTTAAAATCGGTACCAGGCTCGTTAAGCCCGATATGGCCGTTCATCCCTATTCCTACAATCATCATATCCAGCGGGCCATGCTGTTTGATAAAATCATCCATATCCCGGCAGGCGGCATCAAGGTCAGCGGCTTTGGCATCAAAAAACTTCACCCGCGGTGGTTTTATATTTAGCGGCGAAAAGAAATTTTCATTCAAAAATTGTGTGCAGCTGCCATCGTCTTCTCCGCCCAGGCCCACCCATTCATCCAGTCCTACAAAATAACATCGACTAAAATCAACCTTACCTGCCGCAGCGTCGGCGATCAAATACCGGAACATCCCGGCAGGTGAATCACCCGAAGGGAAACAAATAAGCGAAGCCGGTTTTTGCTTTACCTGCGCAATAACCAGGTCGGCCGCCGTGCGGCTCATCGCGTTGTAATCTTTGGTAATAATTAATTTCATGTTGTTCATTAGTTCATTGGTTCATTGGTTCATTGGTTCATTAGTTCATTAGTTCATTAGTTCATTAGTGGATGGTGGCTATATGTCAATTTGATTTTATCGACTTTCTACCAATGAACTAATGAACCAATGAACTAATGAACTAACTAAAGGAGTTCAAACCCGCCCTCCAGCCTGATATCATCCGATGCGCTGCCGATCATCAGTTTAAATTCTCCCGGTTGGGCGCCCCATACCAATTGGTCGTTATAAAACGACAGCTTTTCCTTGTCGATAGTAAAGGTAATGGTTTTGGTTTCGCCGGGCTGCAGCATTACTTTTTCAAAGCCTTTAAGTTCCTTAACGGGTCTTACCGGCTGCGATACCAATTGGCGAAGGTATAGCTGGGCCACCTCTTCGCCAGCGTATTTACCGGTATTTTTTAGATCGAACGAAACGGTAATCTTCTCATTATTGTGTATGGATTTTTTGCTCAGCTTCAGGTTGCTATAGCCAAAAGTGGAATAGCTTAGCCCATAGCCAAATGCAAATTTGGGGCTGTTAGGCAGGTCGATATAGGCGGACGTGTAATTTACATCATTATCATTCTGCGGCGGCCGGCCGGTGCTATAGTGATTGTAATAAATGGGTATCTGCCCTTCGGTACGCGGGAAGGTCATCGGCAGTTTGGCCCCTGGGTTGTAGTTTCCGTAAAGCACATCGGCAATGGCATTACCTGCCTGGTTACCCAGCCACCAGGTATATAAAATGGCCGGAACATGATCGGCAGTCCAGTTAAATACCATTGGGCGTCCGGCCATCAATAGCACCACTACCGGTTTCCCCGTCGACATTATTTTTTGGATCAACTCTTCCTGCACACCGGGGATATGAATGTTCGCGCGGCTTTTGGCCTCACCGGTCATGTCAGACCTTTCACCCATTGCCATGATCACCACATCGGCTTGCATGGCTGTTTTATAGGCCTCGTTGAAACCGGCGTGGCTGGTATCGGTTATATCGCAGCCTTTGACATACAATAATTTCGTATTGCCGGCAGCCTGCTGCATGCCTTCGTAGAGCGAAACGACCTGGCTCACATCGCCCACATCCAGCGACCAAAAACCTTTCATTTCTCCTTTTGATTTCACCAAAGGCCCGATGAGCGCTATGGAATTCAAGTTTTTTGACAGCGGTAAAACTTGCCCCTGGTTTTTCAGCAGCACGATGCTTTTTCGGGCAATATCCCTTGCAGCCGCTACGTGTTCGGGCCTGTTTAGCACACTTTTTTCGCGGTCAGCATTGCTGTAGCGATAAGGGTCATCAAACAAACCCATTTCAAATTTCTTCGTCAGGATACGCCTCACCGCGTCATCAATCATCGCTACCGAAACTTTTTTATCGGCCACCAGCTTTGCCAGGTTGTTGATATAGCTGCGGCTTTCCATATCCATATCATTGCCGGCTTTTAGTGCAAATTCCGCAGCCTGGTAATTATCTTTTGCATAGCCGTGCGGCACCATCTCGCCAATCGAGTTCCAATCGCTCACTACAAAACCTTTAAAGCCCCATTTGCCTTTTAAAACATCGCGTTGCAGGTAGCTGCTGGCGGTGGCAGGCGTGCCGTTTAGCGAGTTGAAGGAGTTCATGAAGGTTGCCGCCCCGGCTTCCTCAGCGGCCTTAAACGGCGGCAAATAGACTTCCCACAGCGTATGCAAGCTCATGTCCACGCTGTTATAGTCGCGCCCGCCGACAGCAGCGCCATAAGCGGCATAGTGTTTGGCGCAAGCCATAATTGCATCCAAACTACCCAAGCCATTCCCCTGGAAACCTTTTACCCTCGCCCTGGCTATCTGTGAACCCAGGTAGGGATCTTCTCCCGCGCCTTCCATTACACGGCCCCAGCGGGGGTCGCGGGCAATATCCACCATCGGGGCAAAAGTCCAATGTACGCCGCCGGCGGCAGCCTCAGTACCGGCAATTCTTGCCGACCGTTCAATAGCGGGTATATCCCAGCTGGCCGCTTCGCCTAAGGGGATTGGAAAAGTAATACTATAGCCGTGGATCACATCCTGCCCAAACAATAATGGTATCTTCAGCCTGGAGTGCATCGCCGCATCCTGGAAGGCCCGGGTGTGATTTACGCCTACTATATTCAATACCGAACCGATCTCTCCGCGTTTTATTTGTTCCAGTTTGTTGCCAACGTCAGCAGTAACGGGGCCGGTAGCTTCCCAGTCGCCGTTTACCTGGTTTAGCTGACCGATTTTTTCGGCCAGGGTCATCTTTTTCATCAGGGCGTCCACCTTTTGGGCTATAGAAGGCTGTTGCGCGAGGGTGATATTTGAGATTACCAAAAAAGCGGCAATAAAAACAAGCAGTTTAAAACGTAGCATTGAACTTAATTTAATCAGGTTTGAATTTGGTTGGTGAAAACAATTCAAGATTAGTGAAATAAATTTTAATCAGGAAATGTTCAGAAAATGGACATATTTTGATTACATGTCCAATTTTTACAGTAAAGTTGGACACGTAACCTTTATATGTCCAGTTTTTGGACACCATTTGAAACATGTCCAGTTTTTGATAAATTTCTGGACATATTGCTTTTATATGTCCAGTTTTTTGCTATTATTGCAACATGTTCAGAAAAAACCTAAAAACTGGACATATAAAACAATGGGTTACGATAGAAATTTGCCCTATAACGCACTTCCGCTTCTTCCCCCTATGATTGAAATTGAGAGAGATATAGACATTTTAAGGAAATTGGTATCGGCTTCCAGGGCTTTAGCGACAGTAAACAGCAGTGTGCTGCGTCTTCCAAATCCGTTTATGCTGGTTAACACCATCGCCTTGCAGGAAGCCAAAACATCTACTGAAATAGAAAACATTTTTACTACCGACGATGAATTATACAAAGCCATCTCGGATACGATCCAGGAAAAAAACGCCAATACCGCTACCAAAGAGGTTTTACGATATCGTGAAGCCATGTGGGAAGGCCACCGCCTGATAAACGAGCAAAACCGGATAGACCGCGATTGCATCATCAGTATTTTCAGGCAGGTAAAAAATGCAGCCGGGGGATTCAGGTCGCCGCAATCACAAACGATGATCAAAAGGGGTCAGAGTGAATTCAGGTCTGGCGAAACAATTTATACACCTCCAAGGGGCGTTGGGCTGATTGAAAAACTGGTAGATAACTGGTTGGATTACATCAATGACGACGAAAAATATCCATTGGATCCTTTGCTTAAAATGTGTGTTTCGCACTACCAGTTCGAGGCGATACACCCGTTCCAGGATGGTAACGGAAGAACAGGGCGTATTTTAAACTTGCTTTACCTGGTTAATAAAGGCTTGCTCGCACAACCAACGCTGTACCTGTCAAAGTATATTATCCTCCATAAGGACGATTATTATTTCACATTAGGGGCCGTGACGCAAAGAGGCTCGTGGAAGGAATGGATATTATTCATGCTGGATGCTGTTGAAAACACATCGCTGTTAACCAACAACCTAATCAATGAGATAGTAAACCAGATGAACGCAACCCTTGAGTATGGTAAATCGAAGCTAAAATGGTATAATAAGGAAATCAATGAACTAATTTTCAGTCAGCCTTATTTAAAGCCCAGGATGTTGATCCGGCGATCATCCCGTACCACTTTGGCCAGGTATATGAACGACCTTATGAATGCCAAAATCCTGGTCTCCCAAAAGGACGGAAAGGAAGTTTATTATCTGAATCAAGACCTGATCCGGATATTGGAGGGATAGTCCATAAATAAAAAGGCTCCGTAACCATCCCGTCACAGAGCCTTTTTTATACCTTTTAACTATTACGCCTCGTTCGATAATCTATCGTGATGTATCTCCTCCAGGTAGCCGCGCTCATTAACAGCATAGCGGGCATCGGAAGTATCGTTATAATTTTTAGGTAATTTGATGGCGCCTGCTCCTTTTTTTACGGGAAGAAAGAGCGGAACAATTAACAAAGCCACCAGGGTGCCGATCTGTAATACTTCAATAACCATGATCTGTAAACTAAATAAACTGTAAACGAAAGCACTGACAATTGGTTTCATTTAACAGGAGAAATCTTATTTTTCGCCGGTTTAAATTTTTAGGTTCAGTGCAATTCTTTTTCTTAAAGCTAAATCAATGCCAAATAATTTCAAAGCCTTAAAACATTACTTAGAAATTGGTAACAAAATATTATTTAACGAAAAAAGTTTATTTTAATAAAAGGGAATTGCTATCATTTTGATAAGATTTTATCAGATTGAAAATGATTTTATCAATCTGATTTTAGCAGTTT
>JABDHD010000068.1 GCA_013285685.1 Bacteroidota bacterium
CTTCCCGGCAAGCACCGATGGCCGGTTTACTTCTGTCGGCACATCGTCCATCAAACGTTTTGTGCGGCCTGTTTGCTGGCAAAACTGGGATGAGGAGCTGTTGCCGGATGAATTAAAAACGGGGAACCCGATGAATATTTGGCGGTTGTTTAATAATGAATGGATGAAATAGTCATTGGTCTTTAGTCATAGTAATAAAGGTGAACTATATATGCTAAGCTATATCTTGATGACAAATGCATTAATATCCATGAGATGACTGCAAAACGATTGGTAATATTTGTTCTATTCAATTTATTCTACGTAGCGTTATATTTTGTGCCCAATTTTGATTTTCCGATATTGTTCACAACTATATCATTATCAACACTTATTTTGATCTTTAGCCTTACTTTTGTACGAAAAAGAATTTTTTGGTTCCTTGTACCATTGATTTTTTCGGTGATATTTCTAGGCGTGATAGTAATAGCATTTTTTGGCCAGTTATCTGAACACTAGAATTTAGGTATTGGGCCAATGACAATTTGAAATGACAAAAACCTTCTTCTGCATAGACGCTCACACTTGCGGTAACCCCGTTCGCCTCGTCGCCGGTGGCGGGCCTAATTTAGTGGGCGCCAACATGAGCGAAAAACGCCAGCACTTTTTGCACGAGTACGACTGGATACGCAAAGGTTTGATGTTTGAGCCCCGCGGGCATGATATGATGTCGGGCAGTATCCTTTACCCCCCGCACGACCCGGAAAATGATGTAGCGGTTCTATTTATCGAAACCAGCGGCTGCCTGCCCATGTGCGGGCATGGCACAATCGGCACAATCACCATTGCTATCGAGGAAGGTTTGATCACCCCAAAAACACCCGGCGTTGTTCGCATGGAAGCGCCTGCCGGATTAGTTAAGATATCCTACAAACAGGAAGGGAAAAAAGTAAAGTCTGTAAAGCTCACCAACGTGCCGGCTTACCTGGCTGCTGAAAATTTAATCGCCGAATGCCCCGATTTGGGCATTTTAACTTTCGATGTGAGCTACGGCGGTAACTTCTACGCCATCGTGGACCCACAGCAAAATTTTAGAGGACTGGAAAACCATACCGCCGATCAGCTGATTGCATGGAGCCGGGTATTAAGGCAAAGGATAAACGAAAAATATACATTCGTCCACCCTGAAAACCCCACCATCAGTGGCTGCTCACATATTTTATGGGCAGGTAAAACCCTGTCGCCCGATGCCACCGCCCGCAATGCCGTTTTTTATGGCGATAAAGCGATCGACCGGTCGCCATGCGGAACAGGCACTTCAGCAAGAATGGCGCAATGGCATGCCAAAGGAAAATTAAAAAAGGGCGACCAGTTCATTCATGAAAGCATCATCGGCAGTAAATTTACCGGCACGGTGGAGGATGAGGTAACCGTCGGCGGCAAACCGGCGATCATCCCATCCATTGAGGGCTGGGCAAGGATATATGGGTATAACACCATCAAAATTGATGATGAGGATGACCCGTATGCATTTGGGTTCCAGGTGATATAGAAATAAATATGTCATTGCGAGCGAGGTACGAGCGAAGCAAACTCGTCGCCAACCTCCTGATGCCTCAACGAAACGTTATTTTCGAATGAAGAACCATTTATACTACGTTTACATCGTTACTAATAAATCAAATACTGCGTTGTATATCGGAGTAACAAGTGACTTAGAAAATCGTGTCTGGCAGCATCAAGAAAAAGTGTATAAAGGGTATACTTCAAAATACCAGATCAACAAGCTTGTCTACTTTGAAGAGTTTCAATGGATACAAGATGCGATAGCCCGCGAAAAGCAGTTAAAGGGCGGGTGAAGACAAAAGAAGATAGATTTAATTGTTGGAATGAATCCTTCCTGGCGGGGTATGAGCCTGGATTGGATGGAATAAAACTTGAGACGTTACATAAAAAATTGTCATTGCGAGGAGTGGCAGAGGCCGCGCGTCGGGCACGAGCGAAGTCCCGCACGTACGGGATCGCCCATTGCATTACCGTATACCTATCAGCGACGAGGTTGCCGCTCGCAATGACATGTTTTTATAGATGTTTATATTATGAGCAAAGCAATTATCATCGGCGGAGGCGTTATCGGCCTGTTTTCCGCATATTACCTGCACCAATCCGGCTGGGAAGTTGAGGTATTGGATAAAGGCGACTTTACCGATAACTGTTCCTACGGCAACGCGGGCTATATTTCACCCAGTCACTTTGTGCCGCTGGCAGCGCCGGGTATGGTGGGGCAGGGCATTAAGTGGATGTTTAATAACAAAAGTCCGTTCTATATTAAACCATCCCTTAACCCCGATTTGATCAGCTGGGGCTTAAAGTTTGCCCGAAGCTGCACCCAAAAACATGTCGACCGCTCTGCAGGGGGACTGCGTGATATTGCCGTTTTGAGCAGTGAGTTGTATCATCAATTTGAAAGAGATTCGGGGATTGATTTTTGCCTGGAGGACAGGGGCGTACTGGTGTTGTTTAAAACAGAAGGCCTGGCCGAACATGAACGCCACCTGGTGGAAAAAGCCACCAACCTGGGGCTGGATGCCGAATACCTGGATGCGGCCCAAACCCGGGCATTGCAACCTGATGTGGAGCTGGATATTTTAGGATCGGTGCTTTATCGCTGCGATTCGCATATTTATCCAAATATGCTGATGAAAGGCTTGATCAAACACCTGGAAAATCTCGGCGTAAAGCTGCATCGCAACGCGGAAGTGACCGGCATACATCGCGAGGGCGATAAAATAAGCGGCGTTGCCGCGGGCGGAAATGAATACACCGGTGATACTTACCTGATTGCGGGTGGTTCCTGGTCGCCGGCGATAGCTAACCTGGCCGGGTTGAACATTCCCCTAATGCCCGGCAAGGGATACTCTTTTATGGTGCATCAGCCCGTTAAAAAAATGACCATCCCAGCCATACTCGCTGAAGCAAGAGTAGCTGTAACGCCTATGAATGGCAGCCTTCGCTTTGGCGGCACCATGGAACTGCGCAAGATTAACCGCGAAGTGAGCATGAACCGTGTGGAAGGCATTGTTGAAGCCATTCCGAAATACTTTCCCGAATTCAAATTGCCTGTGCCCGATCCAAAAGACGTATGGTTTGGTTTTCGCCCGGTATCGCCGGACGGCCTGCCTTACATCGGCCTTTCCAAAAAATACAAAAACCTGGGCATTGCTACGGGCCACGCCATGATCGGCCTCACGCTGGCAACCGCAACTGGTAAATTGATGGCGGAAGCTTTTAATGGCGACAAACCAAGTATGGATACCGGCATTTTCGCGGTAGAAAGGTTTGACTAATGCACGCCTGGTCAGGGTGGCTCACCCCCATGAAAAATGTTTTTATATCAATGCGATCACCTGCATGGTACAACATATATCATTATTTAGCAAACATTAAACGCACCTAAGTATTTGCATAATTGCGGATTTTGTTGATAGCGCCCGTCGCCGTCAATCATTAATCGCCTGGTACACCAACGACTTAAATGCTTTGGCCGTATTGGCCACATACGGCCCCCACATTTGCTCGTAAGCTAACACGATCATGTCTTCTTTAGGGTCAACCCAATATGAGGTGGAGAACACGCCGCCCCAGGAATAAGTACCAGCCTGGCTGGGGCCGAACCGGCTTCCTTCTTCAGAGATAATAAAAAAGCCGAATCCGAATTTATTGTATGCCGCATTCTCGCCGAGATTCGGGTGCAGGTCGCCGATCTGGTTCATCGTAATCATACGCACCGTGCTGGGGGCCAGCAGGCGTACGCCATTGTACTCGCCCTTATTTAAAAACATTTGCAAAAGGATGGCATAATCGTAAAGGGTGGAAACCAGTCCTCCACCCCCCGAGAAATAGCTGGTTTTTTGCAGCGGGTAATTCATGTCGAGCGCACCGCCAAAAACCGCCCCCGTTTTTTTTATCCTTCCGGTGGAATCGCCCATAAAGAAATTTACCAACCGGGAACCTTTTGAGGCCGGAAGGTTAAAATAGGTATCCTTCATGCCAAGGGGATTAAAAATGCGCTTTGTAAAAAACTCTTCCAGCGTCATACCCGACCATTTCTCGATCAAACAACCCAGCAGGTCCATGTTCAGGCCGTACTTCCATTGCGTACCAGGCTGAAAAAAAAGCGGCGCTTTGCCCAGGCGGCTCATCGCGTCGGCAAGTGTCTGGCCTTTAGTGCCCACGCCGCCGGTAAGATAAGCCTTGGCATAAATGGCATTTTCAGCAGGCGTGCCGATGGCCGGGTAACCCAGGCCAGAGGTATGCGTAAGCAAATCACGGATGGTGATGGCCCGGCTGGCGGCAACGGTTGTGTAGGTGGTGTCTTTCGGATTGTAGCTCGCAAGCACTTTTTCATTGGCAAAGGACGGGATGAACTTAGAAACCGGGTCGTCCAGCGAAAACTTTCCTTCTTCCCACAGCATCATAACAGCAGTAACAGTAACCGCCTTGGTTTGCGAGGCGATCCGGAAGATGCCGGTTTTATCGAGCGGCGCCTTTGTGTCCGCGTCATTATACCCATGCGCTTTATAGAAAACGATTTTGCCATGGCGGGCAATCAGCACCGCCGAGCCGTTTACCCATTTCTGTTGTACCCAGGCCTTCATGCCTGAATCCAAACGGGCAAGCCGGGTAGCGGAAAATCCGCCGGCGGCGGGAGGAGCTTCCGTTAATACTTTTGATTGTGAATGTGCAGGGTTTGCATAAACAATCAACGCAAACAGCGCGAGGAGGCCAATAAAATAACGGTTCATGGACTTATAGTTGGTTTACCAAAAATAATCAATTAGTTGAATGCGGCAAGTTTCTCAGCCGTCATTCCAGGGCAGCCGCATTAAAATAGCTTTAGGCTTATTTGCCATGTAAAGCTTAGATTTTTAACCACAAAGTGCGCAAAGATTTCGCAAAGAGCACAAAGCTAAGCACTTTGCGATCTTCGCGGTTTTCTCTTTGAGTCCTTTGCGGTTAAGATTATACATCATAAAAGTAAAAGGTAATTTATTCAGGATAATTCTATTCAAAATAATTTTTAATGCGTCTGCCCTGGCCGTCATTCGCTGTTTCGGCATAGCTTGTTCATCACACTTAAAAAATCATGCATATTATTAATAGCTTTACGATAATCCTTTTCTTATTTTAACACAACCAATTTTGATTTGATAAGGGTTATAAAAAATAGCTGTTCCGGCACCGCTTAAACGTATACCAACAGGATGATAAAAGATATAGTTGTTAGCTGGCCTCCGGGTTTTATAACCAGGTTAGCGCGGGATGCACGGTTGCCACGCTATAAAAGGAAACTCCTTATTGTTTTTTTTCATTCGGTTTTTTTACTCGCCCTTACTGTGTTGCTGCAATATACCTCGTTCATCAGGTCGGATGAGGTTGATTTCTTAAAATTCGCTGCGATATTAAAACACGATATTTTTAAAGCGGATGAAAAGCCCTGGAAAAAAAAATGTTGTTTTTATCGATGTATCCAAAGACCCGTCGCTTGCGGAGGATAGTGAGTACGGCCCGCCCGACTCAACCATGCGCGGCGCCCAGCGCGTGATCACCGACAGGGTGAAGCTTGCCAAATTATTTTCGATATTAAACCAGCATCCCGATGGGTATAAATATGTGATTTGCGATATACTATTTGATAAACCAGGCCCGGGAGACAGCAGTTTAAAACCACAGATCGAAAAGCTTAGGAAAATTGTTATTTCCGCTATTTGGGACAACAACAAACTGGTGAAGCCGATCTATAAAGTCCCATCGGGCGTCGTGAACTACACCGCGATAAACAAAACAACATTCACCAAAATGCCGATCTTTTATAAAGATTCGCTAAAGAGTTTACCTGTTTGTTTATTCGAAAAAACAACGCCTTACCGGTTCACGAAAAGTTATTTTACTTTTTTGAACGGCAGGCCAACGTTTAATACCATGATCCCCGAGTTTTATTACAGGCCAGCCGATATGGTAACTGCCGATCAAAAGGGGAACATAAACACTTATTACCTGGGTGAGCTGCTTGCCGACCCGGACTGTTTTAGTGTTTTAAATAATAAATTTATTGTGATCGGCGATTTTGCCAACGACTTGCACGTAACTTATCTGGGCAGGATGCCCGGCTCGCTGATACTATGGAATACCTATTTAACGCTTTACAAACACCACGCTTCCATATCGGTCAACTGGCTGCTTATGCTGTTTTTTTTCTACTTTTTGATCAGCTATTGGATAATTATCCATCCGGAAAAAAAAATAAACGAGATACACAAAAAAATAAGGGTCCCTTTTTTAAGTAAATTCCTGATCAATTATATCTCATTCATCGGCGTACTGGTTTTGATCAATATTTTCTCCTACTTTTATTTTGGCACCTTTGTAAGTCTTTTTTATATTGCTACTTATCTCACTTTTATCCAGTTAGTGATTGAGAAATATCCCGAATGGAAAAAAAATTTATACGAGTATATTGTAAGTTTGTAATGATGGGATCCGCGAAAAAAGCCTTGGTTTTATTCTCCATGTTGTTTATAATCAACACAACATTTGGCCAGGCCTATATCGTTACCTATATCAAGGGGGATGTCTACCATAACAATACGCTGCTAAAGCTGCATGACCGCCTTGATGGCGTAAGCGAGCTTACCAGTAGTGATAAGACTGCAGAAATGGCCCTTTTTAACGCGCAAAAAGGCAAATTCAGGTTGAGTTTCGTAAACAGCAAACCGGTAACGGCGGGGCCTGCTGCCAAAAAATCGGAGTTGTATCAATTAGTAGTTGCTAATTACTTGTTAACCTACACCACCGAAAAGACTTTGACATCGCGGGGTGATTTTGACCTTAAGGGATTTTTTAATGCGGGCACAAACGGCAGTGGCGGCAATGTTGTACTGCTTGAAGGTGAATCCTTGCCAATAAAATCACCCGGGTTAAAAAATAACCCTGCCGATAAATATTTTATCTGTGCACTGAAGGGGAAGGATACTGTTTGCAATCCTATCCGCAGAAATAGCAGCTTTTTGATTTTCGACCGGCAATTATTTGAGGGATCGGTCCGTCCGGGCAGCCCGGATCATCATGCTGTCCCTTATTTTATCAAGCGGGGTTATACACTCAACGGAAAATACCTGGAAGAAACGTTTTCGGGACCGGCTAATATCACTTTCCTGACCCGGGAAGACCTGCAGGACCTGGTAAAAATGTTTGAGGAAGGGCTTACAACCTACTATGGCAACGATAAGAAAAAAATGATAGCCGATATTGAAAGCCAGTTAACGTATTATTACGGCAACAGCTTTGAACCGGCCACGCAACAGGTATTAACCGGGCTTATTAATTGATTAAAATAGGTATGGCGCAGAAACATATCCCCATTGTGCTTAAATCCATCACCCTTTAACGCGCGGGGAAACGATATGAAAATCCGGTGGCTGCTCCCGTTCAGTATTCTTTTCCCGCTGCTTTCAACTTCGCTATCCGGGCAAACCAAACGGGCATTAATATTTGCCATCGGTAATTATCCCGACGACAGTGGCTGGGTTGCAATTTCGAGTGCAAGGGATGACTCACTGGTTCAAAAAGCGCTTCGTGATCAGCAATTCACAGATATCAGGGTAGTGCGGGACAAAGGCGCCACCATAGCCGGTATAAAAAACGCGCTGAACGACCTGGTAAACAGGTCGGCGGTTGGCGATGTTGTGGTTATTCACTTTTCCTCACATGGCGAGCAGGTGGAAGACCTGGACGGCAATAAACCCGACGGCCTTGAAGAGAGCATTGTGAGCTATGAAGCTAAACAACCACCCTACGGCACAGAACCAACCCGGGAAGAAGTTTTAAAATTAAGGCAGGGGTATTTCCTGGATAATGTGTTTGGGACATACGTTGATAAGCTGCGGGCAAAACTTGGCAAAAACGGAGATGTGGCGATCTTCCTCGACCTGTGTTACGCCGGAACGGGCACACGCGGAACGGCAAGGGTCAGAGGCGGGAAAGCTCCCCTTGTTTCAAGGGGATTTTACTCCAGGAAACATGCAATAACAGCAGATAATAAGCAGGTGTTGACGCTTCTCAACGAAAGCAACATGGCCTCCTACGTGGTTATTGGCGCCGCCAGGGCAAATGAATCTGACAACGAGACCTATGATGACACCAGGCACAGCATTGGCCCGCTTAGTTATGCCATAACCAAGGTTTTTGCCAACCTGGAACCCGGCATGACCTATCGTACCCTTTTTGCAAAAATACAATCCGTAATGAACAGCAAGCTGCCCGACCAGCACCCGGTACTTTCCGGCAACGGGCAGGACAGAACGCTATTTGGCGGGAGCTTTATTGCTCAAAAACCGTATATCCTGATCGACAAGATCAAGGGCAATGATTTGACCCTGGCGGGGGGTAAATTTGCCGGCCTGGATATAGGGGCCAAAATTGCGGTGTACCCGGCGGGCACCAATAGCCCGATGGGTATTAAACCCCTAACCACCGGCACCGTAACGAAAGCTGAACTTTACACTGCCGGGGTTCATCTCGACTCCGATCCCGGGCTGAAAGAGGCGGCGCTGGGCTGGGTTTTTATAACGCAGCAAGCATTTAAAACCGAAATGTTAAATGTAAGTATCGCCAATAATATAGCCACGGTGTCCCGGGGTAAGGAACCGGCCTCAGCATTTTCACCGAATGAGCTATTGAGGCTCCAAAAGGCGCTCAAAAGCTTGCCATCTGTGAAACTCAGCGACCGGCCAGACATTAATATTGCGAGAGGAAAGAACAATAGCGTCGATTCAATTATCATCAGCTCAACCGGCGCAGCCTTTGATACCATCGCCAACGCCAGTAAGGATACCGCCCGGTTGAAAAACAAGATCAAAACCTATATCCGTTACTGCTTTTTAAAAGATCTGAACGTAAACGACCCGGACGCCGACCTGGAAGTAAAGCTTCTGCCAGTTGTTAACGGAAACCCGGACACCAACTATGTGCACTTGAGCGATACCAGCTTTACCGCCGGTGACAAAATGGTGATATGGGTGAATAATAAAAGCGGCAAAAATTTATATGTCAATATCCTGGATATGCAGCCGGATGGTATTATTAACGCGATATTGCCCAACAACAGCGCAAGAATATTTGCGGACGACCTGTTAGTGCCGGCCGGCGCATCTTTTGCTTTTACCAAGTATGTGATAACGCTTGCCCCTCCCTGCGGAAAAGAGATATTCAAAATATTTGCGTCGACCGACCGGATCGACCTGGAAAGTATCGCCAATTCAAATGGAGCAGGCAGAAGAGGAAACCTGAAGCCTTTTGAGCGGCTGGTTCAGCAATCGTTCAATTCGCGCAGCACGACGGATCAAAACATAGGCACCGCGGATGGCTCCAGCTATAATTTGTATTTTGATATCAAACCAAAGCAATAGGAGCGTTATTTCACCTTGTCCGGGAAATACTGTTTCATCAGCTGGTTAAAATCTGCAAGTTTCCTCAAATTTACAATGTCGGGATCGGTGTTAAGCCATGCATAATCCTTAAATCCTTTTTCCAGGGCCAGTTTCAGGTATTTGATGCCCATATCCGTATCACTCGCCAGCGAAAACCCGCAGGCGACGTTATAGTAAACCGCCGGGTCATCGGGATAATATTTAACCGCCTTTTGTAAACAAGCAATCCCGTTTTTATAATCCTTGCTGTACACATAGGCAAATCCAAGGTCCTGCAAATGGTATGTAATGGTACTATCCAGTTGGATGGCTATGTTGTAATAATAAATCTCCTTTGCATAGTCCTTAAGGGCCAGGTAAACATTACCTATGTTGTTATACACGCCCGGATTATTAGGATTACGTTTTGCGGCTGTGGAATAAAAGGCTAATGCTTTGTCGTAAGCTTTCGCGTTTTGGTAAATGTGGCCAATGTTCATATAGGGCAGCGCGCGCGTGGAATCAACCCCGATGGATTTTTTATAATACAGCATCGCCGTGTCAGGTTTATTTAAATCATCATAATCCGCCCCGAGGTCATTATAGCCAAGCGGGCTTGATGGCGCAAGTGCAACAGTTTTTTTGTGATAAATGATCGCTGTATTGTATTGCTTCAAAAAATAATAAACGTTTCCAAGCGCATTGTACAGCTGTGCATTTCCCGGGTCCAGGTTGATCGCTTTGGTGTAGTACAGTATTCCCTTGTCGTATTGTTTTAAGCTGGTATAAATGTTCCCCAGGTTTTTATACGCGTTTGAATAGGTAGAGTCAAGCTTAACCGCTTTTTGGTAGTCGGCAATCGCTTTTGGAAAATCTTTTTTTAGATAATAACAAGCGCCAACGTTATTGAAGGCAATTGCAAAAGTGGTATCAAGCCTGACGGCTTGTTCATAACTGGTGATCGCATGCTCCATATCCTGGTTGTAAAAATAGGCGTTGCCCAGGTTATTGTAGGAATCTGCATCGTTCGGGGTCAATTTTATGGCACCCTGGTAATTGAGTATCGCTTTGTCATAAATACCCTGCGCATAGTATATATCGCCTATCGTGCGCCAGGCGGCGGATGAGTTCGGATCAAGCTGAAGTGCTTTTTGGCTATATTTTAACGCTTTATTAACGCCGGTTGTCCCCTGGTTGCAATAAAACTGGCTAAGGGTTAGGTAATTATTAATATCCAAACTGTCTGTCGACAGCGCTTTTTGATAAGCCGCTTCTCCTTTTACGGTATCTTTCATTTCCAGGTATTCATTCCCTAAAGCCCGGTAAAGCAAAGGGTCACGGGGGTTTTTGTCTATCCCCATTTTTAAATAATATACGCTGCTGTCTTTCAGGTTTACTTTATTAAATAAGCCCGCCACGATATAGTACCCATGCGTAAAGCCGGTATCGCATGCAATAGATTTTTTTAGATAACGCTCAGATACTTTAAAGTTTGGGTCATTAACCGAATTGCTTACCATCGCCTTAGCGCTTAAAAAGCCTAAATTGCAATTGGCGTACTTATTACAGGGATTGATGGACAATCCCTTCATAAAATATTTCTGTGCCGAATCCAGTTTCCTTTCGCCGGTATACAAAACGCCAATATTTTGGTAGGCTACATCATCCAGGCTATCCAGCCGGACCGCTATGGTATAGTGCCTGATCGCCAGGTCAAAATTGTTTTTTTCACTGTAGAAATTCGCCAGGTCGCTTTCAGGTTCAGCCCATTTTGGCGCAAGCTTTATCGCCTTTTTAAAATAGACCTCACACGAATCATTCTTCAGATCGTATAACAAATGCCCCAGCATTAAATAGTTGTATGCGGCGGCAGTGTCTCTTCTGATTGCCTTTTTTATAAGGCCAACGCCTTGTTCCCTTATGGAAACATTGTTCACCTGGTCGCAGGCCGCGGCTTGCAGAAAATACAACTTAGTATATAAAGGATCCAATACTTCAGGTTCATTATTTAATAATTTAACCGCTTTTTCCATCATTTCCGCGGCCTTATCAAACCCCGTTATGGTCACCGTTTTCATCCTCACAATCTGGTCCTCTATCCCGGCAGGTATATTTTTTATCTCATCTTTATTAGCCGTGCCACCGCTTTTATTGCTGAATTCATTTTCCATGCGCTGCAAATGAACTATGCCTTTGCCGCTTAAAAACAGGTTTATTTTTTCTTGTCCAAAATTGATAAACTCAGTAGCAAGCGAATATTTTGCATCCTCGGTTATTGGCTGCCCCGGCCATTTCTTGTTCATTTTATCATAAATATCCTCAGCGGAATTTCGCCCTAACAGGTTCTGCGACTTAATAGCGGCAATGAACTTATTATCCAGCGCCACCAGCCCCGTATCCAGCGGGGCGCCTTTTGTAACGCCTTTTTGCCCGCCATTTTTAGTTAACACTTTGGCTATATTATCGCCGTTGCTTTGCTGCAGCATGCTCTCGGCGAGTTTCCAATTATGGTAGGTGCCGCTATCCAGGTTCGCCATCGTCTCCAGGTCCCTGTCCGGCGGAAGAAAAACCGGGACCTGGTCGGTATTGAATAAAGTTTTTGCGTCTTTTCGAACCCGGCTCTTTACAAAACCCGCAATTTCAGCCAGCGATACCTTCCCGTCATTATCGGCTGCGTCACCCTCTTTATCGGCCTCGCCGCTCAGCCCGGCAACCAGGTACCAGGTAAACAATCCGTGGCCGTTCCCCACTTTCTGGCTTTCAACGGCTACTTGTCCGGCTCCGGTCGAAAGCATGATAATCTCGCCGGCGCCTTGTTCGGTAATTGATCGCATCCCGCCAATAAAGCTTTGCCGGCCCTGTTCACCGCCGGGCAGGTCATTTGTTCTGCAGGCATCAACAATTAATACTACGTCGACCTTTTTTTGAGTTAACGGCGCAATAAACAATGCTTTTACAGCACTCATAAATATATTGCCCGTGGCCATGTAATTATTCGTTTCCTTATTGGGCATGCAATCATAAGGCAACAGGAAGTAAGCAAATTCATTCATCGCATCGCCATGCCCCGAAAAGTAGATGTACAAGCGATCTCCCTCTTTTAAATTCTTACCATTAAGCCATAACAGCGCATAATTATTAAAGTCGCCTGCTTTCGCCTGCTCGTTTGTCCTGAAAAAAATATTTTCGGGTTTTGTATTGCCTCCCCCGGGAGTTTCCAGAAAATCGCGGAAAAGTTCGGCGTCTTTGTCGGCATATTTCAACGGCGGAAGGCCGGGGTAGTTTGATATGCCGAAAATAATGGCATAGGTTTCGCCTGCCACGGGTTTTTGCACATTTGTATTGTTAACCTTGCCGCCTTTGGTTTGCGCAGCGCAGCTCAACATAAAGAAAAAGAGTGCCGAAAACAACAATAGCGTTTTTGCGCTAAAAATATTTTGCGGCGGATATTTCTTTTTCAATTCAGGCATAAACTCTCCCATCAATTTTGACTGTCGTTAACCCGGCGTTTCCTGCTATTTAAATATAATCAGTTGAAGGTAATTATTTTATAGGAAATGCAATGGTTTGAGTACGAAAAAGTCCGCGTGTCTGTATTCAAAATTATTAAAGCAAGAATATAATAGCATACCAGACTTAGAATAATATTTTTTTAGTAATTTACGATGTTGTGCAGCAGTAAATACTGCTCCCGTTTTACCGGTAAATTATTGCAAACAGATTGCCAGACACCTCCAGCTGATTGTGCAAAAGCTGGCGGGGCAAAGCTGAAAATAGAAATGCTAAAACTTCGGTTTTATGAATAAAAAATACTCTCTTATCGTATTATTCTTTGGCTTGATTTGGCTTGCCGCCGGTTGCGCGGGATCAAAATTCGGCTCGGCAAAAAAAAATGAAAAGGTGGTGATGCTTGCGCCGCCAAAGCGCGACGTCATCAATTTTGCGTTACTAAAAAAGCAGCAGGAGCAGCCGCAAAAATTGGCCAGCCGGGGTGGCGTTTCGCGGGGCGCTGAAACCGCATTCGCCGGGAGCCTGGTTTCCATTGGTGTAACGGCAGTAAAGCAGGTGATCGCCAACGAGCATAAAAAATACTTCGCAGAATGGAAACAGGGGCTTAACGATCTGTATTTTTACGACCAACCCTCGGCCGAGGGCCCCTTCGACCCAACCGGCATGCAGTTTAATGGCTTTTCCATTACCAGGACCTTTAAAGATCAGGATAAGACAATAACGGCGCTAACGGCGGAGTTTGAGGTGGATAAAGATTCAGTACCGGCGAATGAAATTATTAATGATGCCATTTTCAGGCTAAAGCTGAAAAACATTAAGATCAATTTTTCAAAAGCTAAAGTTCCGCAAGGACGCGACACGGTAAATATTGATTTCAACATCATTTTCACCACTTCATATATCAATAAAGACGGCCAGATGTTTAAGGACGCCGAGTTGGGCAGTTTTATGCTGCGCTTAAGAAAGGCCCCGCTGGATAGTACATCCGCCGGCTACAAGGAGTATTACGATAAACTGAAGAATAAACGGCTCGACGGAAAATGTTTTATTGTGCCGCGCTCCTATGGTCATTATAAAACACCGGACGACAATATTATCTCCTTATATAACCAGGGAATGTTTTCTATTGCAGTAGATGTGAAGGAATGTTCAAAAGACAGTTTTGTCAATGAAATGCTCATCAATACCGCAGGTTCAGGCGTCGATCTGATACGGGATGTAATAATGGAAAATGTTAAAAAGAAAGTTGGGGATAATTAACAACCAGAGTCAAGAACCAAGAACCAGGATAAGAAGGTTATTCTTCTTGATTCCTGGTTCTTGACTCTTGGTTCTTTATAAAAATTAACCCACCACAAGCTTTTCCGTCATCGGCTCCCCCACTTTAATCCCTCTTTCCAGCGCGTTTTTCACATTTTTAGGAATATAGCTGTCAAGGTTATGCATCCGTTCGATCACGGATGGGTCGATGCACTCATTAAAGCCGGTGTTTTGGCCTATTTTACGGGTTATGGCCGGGTTAAACTTATGAATAAACGTCATAGAATTATGCTGTTTACCCCTGGGGTCGGGCGCCAGGAATATCGGGAAGTCCTGGTTTGTGCTGGCCATCCCCATATCTATCCCAAGGCCGGCCTGTTTGGCCTTTTCTATCATCCACAGCAAGGATAAATCGCTTAATTGCTCCTCGTGATAGCCGCCGCCCACGTTGCAATGTACACCCGCAAACCAGCGCTGTTCAACAAACTGCTCCACATTGTTTTCAATGGCGTGTTTACTTTGCCGCCATAAATTCACATCAAATAAACTCCGATGCTCGTCAATCGCCATTGCCTGGTAGGCATGTTTGATGATGTGGCTTAAGGTCAGGTCGTGAAATTTGTACCTTTTCCGGTTCCACATCCTGAATTTGGTGTGCGGTATCCCCAGTGCGCCCACGGTATCCCACACGCCTAAAAATTTAATTTCCGTGTCCGGGTAACTGTTCCGGGCAATAAAGTTTTCCGATCGCTCTCCGCCTGCCCTGCTTTCGTGCGAGGGGTCGCGGTAAAAGTTATAAGCTTCCTGTATCAGGCGAAGGTCCTGGATTTTTAGTATACCGCAACGCCGTATCATACCGGCCAGGCTGCGAACGGTGTAAGCGCCGCGGCTAAAGCCCATCAGGTACAACTCGTCGCCCGGCTCGTAGTTCCATACAATAAATTTATAAGCATTGATGATATTATCCGAAAGGCCCAGGCCGGTTGCCCCGTTAACGGCCCTTGTAACGGCAGTACCAATAGCCCCCACACCGTTGTCGTAGTGCTTTATTTGTTTAATGCCACCATCGCTTTTGGCAATAACCTGGAATATTTTTTGCACGTTCGACCGCACAACATAGCCGTTTTCAATATTGCCCGGCTTGTTCCAGGTACCGTCGCTGCAGATTACAATACGCTTCATTTTATGCTTAATTTGAAATATGGCGGTGTAATAACCTCTTTAAATGTAGACAGTTGAAAGCATATTTGCAAGAGGAATGGCGAGGAGCCGTGATTTGACGAAACCGGCGATTAGCCTGCAGCGAGATATTTCTTTGCCAGCGGGATAATAGTCAGGGATTCGCCCCGGTCCTGGCGCCTTTCGGACTGATATACGGCTGGTTTAATGAGCATCCGGCCTGTGGAGTTGCTTTTTTTAGTGATAACGGAAGATAATTGCCTGAGCAGTGCTTTTGACAATTAAATGTTTAAACACATAATTTTTCCTGCTAACTTTATACTTTGATATCTGGTATTTGAAAGGAAATATGGAAATAGGAATTGACAGCTTTGCCGCAACAGGCAACCTGTACAGTGCGCTCGACGCGCAGGGCAACATCGATGCGATGGAACAACTGCTGGCCAGGATAGAATTTGCCGACCGGGCCGGGCTTGACGTGTTTGGTATCGGCGAGCATCACCGGAAGGAATTTTTGGATTCAGCTACCTCGGTGATCCTGGCGGCAGCGGCGGCCCGCACCACCAACATCAGGCTCAGCAGCGCGGTAACTGTTTTAAGCGCGGCCGACCCGGTGAGGCTGTTCCAGCAATTTGCCACGCTGGATATAATTTCGAAAGGCCGTGCCGAAATGGTGGTGGGGCGCGGTTCGTCGATAGAAGCGTTCCCGCTTTTTGGCTTTAGCCTCCAGGATTATGATGCCCTGTTCGCTGAAAAACTGGGCTTGCTGCTGCAGGTTAAGGATAACGAAACGGTTACCTGGTCGGGGCGTTTCCGTGCGCCTCTGCATGAGCAGGCTATCTATCCGCGCCCGGTACAGCAGCCCCTGCCGGTATGGCTGGGCGTTGGCGGCACGCCTGCCTCATTTGTGCGCGCGGGCACACTGGGCCTTCCGCTGATGGTGGCCATCATCGGCGGCGATACCGAACGTTTCCGCCCGTTGGTGGATTTGTACCGCAGGGCGGGCAAGGAAGCAGGTTTTGCGCCGGAAGAGTTGAAAGTTGGTATCCATTCGCTGGGCTATGTGGCCGATACCACTGAAGAGGCTGCGGAAACCTATTATCCCGGCTACAAGGAAACCTTTACCAAGCTGGGCCGCGAGCGCGGCTGGCCGCCGGTAACACGCCCCGGTTTTGATGCGCAAAGAGGCCCCAGGGGCGCCTACCTGATCGGTTCGCCAGAAATAGTGGCCGAAAAGATCATCCGCCACAGCGAGGCACTGGGCGGGGTTTACAGGTTCACTTTCCAGATGGACAATGCCGGCCTGAGCCATGAGCAACTGATGAATGCGATAGCGCTTATAGGGCAAAAGGTAAAGCCGCTGGTGGGGTAAACCCATTAGACCGTCATTGGAGGGTTTTTATATCTACCCAAATATTTTCGGAACAAAAATATTTAAAACCTCCACCAGGATCAGGATAATGATCACCCATTCCAGCCGGAAACTGGTGCGGTATTGCAGCAGGTCCCTGAAAAGTTCGTAGTTGTCTTTTACGATGCTTAAGCTTTCCTGGATATTCCTGAATCTTTCCCGAAGGTCGAAGGTGCGGTTAAGATCGTTGTGAATTTTATTTAAATTTTCGTCCTCCCAGGTTTCGGGGGGCGCGTCAAAAATATACAGGTTCTCGGCAATGCGGTTTTTCAGCAGCAGGGTTTTACCGATGTATTTTTTCAGATTGATCCCCGAAATGTCCAGGCTTCCTTTTGCCTCCAATATCTGCGTATGGTAATTGGTTTCTTCTAATAACTTACTTGTTTGCGCCTCATAATAATCAAGCGCGACCGACTGGGAAACATTCAGCATGATCAACCGGAGCACTTCAACATCCGACCCGATGATCTCAATCGAATTAAAGCCTATTTTGTTTTTTGCCGAGTTGGTTTGAATCTTAAATTCCTCTTCCAAACTCTCATCGAATTTGTTTTTGCAGTAGGCATATATCAGCCTCAAAAACTCGGCTATGCGGACAGGGTCGTAGTTTAAAAAGCACACTACGCCATATTTAAAAACATAGATATACCGGCCTTCTTCGGTAATGTAAAACAATTCGTCGGTATCGCCAAAGTATAATTCGGCCTTAAAGGCGCCTCTGAACGATTTTATATCAATGCTGTCGGCTACCTGGTAGGATAAAACTTGTACTAACATATATCATTGCTTAGCAAACATTAAAGGTACTTAAATATTTGCCCAAATTTGTTGCTGCCAGGTAGCACACAGGAAAATCGCTTTTAAAATTAATCATGCCTTTTCCCGAAATCAATAGCTTTCAAACCCCGTACGTACGGGGTTAAAGTGTTCACGTTTTGCACACACACACCCGCAAAACGGCAACGAAACGCACTGGTTTTTAGCAAGTTAAAATTTACAATTCTCAAAATTGTTACGTTTTTGAGGATTTTCGTGAACACCTGGCTCAGTAAACAGTTGGCACTGAGCAGTTTGCAGAATTTGTGATTGTACATTGCCCGCCTAAACGAGGTTTAAACCTACTGTAAGTATTTGACAATAAGCAGTTTAAAAGGTTTAACCACTGCGCGTCGCCCCCCTTTTCAAACGTGAGTCTGACGCGTAAGCCAAGTGCGGAAAGGCGACTCATGCTCCGCTGACAGGCAGTCACTATGCTTATGGTTTTTGGGGGTTGATTAATGTAGTTTAACGGCGTACATTTAAACTGTTAATTGCCTTGGTTTTGGTTGACGTGTTGATATAATGACCGAACGGCTGGTTACCTGCCGGGGGGCATTAACCGCCTTTGCGCTGCAGGTCCCTTCGTCAGACTGAATTGGCGGGTGCCGTCAGTTATGTAGCTTCGATAAGTTTCGCGCCGCACGATATCTCTTTTTTATTTCTTTCTACCGACCTACGACCCCGCTGGGGCCGGCAGACCACCCTCGGCCCCCCTCCCGAAAAATAAATAATAACTATTCCGGGATTCAATTGTCTTCTATCAAACAATTCAATTTTATGAAAAAATTAATTTTTATCATGGCGATGTTAGCGGCTTGTTTTCTTTGTAAAACTGCTGATGCACAAATAGGTTTTGGCATTGGCGTAAACATTGGCAATCAGCCCGACTGGGGCCCTGTTGGCTATCACCACGCCCGTTATTATTACATGCCGGATGCGGATGTGTACTATGACGTTAACGTACACCAATATGTTTATTTTGAGAATGGGGCATGGACCCACGCCGCGGCGCTACCGCCAAGATATGGCAACTTCGACAAATACCACAGCTATAAAGCCGTAGTAAACCAACGCAATCCATGGGAACACCATGCGGATATCCGGGCGAAATACGCCGCTTACAAAGGCAACACCGACCAGCGAAACATACGCGACAGCCATGACTATCATTATCGTAATCACTGGAAAGAAGGCGGCGAAAAACATTGATAACGGTTATTTCCGTCGTCGGCCCCCCGAAGATTTAGGCTTATCCGCAAAAATTGGTCTCAGATATTGCCCCGCCACTTTCAATTGGGCGACCATCAAACGTTCCGGAACGAGAGAACGTTTTTTGCTTCGTTTCTACCCACCAGACGTCCGCCAATCGGCGGACGATGTTTTGCGTTCCATAGGAACGCTTCGTTGGTAGAAGAACAAATAGGTACAGTGCGTTCCATAGGAACGCCTGGTGAAATAGGCGACTATATCCGTCCAACCAAATTCTGTGGCTAAACTTAGAGCCTGTTTAAAAATGGTTTTATAAAGGAATCGTAGAGACTCGATGCATCGCGTCTCTGACAGGCAGATAAATAATAGAACATTTTTAAACAGGCTCTTAAAAGCTCTTTAAAAACGTTTCTAAGAAGTAGTACAAGAAAAGTTCATTGCCGTTGGCTGAAGCCAACGGAATTTATGGTGTGAGTGTGTTGGCTTGGCAAAATTTACATCGCAAATGGCCGCTAAATTATTCGGCTAAAGCCGAAAACGTTCTATATATAAACTTCCGTTGGCTGAAGCCAACGGCAATGAAGAATTCATGTTATTTTTAAACAGCTTTTTAAAGTCGAAAAAGGAACCCTGCGCTGTAAATACCACAGCGAAACACCGCTAACGTTGTGTGCGCAGACGTACCGCTGGGTCATAGTCCGGCCGCCTGCGCAAGCAAATACAATCCTGCCACCACGCCTACGGCACCCGTGGCAATGGCGATGCGCTGACCGGCCGGCGCAAGGCGTTCGACAGTGATCGCCACAGCAACTATAGCCATAGCGCGAATATCCATCACCCCAATGACGAGCAGTACCGCCATCTGGCCAAAACAGCAGCGGCTGCAATGGAGGCCGAGCCGCAAACCATGTCGCCAGGCTGTACCGGCCTTGGCCGGTAACGTGCGATCTCGCCCGGGCATCTGCCTGCAGCAGCTAAGATGATGCGCCTTCCATGTCGTGAACTGGAGCACTCCCGCCGCCACCAGAACCACACCCACCGCGACCGGAACCGTGCGCGCCAGTGCCGGATGCTGCATTTCGAGCGTCGCCAGTATGACGCCGACCGGAAAAGCGGCGATTCCGAACAAAGTCCACACAAAGAAATACCCTGCACCAACCAGTCCGGTTAGCCAACCCACCTGGGCGGGGCCGGTTTTGCCGACGGCCTGGCGGTAGCGCCATAGCATTGGCGCCAGGGATGGCATCATCATGGCTACCATCATCACCACCCACATGCCCAGGAATGACAATGCTGCGCCGGCCCACGTCTGCCCGGGCATCAGCATCCAGGTCATCGACATTGTCCATCCGCCGGGCATGGGCATTCCACCCATGGAGGACATGGACGCGCCCCATACAATCGTCACCGCCGCGCTGGCAGCAAATACCAGCGCGGAGATACCGAAAAAGACCCGACCGGAAACCAGGCTTCGCAGGATATCACTGTTGTCGCTCTTCTCAATCATTGCTTTGTTAAGGTTAATACTCATCGTGGCGGCGCCACCAGTTATTCGTCTCGTTACGGCCCGGTGGAGCACGGTCCAGCCATTGATAGGTCGCCCAAAGGCCGTCCAGTCCGCGCGAGAAGGCGGAATAAGTATGGTAAACGGTATCGCCATCGCGCGCAAACGCGCTCATGCCTGGTCTTTGACGCGTGAAGGTGGCTACGTCGGTTCCGGTCGTTGCCGCAACCTCGGCCACAGGCCCCTCGCCTCATGTGGTCAGCGCGTCGCCGATCCCGTTTATGATAAAAGCAGGCTCGCGCCGGTAGTTGTATTCGATGCCCGCGCGTTGTTGTTCCTCGGTGAAAGAAACGTTGAAATCGAAGTTGAAGTCGCTCTCGTTCGACGACGCCCAGGGGAATGTCCACTCCAAACGTTTTTTGTATGCCTGCAGCTTCGCAAGCGGCGCACGGGATATCGCCGAAAATGCGACATCGTGGTTGGCCAGGTGGACCACCATGCCGTCGAATACTTCTGCAATTGCCGAGCAATTCGGGCACCCCGCCGTATAATCCGGTCCAAACATAAAGTGGTAAACAAGGAGCTGCGAGCGCCCTTTGAAAAGATCGGCAAGGGAGGCCGTACCCTCATCCGTGTCGAACTCGTAGTCCTTATCAACGCGTACCCAGGGCAGCTCCTGGCGCTGGCGTGCTACTTCGTCGCCTTGCCGTGTCAGCTCTTTCTCGGCGTTGAGCAGCTCGAGCCGCGAGGCGAGCCACTCTTCACGTGTTCCGGTTTTGTGGTTGGTCATTGTCTTTCTCCTTTTTACTTTACATAGGTTTAAATTCTTCTTTGCTCTTTTTGGTTTCTGTTCCCGGTTTTCCCGTTCCTGCTCATTATGCCGCTTTGTTACCTTTAGTAATCCAATTACGTAAACTACTGCTGATATAAGAGCCCCATGCGTTTGAACAGTCGTTGTAACATTCAATGTCCGGGACTAAGCCAACGTGGGTAAAGCGTATTTCCGTTTTGCCGCCTTTTTTTGTTAGCTCAAAAGTAATTTTGGTACCGGTCCACTCGCTTTTGTCTTTAACAAAATTAATACTACTGTCTGTAACAAGCCAAACAATTTTCTTGCCGGGCGTTAATTCCGTTATTTTTTGTTTTGAATGATGGTACGGTTTGTAATCATACGTAAACTCATCATTAAGTTTGTCCGTGCTGCCTTCAATTCCGGGGTCCCCTGTCCACCATCCGCGGACATTATTGATGGCGTTGAACGCTTCCTCCGGGGTTTGATCTACCATCAGGGTAGCGGTAAAATTTTGATTTTCCATGATTGATTTTTTTGATCAGGTCAAAATTAGACGGATTTGAGGCGCGATTTGCGTGGCAGAAATGACAATTAAATTAGCTGATTTTGCCATTTGAAGAATACCTTTATGGCCAGATGATGTGCGGATGTGCGGATGTGCGGATGTGCAGATGTGCGGATGCAGGGAAATCGCGTCTAAAATTTAATCGTAGCAACCCTCTTTCCGCCGCAGGCGAAGAGAGGGTAGTCGATCCGCCTTCAGGCGGAGTGACCGGGTGAATCGATCCGGCGGACATTACCGTTAATGCATTAGCGCTAATGTCCGCTGGGTTGACTCACCCCGACGACGCTGCGCTGGTCGACCCTCTCTTCGCCTGCGGCGTAAAGAGGGTAACTGCAATTAAATGTTAAAAGCGATCTCCCTTGGCTCTTGGTTCTTGACTCTTAATTCAAATCGATATTTATGCGCATAGCCATCCTTAATTACGAACATGCTGTTGCTACCTGTGTAACCGGGCCAGCTGAGATATGGAGCGCAATGGCTAATACCATTCCACTCCTGACCAACACCCCGCTAAAAAACCCCGTCGCGATAGATTATATAAGAGCGGATAAAAAAAAGTTGTTCCGCAAGGCATTAGAGACAGGCGTAGAAGAAATGCTGGGAAATGAACAGGTATATGACCTGGTAATTGTTCCGGCTATGCGTTCCGCGAAAATTGATAATGTTGTAACCGGCGAACGCCAGCTTGTCGACTGGTTAAACCAACAGCACGCAAAAAACGCTGATTTAGCCAGTATTTGCATCGGGGCTTTTTTGCTGGCCGAAACAGGCTTACTTAAAGGCAAAAAGGTTACTACCAATATAAGGTTTGCCGACCTGTTTCGCCAAAGATACCCGGACGTAGAAGTGCAGGACGACAAAATTATTATTGACCAGGGCAATATTTATACCTGCGGCGGGGCTTTTGTTTTTACCACTTTTATGATCTACCTGATTGAAAAGTACTTTGGACACCAGGAAGCTATACTGGTGTCCAAAGTACTGATGATCAACACGCATCAGCTACCCCAGCACACCTTCTCCGTTTTTCAGCTTCAGCGAAACCATTCAGATGAAAAGATTGTGGAAGCGCAGCTATTTATCGAAAAAAATTATGAGCATTCCCTGTCTATCGAAGGCCTTGCGGGAAGATATTATATGAGCAACCGGAATTTTATCCGCCGTTTTGAGGGCGCCACCGGCAATACGCCTTTGGAATATTTACAGCGCGTACGCATAGAGGCAGCAAAAAAGCTGCTTGAAAACAGCAATGACAGTATCGAGCAGATAGCCGTAAAATGCGGCTATGAGGACATTGGGTTTTTCAGAAAAATATTTAAAAGAAATGTTGCCCTAAACCCAAAGGAATACCAAAAAAAATACGGAAAAACGGGATGGGGATGAAGCCAGTGCACAACATATTGGGGGTGTCCGGATGGTACCGTTTGGTGTCAACGAGCCTTTGCGCCGCTTTTGCAATTTTTTTCTCAGGCGCGTCCAGCCGAATTAAAAACAAGGCCTTTGATTTTTTATCCAATGCCCTGTTAAATATGACAAATAGAATTTTAAGCTTTTACGGTGTGATGAGCCGTATCAAATTGTTGCCGGTGTCGGCAATGAAAATCTGTCCATCGGCAGTTACAACCAAGCCTTGCGGGCCGCTAAATGTAGAGGCCTTTAATGTGCTGTTAGTGGATCCGACTTGTCCTGTACCAGCATAAGTTATAACCGAGCCTGTGTTTGGGGTGATCTTCCGGATCACATTATTTCCGGAATCGCCCACAAATAAGTTGCCGTTTTTATCTATAGCTATCCCGGCCGGTTGGTTGAATTCCGAAGCGGTGAATTTTCCGTCCTGCAGGCCTGCAGTGCCGTTTCCCGCCAATGTTGACACTACGCCCTGCGGCGTTATTTTCCTGATCTTATTATTGCCTTCATCAGCAACGTAAACATTTCCGGCCACATCCACGCAAAGCGCCACCGGTTGATTAAAAGTAGCCGTAGTGCCTGTACCGTCAAGAGAACCGCGCACACCGCTGCCGGCCAGGGTAGTAACATTTCCACTGGACGATATTTCGCGGATCACGTTGTTGCCGTTATCGGCTACATACAAATTTCCTGCAGAATCAAGCGCCAGGCCTGTCGGATAGTTGAACTGGGCCGCGGTGCCCAGGGCATTTACATAACCGGCATGGCCATTGCCCGCCAGCGTCGAGGCGATTGACTGATCGGTAAGCAGCCGTATCGCGTGATTATTCTCGTCGCCAACGTATAAATAATTTGCTCCCGAGTTAACGGCAATGCCATTCGGAGAATTAAAAGTTATGGCGCCGGTCGTGTTGGAGAAGCCCGCCGCCCCGGTACCGGCGATGGTGGTTACCACCCCCTTTGGCGACATTCGCCGGATGCTGTTGTTTTGTCTGTCAACAATGTAAAAATAGCCTTGCCCGTCAATGGCAATTTGGGTAGGGCCGTTAAACGAGGCCTGTTCTTTAGTGCCGTCAGCTGACCCGGCCGAGCCCGTGCCGGCAAAGTTAGTTACCGTGGGGCCGCCGCCACCTGTATTATTATTATTGTTGTTGTTATTGTTGTTGTTGATGCTTTTGCTGCATGACGCCAATAACAACGCTGCAGGCAAAATCAATGTAAAAGGTATTTTCATATTTTTTATTAGGGGGCTATTTTCAGTTAAACAAATTACGAATGCAAATTAAACT
>JABDHD010000069.1 GCA_013285685.1 Bacteroidota bacterium
GCTGAACCTGGAGTGAAACCTGGGCATGCGCGAACGCAGCTGATAGCATCAAAACTGAAAAGAAAAAAAATATTTTTTTCATAATAGTGTTTAAAAATGTTTAAGAAAAATATAACTGGACAAAGTTTGTAAAAAGTATTAAATTTCCAAGTATTTATATCATTTAAAACAAATAATAAGTATTTGATTACAGGACACGTTCGCGCTCTTATTGGTTTGCTGAGAATGCTGCGCCATACTATTCCGGATGCATTACAGCGTTCAATTTCTGCGGATTAGCCAGCTATGGTTGAAACAATCTTTTGACCTATTGGCCCATATTACCAAACTACGGGCGGCTGTAAAGAAAATCCGGAAACCCCGCCGTGAAAACGGAATCCCCGGTTAGTTAATAAATGTAGGAGAATATCCTTGATGTTTATTGGCCAACCCGCTTAAGGGTTGTATGTAATTTGGCGCCTTCATAATCAACGTCCATAGCTATTGAATCGCCAACGGCATAATATTTTCCGGTGTGCGGGATAGTTTTTCCATCGTCAGCAATAATCGCGAACGTCAAATCTGCTCCGGTTATTTTTCCATCATTTATTGTTTTTGGGTCGCCGGTAACCTGTACGCTGCCGGTCAGTTTATCGCCGCTAACATTAAAAGTATAGGTTATCGGGTAATCCTTGCCATCGGGAGCCTTTATCGAACCAATCCATTTTCCATTAACGTCGGCCACTGCGGCGGCAAGGCACACTACAAAGCAGCATATTAATGCAGCTGTGGTAACAATTTTTCTTTTCATTTTTCCCTGGTTTTATGACTGTTTGTTTTTAATGATCTTTTACAGCCGCAAATCATAAGGGCAATTCCGTGCCAAAATTTAAATAGCTTATTATCAATGCAATAGCTATTATTCAAATAAAATGCCGTCCGTATTCGGACGGTAAACGTGCGGTTTTATTACCGGCAGGATGTAGGTTGCGTCCCTGGAAAATCGTAAAACGGGGTTTTAAAATTATTTATTCCGGATAACCGAAACTGTAAATTAATTACATTTATATTTCAGCTGGAAAAATCAATAACATGAGCAGGTTAAAAGATAAAGTCGCAATTATAACGGGCGGCGCAAATGGCATAGGTAAGGCAACCGCTATCCTGTTTGCACGGGAAGGCGCGGCTATCGCCATTTGGGACGTGCAGGAGGAAAAAGGGAACGAATTAATAAAAACCCTGGATGAAACAGGCGTTAAAGCTATTTTTTATAAAGTAAATACCGCCGATGCGGGGATGGTACGCGAGGCGGTAACCGCTGTAATGAAGGACTTTGGTAAAATTGATATCCTGATTAACAACGCCGGCATCCTGCGCGATGCGAGCCTGATGAAAATGACGGAAGAACAATTTGATACGGTTATACAAGTAAACCTTAAAGGTGTTTTTAACTGCACAAAAGCAGTTGCCCCTTTTATGATCGAACGGGGCTATGGCCGTATTGTACAGGCTTCGTCGGTTGTGGCATTGTATGGCAATTTTGGGCAAACCAATTATGTGGCTTCAAAAGCCGGCATTATCGGGATGACGAAAGTTTGGGCGCGGGAATTGGGGCGCAAAGGGATTACGGTTAATGCAGTCGCCCCGGGTTTTATCGCCACGGAAATGATTGAAAGCATTCCGGAGCATATTTTGAATGCCATGAAAGAAAAAGTGCCCGCCAATAAGCTGGGTACGGCAGAAGATGTGGCTAACGTGTACCTGTTTTTAGCATCAGATGAGGCCGGTTTTGTGAATGGCGCAGTGATCAGCGTTGACGGGGGCGCCGTCGTTTAAGTCAAAAGTCTTTAGTCGGAAGTCAAAAGTCGGCTTGGGGACGGGACCACTCAATTATAACCAATAAAAATCACCGTCATGAAAAAAATAATTAAGGGAATACTTTACACGTTGTTTTTCCTGGTAGTGGCCGTGGTCCTTTTTGGATTGGTCTTGGCTTATCTCCCGACGCAATGGAAGGTAAAAAATATGGGGATCACACCGAAGGAGGCTGCTGTTTTGCGGCAAAGCTATACTGGCCCGCACAATGTATTCACCACCACCGACGGGGAGACGCTGTTTTTACGGCGATGGAATCCCGACACGATCGATCCGGCCAAAAAGGATATGGCCGTTTTAATTTTTCATGGTTTTACCGCTTATAGCGGACCTTACAGCATGGCCGGCGTGCCCATATCCAAAGGCGGATATACGGTTTTTGGCCTTGATTACCGGGGTCATGGATTATCGGGGGGCAACCGGGGCGACAGCCCTGGCAAAGACAGATGGATAGCCGACCTGGGCGAGGCGGTAAAATATGTTAAAGGGCTTGGTTTTAAACGAGTGGTTGTGCTGGGGCATAGCCTGGGCGTGGCCTCGGCGATTTGTGCGGCCGATACCGTTCCGAATGACATAGCAGGATTAATATTGCTCTCCGGCGCTTACGAAGGCCGCAAGGGGCTGACAAAACCGGTCCCTTTTTTTCAGCAAGCCAAAATATTGGCAAGCTCCATTTTCCGCCCTTCGTACCCGGCGGTTGAATATTACCGGGAAGGTATGACCGTATCGAAAGATACGCTTTGGAATTACCGGTATACACTCCGGTTCCTCACCATGATGGATGTGAAAAAACTACGGCTGCCAAAAAACATGAACATCCCCGTTTTGGTGGGTGTTGGCGATAAAGACGAATTGTTTGCGATAGACAAGGTAAAGGACTTTTACAACTTAATACCCGGCAATAAAAAGGAATTTTTTATAATGAAAAATGCCACCCATGCTAAAATACCGCTTGAAAGCTGGGAAGAAATTGTGGCGTGGTTGAATAAAACCTATGCTTCCGGCCCTGCCAACGCAACGGCAAAATAAAGTCCGGGAGACCACTATAATTTAACCGTCGAGGGCAGGTATTTGGCTATAAGGTCCTCGTAATAGGGTTTTAGTTCGGCAACCACAGGCGGCTTCGCAGCTTTTGAATACAGATCGTACGGGTTAAATTTATCTACCCATTTAAACATGGCCTGGTCGTGGTTGTTGAGCAGGTGATCGTACTCATGCTCGCGGTGCTGCGCATAAAAAGAGTGGTATCGTATCATGTACAGCGCCTCTTCGGGCAGGTGATTTTTGGTAATGTGATATAAATACTCATCATGCCCCCATGACATATGCACCTCATCCAGCCCGCAATGCGCTGAATAAACGCCATATTTGGTATTGAAGCGCTCGTCGTAAGTGTCGGGGTTGCCGGCAAAATACCCAGGGTAAACAATCTTATCCGAAAATTTGCAAGGCCGCCCTGGATGCCCTAAATAATGCGCCAGATGATTTTGGCGGTCACAAGGCAAGGGCTCAAGCTGACTTAAGGCAAGCCTATCAGTCGCTCAGAAAGGCATTGTATTATCGCCTTTACAAGGACTAATTACATAATGTCAATTTAAGCGGCGAAAGCTGCTCCGGGTGTAAAACCGGCAAAGGTCGCATACGCAGCACGGTGTTCAGTTTGCCGCCAGGCGCTTATTATTCTGATATGCGCCGGTTTTTACCCGATGCTATTGGCAAAAAAACCTTAACGGATATTAAATACCGGATAAAGTTTGGTATTTAATATCCGTTTTTGATTTTGATTTTTGGCATCGATTATCCCCCGCACGAGGGCGGTTATTACTATTCCCCCGATACCTTATTCATTCATACATTATTAGTTACCGGAATTTGCCTGGCGGACACCCGGAATGACAGGCGGACGCTTATTGAGTTGCCGGCATCAAAAAAATATACCCCAGGGCAAAACAAAACCTTTATTTTTTTATTTTTCAATCGTACTGTTTTGAAATTTAATGGTTTTTACAAATTTTGTCTTCAACACACATAATCCTTAACATTTTTTACCGCATTTATGAAAAAGATTTTTTTCTTCTTTTCAATCCTGATGCTGTCAGCAGCATTATCACATGCGCAGGTTACCGTACAGCTTCCAAGAATCAGCGCCGACGTTATCATTGGCAGCAGGCCGCCGAACCCTAACGAAGCCAGGGCCATGAAAGCCGAGGAAGCCAAACATCCTAACCTTGCCCAGGCGATGTACAACATTCAAACCTCGCTGCAGGCTTTGCATGACGCACCCGATGATTTTGGCGGTCATAAAGCCAAGGCCGAGGCCGACTTAAGACAAAGCTGGATATCCCTGAGAAAGGCCCTGTATTTTCGCCTTTATAAGGACTAAGTAAAACCGCGTTGCTTAATAGCGTGTTAAGCGCCCGTCAAATTGACGGGGCTGGAATTGTTATGCGGAATTTTTCTCTTTAATATTAAAAATAAAAAGCTTCCAGCATAAATTACAACCATTTACCCTATCTTCCCCTTGCCGACAAAACAGGCAAAGCACAATGAAGAAACTATTTCTTATCCTTTTGTTAACGGCGCCGGCATTTGCAATGGCACAGGAAAACCTGATGGGCAAATCGCGCGCCGAAATAAAAGCGCACTTTAAAAAAGAAAAAATAGCGCTTTACAAAACAGACGACAGCGGGCCAAACCCTTCTGACGATTATAAAAACGACGACGGCCCGGACATAACCTGTTTTTTTGATAAAGCCGGTATCTGCGGAGAGGAGCTCGACATTGAGCACTATTCAGCGCTGGCAAAGCTCAAAGCTATTTTAGACCGCGACTGGGTTAAGGTGGATGATAAAACATGGGTAGACAAAGCGAAAACGACGAGAGTGCTTATTAACGCGATGCAGCCGCTTGACCAGTTGTTTGTGATGTATACCAAATATGGCAAAAATGTGAGCGACTCGTTTTAGCGATTTGTATCAATAGCAGGGGCCTTGTCAGGATATAAATATTTCAAAAAAAGGGAATCGGCTTTTTTTAAGCCGGCATAGTGCTGCTTTCGCAATCTTTCCGTTCCTTTATTTGAGGTTATCAGCTCAAAAAAATGCAACATGGCTGTTATGATTCTTTCCCCTGATACAAAACCTTTTAAAACCCTTTGCGTAAAAAGAATTTACCCTGCCTGCCAATTATTTAATGGTTGATTTTGTATGAGATGATTAAGAAGCGGAAAAAAAATTTATTGCACTGGGGAACAATCTTTCTCGCATTGATGGTTGGGCCATGCCTTTGCTTTGCCCAGCAACAAAGTCTTCAATTTCAGCACTTCAGCACCAGGGAAGGACTATCGCAGATCAATGTAAATTGTATTATACAGGATAGCCGCGGCTTTATGTGGATTGGCACGCGGAACGGCCTGAACCGTTACGACGGGTATACCTTTATTACTTACCGTTACGATGCAAAGAATGACAGCAGTGTGAGCAACAATATGATCACCGACCTGGCTGAGGACCAGGAGGGCAACATATGGGTAGCTACGCAAAGCGGATTAGATAAGTACGAGCGCAAAACGGGCATTTTTATGCGCTACATGCACAATCCGCACGACAACAACAGCCTGTCAAATAATATTATAAATCACCTGGCTATAGACAAAGGATCGCTGTGGATAGCCACGCAAAATGGTGGCCTGGATTGCCTGGACATCCATAAAAACAGCTTTCAGCATCACCTGCATGCCGACCATACGCCGGGTTCGATAAGTGACGACAATGTGCGGACCTTATTTATCGATACGCATGATAATTTGTGGGTAGGCACTACAACCGCCGGGCTCAACCTGTATAACCGCGCCAGCAACTCGTTTTCAAATTTCCCATTTAAAGACCCGGCAACAGGCCGCCTATCCGGCAGCAACGTGTTATCCATCACCGAACAAAATAGCAACCAGTTGTGGATTGGCACACAGGAGGACGGCCTGTACCTGTTCAATACCGGTAACGGCACTTTTACGCGCTTTACGCACCAAGACAATGATGCGAATAGCCTGTCGAGCAATACCATTTACAGCTTAAGAAAAGATGAGGTGGGGAGCCTTTGGATCGGTACTGAAAACGGGGGGCTTTCTATTTTGAACCATTCTACCGGTAAATTCTACCATTATAGCCATGATGAGGTCGACGGAAACAGCATCAATGGCAATTCGATCTATTCGATATGCCGCGACAGGCTGGGCAATATGTGGCTCGGCGCCTTTAGCGGCGGCATAAATCTGTTTAAAAAAACCACGACAAGCTTTACGGCTTACCGGCACAATTCGCTGCCGAACAGCCTGCCGAACGATTTTGTGCTGGCTTTGTATGAAGACCGCGATAAAAACATATGGGTAGGCACGGATGGCGGCGGGGTAGCTAAATTCGACAGGCAGACAGGTACGTTTGCCCGTTATAGCAATCGTCCGCAGGATAAATCGACCGGCAACTACGTTCTCGCCATCCACCAGGATAACGATGGCGACATGTGGGTTGGCACATGGGGCAACGGCCTTACCATGGTGAACGCTAAAACGCATGCCTGTACTTATTTTAATAAAGAAGCAACGGACGCGCATCGCCTTAGCGGCAACAATGTTTACAACCTGGCGCAAACAAAGGATAATAAGATATGGATAAGCGTATTTGGCGGCGGGTTGGACTGTTATGATAAAAAACAAAACAAGCTGGTTCATTACAAATTCAATGTCGACGACCCGAAAGGCATTAGCAGCAATTATATTTATTCGATCTATGAAGACAGCAAGGGGCGCTTATGGATCGGAACTTCTGATGCAGGGCTCGACTTGCTCGACCGGAAAACAAACACCTTTACCCATTTTCAGCATGACGAAAAAAGAAACAGCCTGAGCAATAACGGCATAACCGATATTTTTGAGGACAGTAAAGGCAATTTATGGCTTTGCACGCTCGCCGGCCTCGACTTGTTTAACCCGGAAACAGGGCATTTTAGGGTGTTTACCAAAAAAACAGGCCTCCCCAGCGATATAATGTACGCCATATTGGAAGACGACCGGCATAAACTATGGGTGACCACTAACGGCGGCCTGTCGACATTCGATGCTGCCGAATTTAAATTCAAAAATTTTACCACGGAAGATGGCGTACAGGGCGACGAATTTAAGCCTCATTCAGCGTTAAAAGCCAGCGATGGAAAACTGTATTTCGGAGGGGTTAACGGTTTCAACGCTTTTTCGCCCGACCAGATATTAAGCCCGATTTCGCTGTCGCCTTTGTTAGTAACCTCGATAGCAATATTGAACAAACCGCTGGCGATCGCGAAAAATAGCACCGATCCATCGCCCCTGAAGCAGGATATATCCGACACCCGGTCTATCACCCTGTCGTACAAACAGTCGGGCATCACCCTTGGTTTTGCAGCCCTTGATTTTGGCTCGCCCGATAAGAAACAATACGCTTATAAATTAGAAAATTTTGAAACTGATTGGAACTATGTCGGCAGCAGGAACAGCGCCTCGTACACCAACCTGTCCGCGGGAACTTACAATTTTAAGGTAAAATACCGCAATAGTGCCGGTATTTGGTCGCCTGCAACCAATAGTCTGCAAATCGTTATCGTACCTCCTTTTTGGCTTACCTGGTGGTTCAAGGGCTTAACCGTTTTGCTATTCGCGGGCCTCATCTATGGCATATTTAAATATAGGGTACGATCGATCAAATTGCGGCAGCGTGAGCTTGAGAAGCAAGTAAAAGAACGTACCGAGCTGTTGGCCAAGATCACGACCGATGAGCGCAATGCCCGCGAAGAGGCGGAAAAAGCCCTGGTGCTGGCAGAAAAAGCCCGAACAGAGGCCTCGACCGCCCGTGAAGAAGCTGAAAAAGCAAACCAGGCCAAAAGTGTCTTCCTGGCAACGATGAGCCATGAGATTCGTACCCCAATGAACGGCGTGTTAGGCATGGCGACCTTACTTAACCAAACTGATCTCAACTTTGAACAGCAGGAATACGCACAAACCATTTTGCATAGCGGCGAGGTTTTGCTGAATGTGATCAATGACATCCTGGATTTTTCAAAAATAGAATCGGGGAAAATGGAGCTCGACCCGCACGATTTCGAATTGAGAAATTGCGTGGAGCAAGTGCTCGACCTTTTTGCGGGAAAAGCATCCGAATTGGGCATCGACCTGCTTTATTATATGGACCCCGCCCTGCCGGTATTAATAAACGGCGACGGCATGCGCCTGCGGCAGATATTGATAAACCTGCTTGGCAACGCCATCAAATTTACCCATGCCGGCGAAGTGCTTGTTTCGGTTAAGCTGGTGAAAATGGAAGGGGAAGAAATAGAGATCGGCTTTGAAGTTACCGACACCGGCATCGGAATCCCGCGGGAGAAACTACCTAAACTATTTGAAGCATTTTCGCAGGTGGATTCATCTACAACCCGGAAATATGGCGGTTCAGGGCTCGGGCTTGCTATCTGTAAACGCCTGATCAACTTAATGGGCGGCGACATTTTTGTAAAAAGCCTGCCCGGCAAAGGCACCGTATTTAGTTTCAGCGTAAACTGCAAATTAAGCCATGCTGAGCAGCTAATTACTGAAAGTGCCCCAAGAGATATCTTAAAAGGTAAAAAAGTTTTGGTTGTGGATGACAACGCCACCAACCGGCGCATATTACAGGCACAGCTTGAACAACTGGAACTTAAGGCGATTGTAGCCTCGGGCGGGAGCGAAGCCCTCGAACGGCTTGAGCGGGACAAAACAATTGAGCTTGTAATTACTGATATGCAAATGCCCGACATGGACGGGGTAATGCTTAGCCTGCTGATAAAAAAACAGTGGAAAGACATGCCCATCATTTTGCTTAGTTCAATAGGCGATGAGAGCCTCAAAAATTTCCCGGGGCTTTTTGGCGCAGTTTTAACCAAACCGGTTAAACCGCTTCACCTGGAAAAAATGATCCTTGCACAGTTTAGTACCAAACCTAAGGAGTCTGAGCCTGAAAAACGCAAGCAGCACATTTTGAACCCGAGTTTTGCGCTGGATAAACCGCTGAATATTTTAGTTGCGGAGGATAACCTGATCAATCAGAAAATGATCCTGAAAGTGCTGGAGAAACTTGGCTATAATGCCGATCTTGCTAACAATGGCAAAGAGGTGATACAAATGCTGAACAAGCAATTCTACGACCTGGTGCTAATGGATGTACAAATGCCCGAACTTGACGGCCTGGAATGCACCCGCTACATCAGGGCCAATTATAAGCGGCAGCCTGTAATCATCGCCATGACCGCGAATGCAATGGTAGAGGATCGGGATGAGTGCCTTCGCGCGGGAATGAATAACTACCTGGCGAAGCCTTTAAAGATCGATGCGCTGTTAGCAATGCTCAACGAGATCAACTTCCAGGTTCCCGTTTCGGTATAACGGCAAAATCCTTAAGGCGAAAACATTCCTAAATAAAACAGGCAAGGACAATTATATTCAATCCCTGATTTCTGCATCTATCGAAATAGTGACTTCGTTGGATAAGGTTAAGCTGGTATCGCCCAGGCCATAATCCAGCCGGTTGATGCCGAAACTGCCGTTAAATTCGCCCAGGTCGCCTTTGGCGGTGTAAGTAAACGGTATCTCCACAGTCCTGGTCTTGTTTTTTATGGTGAGGTTAAATTCCCCGGTGTACTTATTGCCGCTTTTATGTTTGATGGCAATGGATTTCAGCAAAATTTTGGGATAATGCGGCACATCAAAAAACTCATCGCTTTTTAAATGATCGTCGCGCATGGCGTTATCGGTCGTAAGCGTTTTTACATCAACCGAGGCGTCAAACGATGCCGCTGCAAGGTTTTTTGGGTTAAATTGAATGGTTGCCTGTAAGCCCCCCACTGAACCATCTACGCCAATGCCCATGTTTTTTACTTTAAAGGTTATTGCGGAATGGGTTACGGTACTTTGGGCGCAGACAAAATAAGTGCTGAATAATATACACACTATCAGGAACACTAAACCTTTTTTCATCTTTCCAAATAACGAATACCTTTTTAAAATCATTTATCGTCGTTGTTTTTTATGTAAGACAAGGAAAGTATCAAAAAGGTTGCCACTATACTCAGACTTACGAAGTTTTAAAAACTTCGTAAGTCTGGCAATGCTCCTCTAAAACTCGATATGCGCCCTTATCGAAAAAACGTTTACCGGCCCGCGGTCCTGGTTATAAGCGGGGTGAAGGATAAACTGGTAATCGGGCGAGATAAAAAATTTCTTTTGATAAGCGTTCAGCTTGTAATAAAACTCCGCGATCATTTCGGGCGCATAATTTAACCTGCCATCACCGATCAGGAAGCCGTAACCGCCGTCTGCCAGGTACTCACGGTGCGGGGCCGACAGGCCATTTACGATAAAACCCAATCCCATTTCATCATCTTTCCGTTTCCATTGGTCGCCGTTCAATACGCCACCAAAGGTAAAAGAGCGGTCAATTTCAGTGAAGAACCAGGTTTCGGTATGCCCATCGTTCCAGCTGGCTTTGGCGAACACGCCGAAATCTTTCGTGAGATATTGTTCTGTATTGATCCCGAAACCATATTTATGCCGGCCATATTGCTGTGTCGAATCGACAACCGGCGCTTTTGGGTTTAGTGCTATGGCATCCAGGTAATTGCCAAATTTGCCATTGTTTAAAAATCCCAAAACCCGCACCGTGCCTTTTTGGCCATTTATAACATACCTTTTTTCGTATTCGGCAGTTTCGGTATTGGCCCTGGTTACGTTGGCATCCCAGGTTGATGAATTTTCGTGGGTAACCGACATGGTCACTGCAAAACGCAGCGTCCAACTGGGCTGACCCAATTCGGTATAGGCGCCCAATACATACCCGCGGGTATTGGCCGGATAATCCCAGGCCGCATTATCCATCAGGGCCCAGTTCATAAATTGTGAGCGCGGATCATGGCTGAAGCTGTTGTTGTCAAAAAAGTCCCCCATGTTGAATTTGCCAATCCCAAATGTAAAATACCGCTTACTTTTTAACCCGGCTAATTGCAGCTCGTCACTTTCTAAAGTGTCTTTTTCGTTGCCCCATTCAAAGCTTTGCTGGTAAAAAAGCCGCGCGATATAAATTTTATTCTGAACGCCGCCTACCCTGAAAGTTTCACCGTTAGGGAAACCGGCTATACCCAAAGTCTGGCTCAAACCCGCCCCGCCGGATAATTCCGGGTCAAAAGTAAATTGCGAACCTTTCCACCACCGGGCAGTGCCAAAAAATGTCGATGTGATAGATGTTTGGGTTTCTGTAAGCGGCGACAAACTGTTTAGCCCGCTATAGGGAGCAGAAAAACCGGGTTTATACTGGGTGATAATAGTTTGCTGGAAATGAAAACCATAGTTTTCCTGCTTAACGGTATCCTGTGCGACGGCTGTCTTCGCAAAAAGAAATATCGTTATTGCTAATAGTAAGTTTTTCCTCATCCAAAAAAAGTTGGCGCAAAAATACTTTTGCAATGTAAACCAAATGTTAAGGATTTTAATCTCCTTCTAATTTTAAGCAAACCTAATAAATATTTTAGACTTGTCTAAATTTATCGACAAAAAACTTATGGCGACATCTATCCGGATCATTAGTTATAAATCAGGCTTTTTGTTCGATATGCTCCACCTCGGCTACCGGGCTGAACAGGTAAACGCGGCGCGAGCTTACCTCAACGCACTTATACCGTTTGCGCAGCTTTTCTTCTTTACGAAAAATGCGGCCGTCCTTGAGTTTAAAAAGGGCTTTTATCGGAAGTTTTTCAACGGTATGCACTGATTCCTTCGGCGCATCGTATTTGCGGAGGGTTCGGTATAAATGCAGGTCTGAGCAACTTGAAGCTGCCGGGTTATTCAGATAGCTGGTTATGGCATGTTTGATATCAGCCGGCAAAGTTTCACCATCAAAAAACGGCTGCATCATTTTTTTGAAGTTGCTTTTCCATTCGGCGCCGTGTGGTTTGGCTTTATGTTTATGTTCGTTCCAGGTGTGCAGGTGCGCAAACTCATGAACGGTAGTTACCAGGAAGGCATAGGGATTTAAATCGTAGTTTACCGAGATGCGGTGCCCTTTGCCATCATGCGGGGGGCGGTAGTCGCCAAACTTGCTGTTACGGTTGCGCGAAATTTTAAACTCACATTTAAAGTAGTCGATCCATCGGCCGATAAGCGGAGCTGCTTCGGCAGGAAGGTACTTTTCAAGAATTTTTACTTTATCCAATGTTTACCTCGTGACAAAGATAGGAGTTTGAGGTGAAAGGTAAAGGCGAAAGATTGAAAATAGCAAAAACTTGAATCTATGGTACAGGTTGACATCAACTAATCTTGATAACGCTCTATTTTATTTAGTATCATGTCCAATTCACTTTTGATCGTCGAAAGTGGTTCGTTATACCTAAATTCCTTATATAAAATACGTTGATTTTTAAAAATCAATTTCCTTGATTTTGGATTTTCTAAAATATTTCTTACTTCGACAAAATCATATAATCGATCCAGATCGACGTCTTCCCTAAAAAAAAGCATAATTCTGAAACCAGTCGGAGTGACTAAAGTATCAACAGTAAAAGTAACATCTGAAAACTTTCCCTGCATTACAAACCATGAATTCTCATAAATAAATAACTTCATTTTATGCCCTACATAATCTTTCATTAGATCATTTAATTGGATAACCTTGTCAGTCATTTCTTCTTGTAATTCATAGAAGGTTTCCATAAAGTCGTTTATTATATCTTTTTGTTGGTAAAAGTATTCAAATAACTCTTTGTTTGGGGTTGTTTCACTCATAATCGAAATATACTCTTTCAGGTAAATTAAATGAATGGCATTAGCATTTAAATAATGATTCGGTAAACGATTGATAATATTGGTGAACCATTTGGAATAGGTTAACATCAAAAACTTTTTATTCGGTAGCTTTATTTCTTTCGGCGCTAAGACCATGAGTTTTACATTTTCCTCTGATATATTATATTTTTCTTTTGATAATTCCTGCAATTGGCTAAGGTAGTCCTCCAAATCATTATTTAAATCATGATTAATTTTATTTTCAATGCCTAAAATAAAATCATTGGCAATTATCACTATATCTATCCGATTATTTTTCTTCGTTCTAACTTCTCTCGAAATCTCAATAATAGAAGAGGATTTATTTATATTAAAATTAAGAGAGTCCATTAATGAATGCCAAAAAAGCATCCCCAATCCATGCTTTTTGTATGGATTTAAATAATAACTTAAAATATTACTATGTAAATTCTCAATATGTGCATACCCGGTAATTTTCAAAAAAGATTCGGGCTCTTCGATTGGTTTTGGGAATTTTCGTAATTGAATTACAATTTGTTTTAGATCACCAAATATTTCCTCCATTAGCGTTTTATTAGGTCTTACCGGCCCATTTATCTTTATTCAAGTAGAGAGCAACAGACAAACTAAATTTAAGAATCTTTCTTATTTTAAAAGATTATACATCACAAAACTGGCCGCATAGGCCAGCACAGTCATATAAGCAAATTGAAAGGCCGGCCATTTCCAGTTTTTGGTTTCGCGGTAAACAACGGCAACCGTGCTGGCGCACTGCATGGCGAAGGCATAAAACATCATGAGCGAAAATGCCACGGCCAGTGTAAATACCGGCTGCCCGGTTTCGGGATTTTTGGCCGTCTTCATTTTTTGCTGGACGGATTCCATTTTTTCGGCATTACCTTCCACACTGTAGATTGCGGCCATCGTGCCGACAAAAACTTCGCGTGCGGCAAAGGATGTTATAAGGGCAATGCCGATCTTCCAATCAAAGCCGAGCGGCCTGATAACGGGTTCAATCGTGTGCCCTAACACACCAGCGTAAGAGTTTTCCAGTTTTTCCGATTTTATCGCCCGTTCCAGCTCATCCGGCTTAAGCGAGCGGGCATACTGCGGCTGTTTATATTTTTGGTCGATCTTTTCAAACCTGTCGCCGGGGCCATAGGAGGCCAGCACCCATAAAATAACGGAGATAGCGATGATCACCTTGCCAGCCTGCACAACAAAGGTTTTAGCGCGTTCATACATGCTGAAAGCAACGTTGTTCCAGCGGGGCATGCGGTAAACCGGCAGTTCCATTATGAAGTAGCCGCGTTCGCTGCCTTTTATCACATGCTTGAGGACAAAGGCCACTACAACTGCCGAGATCAAACTAAACACATACATGCCGGTAAGCGCCAGGCCCTGCAGGTTAAATATCCACCATACGTTCCGGTTGGGCACCACCAATGATATTAAAAGGATATAGATAGGCAGCCGGGCCGAACAGGTTACCAGCGGTGTAACCATAATGGTGATCATCCGGTCTTTCCAGTTTTCGATGGTGCGGGTGCTCATGATGGATGGTACCGCGCAGGCAAAGCCCCCTATAAGCGGCACCACTGATTTGCCGTTCAGCCCCACCTTGCGCATCAGCTTATCCATCATAAACGTAACACGGGCCATGTAACCGGTATCCTCCAGGATTGAAATAAAGGCAAATAAAATAGCGATCTGTGGTATAAATACCATTACCCCGCTTAGCCCGCCGATAACCCCATCGACCACCAGACCGGTTAACGGGCCGGCGGGCAATATATGATGCAGGCTGTTTTGCACCCACACAAATCCATCGGCTATCAGCTCCATCGGGTAGGCCGACCAGGCGAAGATGGACTGGAACATAAACAGCAGCACCCCGACAAAAATGATAAGGCCAAAAAAACGGTGGGTCAATACTTTATCGATCTTATTGCTTATCGATTCCTCTTTCGCCGTTTCGGGAACTTTAACCGTATCATATAATACTTCGTTTATAAAGTTGTAGCGGGCAATCGTTTCGGTGGCCTGGGCTTTTTGCGAGTGGAACGAAAACTCTTTCTCAAGCGCTTCTATCCTGTCGCTTTGCTCAGGCGAAATAAATTTAATATCCTCGTGCTGATGAGCCAGCTGCAGAGCATAATATGGGTTATCCAGTTGCAGCTCACTGCTGATCTGCGCGATCAATTGCGGTGCGATGGCCTCAACATCAATCGATTCTTCCTGCAGGGCTATTTTATTAGAAAAGCTGATCGCTTCTTTTAATTTATCAATCCCCTCGCCTTTCCTCGCAGCAACCGGTATAACCGGTACGCCCAGTTTTTTGGAAAATAAGTCTATATCGATGGTAATACCGCTTTTTTTGGCCAGGTCCATCATATTAAGGGCCACGATGACCGGTATTTTAAGGTCGGCCACCTGGGTGTATAAAAGCAGGTTCCTTTTCAGGTTGGTGGCATCCAGTATCACCACAACCAGGTCGGGTTTCAGCGGGTTAGCTTTATCCGCCAGGATGGAAAATACGATTGATTCGTCTTTGCTTTTCGGGTAAAGGCTGTAGGTACCGGGCAGGTCGACAATTTCAGCCGTGCGGCCATCAGTCAGGGTGCAGTAACCCGTCTTTTTATCAACGGTTACGCCGGGAAAATTTCCTATTTTTTGATTTAAACCGGTTAATGTATTAAAGAGGGTTGATTTACCGGTATTGGGGTTCCCAACGAGCGCAACTCTCAGGTCGGTTTTCAAGGGAATAAAAACTACTGCAAAATAATCGTCGAGGCTTCAAACTTACGGAGGCTTAGCTGGTATCCCGAAACATTAACGGCTATCGGGTCGCCAAGTGGTGCAATACGCGCAATCGTGATCTCTTCGCCGGGCAGGCATCCCATTTCCATCAGTTTTACCGACATTTCGAGGTCTGTAAATTCCTTTACAATTCCAACTACCCCTTTTTTAAGTTCTGAGAGCGTCATAGTTTTAAATCAATTTCCGAGTCAAAGGTAAAGCTTATTTAAATTTAATCCAAATAAGAAAAGCGATTGGAATCACATTTTTCTGAGCTATACGTCATTTTTGATGTGCAAATTTCAGATGTGCAAATGTGCGGATGAAAATTTATCTCTTTAAAATAGCACGCAATCCCAAAAGGCATCTGCACATCTGCACATTTGCATATCCGCACATCATCTTAACACATCTGCATATCCGCACATCTGCACATCATCTTAACACATCTGCACATTTGCATATCCGCACATCTGCACATCATCTTAACACATCTGCACATTTGCATATCCGCACATCTGCACATTATTATTAACCCTCCCAAAATGCGGGCAACCGCAGCCCTTATGAAAAATGCCGCATGACGACAATGTCATTAATCCCAGCAAACCAATGAGTAAAAGTTTTTTCTTCATAATAATTTTTGCTTTAGCCCCTACTATTTAAAATCTAATAACTCTGCAAATCCCTGAATAATATGCGCTGCAAAAAAATTATTCCCAACAGTTTATACGATTGTATGGGGGATAAATGTTGCCTCACAAACAGGCAACCTGTCGCCAAAAAACAGACTTTGTGATCTTAATGGCTAACTTTTACCACAAAGGATGCACTAAGTGGCACAAAGGCCGGTCGCCTCAAAATATTTTGCACTTATCTATCTCAGCATGTCACAATAAAAAAAGCCCGCAAAGCAGGCCTTATATCTTTAAAATTACGCCCAAAATCAGGCGCCGACAAGCGATTGATAGTCTTCGGCAGATAATAAACCATCCAGGTCGGCAGGGTCATTTACGGTTGCTTTTACCATCCACCCTTCGCCGTAGGGGTCGCTGTTTACCAGCTCGGGTTGTTTGTCCAATGCGGGATTAACAGAATCGATTGTCCCTGCAACCGGCATAAACAGATCGGATACGGTTTTAACGGCTTCAACGGTGCCAAACACGTCATCTTTGCCCACTTCCTTACCGAGTGAGGTGATATCGATGTAAACGATATCGCCCAGTTCGCGCTGCGCAAATTCGGTGATGCCTATAGTAGCCACATTGCCATCGACTTTGATCCACTCGTGATCCTTAGTGTATTTTAACCCTGCCGGAAATTCCATAATCTTTGATTTTTTTGTGCGTCAAAAATAGTAAAAAAGAATTAAGAGAAAAGCGTGTTGGGAAAGACAAAACTTCATCTTCGTTAGCCAATCAACCACCAATGAACCAATGAACTAATGAACCAATGAACCAATGAACCAATGAACCAATGAACAAACCTATTCCTCAACCATCTCGCTATTCGGCGCGGCCGGTTCAGGATGTTCGCGTTTAAAATAGCGTTTCTGGAAAAGTAAAATAGCAATCACGCCAACCGATATGGATGCATCGGCCAGGTTAAATATCGGCTCGAAAAATCTAAACTCCTGGCTATGCCAAACCGGTACCCAGGAAGGCCAGGTCCCTCTAAAAAGCGGGAAATAAAACATATCAACCACCTGTCCTTCAAATAATTTGCGGTGCTGGTAGATGAGGCCGTAAAAGGTTGAATCGATGATATTGCCCATTGCGCCGGCAAAGATGAGCGCAACGCACCAAATGAGGCCGCGGTGGTATTTATGCCTGATAAGGTATACGAGGCCATAACCTATGCAGGTCACCGCCAAAATTCTGAATATAGTTAAAGCAAGCTTGCCGCCTTCGCCGCCAATTTCCCAGCCAAAGGCCATGCCGTTGTTCAAACTGTAACGCAGCATGACCTTTTTGCCTAATAAGTGGATGGCGCCCAGGTCCTGCTCTATATGCGTCCGGACCCAGGTTTTTATCAGCTGGTCGGCAATTAAAATTACGGCAATTAAAAGAAATGGTTTGGTATAAGCGGCTTTCATTTATTGCCTGAGTTTTGCCTCCATGCTCAGGGTGGTATGCGGCACAGCGCGTAAACGTTCCTTAGGGATCAGTTTGCCGGTTTCGCGGCAAATGCCATAGGTTTTGTTCTCTATGCGGACAAGTGCCGCCTCCAGCTGTTCGATAAATTTTTTCTGGCGGGCGGCCAGCTGGTTGATCTGTTCCTTCTCAAGTGTTGCCGACCCGTCTTCCAGGGTTTTGTAAGTACCCGCGGTATCATCGGTGCCATTGGCATTCGGCGAGCTCAGCGAAGTAGCAAGCGAGTTCAATTCTTCTTTGGCTATGCGCAGCTTATCGAGCAATATGCCTCTAAATTCCTGCAGATCCGATTCGGAGTACCTGGTCTTTTCGTTTTCTTGTTTCATTTACGTTTTACTAATAGCAATCAAAATTTCATTTCCATCAATCTCTGTCTTTTCACCTTCAGTTAGCTCATTATCAGTAAGAATACTGTCTGCCAAAATTTCGGCGCAAATATAGGATAAATTATTATTCACTGCTTCCCAAATATAGTCTGCACATTTTATACGCACATTTATCCTGTCGGTAACTTCCAGTCCGCTTGTTTTGCGCAGGTTTTGTACCCTGTTAACCAATTCCCGTGCCAAACCCTCCTGTTTCAATGGGTTGGATATGGTAACATCTAAAGCCACGGTTAGTTTTCCCAAATTTGCAACTTGCCAGCCGGGTACATCTTCGGCAATGATCTCCACATCGGTAATGAGCAGTGTGTGGTGAGTAGTGAGTTCAATTGCCCCTTCCGTTTCCAGTTGCGCAATTTTTTCTGCACTAAGGTTACCTATCGCCTCAGCCACCGCTTTCATATCCTTTCCAACTTTCGCACCAAGGGCCTTAAAGTTTGGTTTGATCTTCTTTTTGATAAAGCCGGAAGCATCCGTGATATACTCGATGCCTTTAACATTAGTTTCGGATAAGATCAGATCCTTTACCTGGTCAACCTGGTGTTCAAAGTTCTTATTCAAAATAGGCAGCAGCACCCTGCTCAGCGGCTGGCGGACATTTATGCCCACCTTTTTGCGCAGCGACAATACCAGCGAAGAAATATCCTGGGCCATCTGCATGCGCTCTTCCAATGCTTTATTTACGACGGACTTATCATATTCCGGAAAATACGCCAGGTGTACCGATTCAAATTCCTCTTTATGGGTAGTCTTATTAAGATCGGTATACAACCTGTCGGCAAAGAACGGCGCAACCGGCGACATCAGTTTGGCTATCGTAATCAAACAAGTATAAAGCGTTTGGTAGGCCGATAATTTATCATACGAATCCTCCGATCCGCCATGGCCGCCCTCAGCCCCACGGCGGACAGGCTTCCAAAACCGGCGGCGGCTCAGGCGCACATACCAGTTGCTCAGGTGCTCGTCCACAAACTCCTGTATCGCGCGGGATGCTTTGGTGGGTTCATAATCAGCATAAAACCCGTCGACATCCTTGCTCAATGTGTTCAGCAGCGAGATGATCCACTGGTCGATCTCCGGCCTGTCTTTTATATTGATTTCCGCCTCGGCATACCTGAACTTATCGATATTGGCATATAGCGCGAAGAATGCATAAGTATTATAAAGCGTGCCGAAGAATTTGCGACGCACTTCATCCAGCCCTTCCATATTAAACTTCAGGTTATCCCAGGGCGATGCATTGCTGATCATATACCAGCGTGCGGCATCCGGGCCGTATTGTTTGATGGTGGAGAACGGGTCAACCGCATTCCCCAATCGCTTGGACATTTTATTGCCGTTTTTATCCAGCACCAGGCCGTTTGAAACCACATTTTTAAACGCGACCCCCTTATTGCCCACTTTGGCATTAACGGCTTTTACCTCGTCGCTGGCCTCGCTTAGCATCACCGCAATGGCATGCAGCGTAAAAAACCAGCCGCGGGTTTGGTCAACGCCTTCGGCGATAAAATCCGCGGGGTACGAATTTTCAAATTGTTCCTTATTTTCGAATGGAAAATGCCACTGTGCGTACGGCATGGCGCCGCTGTCAAACCAAACGTCGATCAGGTCGGGTTCGCGGAACATCGGTTTACCGGTCGATGATACCAGGATCACATCATCAACATACGGCCGGTGCAGATCGACTATTTCGAAGCCTTCAGGCATAGCGCCGGCTTTTATGGCTTTGTCAATCTCCGCTTCCAGCTCGGCAATAGAGCCGATACATTTCTCTTCCGGGCCATTCTCCTCGCGCCATATCGGCAGCGGGGTACCCCAAAAGCGCGAACGCGAAAGGTTCCAGTCCACCAGGTTTTCCAGCCAGTTGCCAAAACGGCCTGTACCGGTCGATTCAGGTTTCCAGTTGATGGTTTTGTTCAGCGCCACCATTTTATCCTTTACGGCGGTGGTGCGGATAAACCAGCTGTCGAGCGGGTAATATAAAATCGGCTCGTCCGAGCGCCAGCTGTGCGGGTAGCTGTGTTCGTATTTTTTTACGTCGAATGCTTTGTTTTCTTCTTTTAGTTTGATGGAGATCAGCACGTCTGTCGGCTTAAAACCCGGCTCTTCGCGTTCTTCCTTGCTGTAATATTCTTCTTTTACATAACGACCGGCAAAATCGGTCACCTCATCCACAAAGCGCCCCTGCTTATTCACCAGCGGTACTTCTTTGCCGGCTTCATCCTTCACCATTACCGATGGCACGCCGTTTTCTTTACATGCCCTGAAGTCGTCCGAACCAAAAACCGATGCGGTATGCACGATACCGGTACCATCTTCGGTGGTCACAAAATCGGCAGCGATCACCCTGAAGGCGTTTGCTTCCAGGTCGGCATTGGTTACATAGGGCATTAATTGCTCATAATGCAGGCCAACTAATTCCGAGCCTGAAATGTGTCCCGTTGCAACTCCCGCGCTGTAGTAAGCGTAAGGTTGTGTTTTGTTTTTAGGATCATACTGTAAGCCGTCCAAAGTTGGAACGACATTTGGCCCGGCTACTTTACCAACTAAAGCATCTGCCAGGATCACCGTCACCGGGATTCCGGTATATTGATTAAACGTTTTTAGTTTTACGTACCTGATATTTGGCCCTACCGCCAACGCGCAATTGGCCGGTAAGGTCCATGGCGTGGTCGTCCAGGCCAGGATGTATAAATCGGTATCAACGCCCTCAAACAGAAATTCGGAGTCCTTATCCCGTTTTACCTTGAATTGCGCGGTGACCGAAGTATCCTTTACATTTTTATAAGTGCCCGGCTGGTTCAGCTCGTGCGAGCTCAGGCCGGTGCCCGATTTTGGCGAATACGGCTGAACGGTATAACCCTTATAAAGCAGGTCTTTTTCGTGCAGTTGCTTCAATATCCACCAAAGCGTCTCGATGTATTCGTTTTTGTAGGTGATGTAAGGATCCTCAAGGTCGACCCAGTAACCCATTTTTTCGGTGAGGTCGTTCCAGATATCGGTATACCGCATCACCTCCTTGCGGCAGGCATTATTGTAATCTTCAACAGATATCTTTTTACCGATATCATCTTTGGTGATGCCCAATGCTTTTTCTACCGCAAGCTCAATGGGCAGGCCGTGCGTATCCCAGCCGCCTTTGCGTTTTACCTGGTAGCCTTTAAGCGTTTTGTAGCGGCAAAAAATATCTTTTATGGCGCGCGCCATTACGTGGTGAATTCCGGGCATGCCGTTTGCGCTCGGCGGCCCCTCATAAAAGGTGTAAGGATTATTCGCCGGGCGGCTGCTGATGCTTTTTTTGAAGATGTTGTGCTTCTTCCAAAACGCCAGTATTTCCGTGCCGGTCTCCGATAAATTTAAAGCTTTATATTCCTTATACATGCTGCCTGTTTCACCAAAAATTTTAGAGGTGCAAAGTTAGGAAATAATCACAGATTTTAGATGGATTTATATGATTACACAGATTTTGACTGGCAGGTGGTGGAAGTTTTGTAGAGACGCGATACATCGCGTCTCCCGCCAGACAGGTCGCCGGACATTCACGGCTAACTGCCCCTGCAAACTGCTTACTGATTTGAGCGTTCCCGCCTTTAGGCGGGCCGGCTATCCGCTCACGCTGCTCAAGGCCTAAACCGCAAAGGCCGGTATCTCCCCAACATCGTTGAGGACTAACACATTTGTCTGAACCGGGATTTTTAGGATTTTAGGATGGCCTTGATGAAAAAGGGATGCCCCAGGGGGACCGTTGGAGACTGTGCGATAATGGAAATAGCTGTTGCGACATTGCCCGTCTCAATAAGGTGACAGCACCCAATGCGGTAATTTATATTTTGTTATTAAATACTCAAAAATTGCTTGAGTGTTTTCGCCCAATAGATCTCTTTTATATCTATAAGCCTGCTTTTTCTCAAATATTTCCAATTGCAATTTATTCGTACCATACCCTATATCCAAATGTGCGCAAGGTTTCCCCAAGTGAAAAAAGACGAACCCCACCGTTGGTATATATGGGCCAACGGGATCATCCTTATGATAATTGTCAGTATTTGATTTCTTTAAAATCTCCACTATCGACCTACTATCACTGTTGGAAATTATTCTGCCACGATCATCGGTTCGAGAACCGTTTAACATGGTGTAGACGGTATCATTGGAAACGGAATCATAAATTCTTGGACCGGTTACAACAGTGCTAAAATCTGTAGTCTCATCTTTTTCCCGGTTGAAATAAAAAACTTTAACGGAGTCGTATAACAGCCTATTCAAATGACCAATTAAAGCGGTATCGATATTGTTTTCCGGAGTATTGTCGGCCCCCACTTGACATGTACCTGCTTTAGAAAACACGGCAAATAATATTACTGCCAGAAGAGTTTTATAGCGTTTATTTATGTCCATTATTGTTTGTCATTTAGGAAGCAGTAAGATAGTATCACACCGTTTCAACAGGGTGGCCAATCCCTTTTGTCCCCGCAGGGTCTCCGAAGGGACCCTGCGCTGTGTGCCTGGTTGAGTGCTTATCAAATTAGCGACTATTCGCACAGGTTAAAATTAAACATTTTTTTCCTCCCCGACACGCAGCGCAGGGTCCCTTCGGAGACCCTGCGGGGACAGTAGGAGACTCTGCAAGGGCGGAAAATTGCCTGGTTATTAGTTAGATACAACATTTAAAATTTATAAAATATATACGTAATTGATAATCAATATGATAACTATATACACTTGGGTATTGAAGCGAAATGGACAAGCAAATGGACAAATTTCCGGCTTTTTCTCCGTTATCCGTAATATGCAATTGGGTGATTATTAGTTAGATACTGTTTTTGAAATTTATTAAAATTTGTAAATAGTTGAGTATCAATACAATGCGTATAAACACTTGAGTGTTGTTGCGAAATGGACAAGCAAATGGACAAATTTCTGACTTTTCGCCCTGCCAGCCTTACTTTCATGTCCACGCCGGCCATTTACATGCGTTGCGCGGGGCGAATTTCCTGAACTTGATGTGAGTTGGATATATCCCCTTTAACATTATTTAACACAATCCCCAAAACAAATGGCCGCCCATTATTTGCGCCTGCCGTTTTCGTTTTGCATCTTAGCACACTTTTTTTAAACGATTGAAAATGAATTTGACGCGTAAGCTTTTCCTTGCAACCTTAACAACACTAATCATATCAGGCGGCTTATATGCCCAGCAGGTTAAAAAGAAACCTGCGGCCGGCCAAAAAGCAAAACCGGCCGCAGCCGCCCAAAAAGCTGAACCCGCAACTTTACCCACGGACCCTGACCTGCTTACCGGCAAATTGCCCAATGGCTTAACCTATTATATTCGCAAAAATACGGAGCCCAAAAACCGGGCGGTGCTTTACCTGGTGGTGAAAGCTGGCTCGGTGCTGGAGGATGACAACCAGCAGGGCCTGGCGCATTTTACCGAACACATGGCCTTTAACGGCACACGCGATTACCCGAAAAACGAACTGGTAAACTACCTGCAAAAATCGGGTATCAAATTTGGCGCCGACCTGAATGCCTATACTTCATTTGACGAAACGGTTTACCAATTGCCCTTGCCGACCGACAGCGATAAAGTTTTTGCAAACGGGCTGAATATATTAGCCAACTGGGCCGCTTACCAAACCTTCGACCCGAAAGAGATTGATGCCGAACGCGGCGTGGTGCTTGGCGAAGAACTGGCCCGCGGAAAAAACGCCGAAGAACGGCTGCGTTACCAAACCTGGCCGGTTTTACTAAACAATTCGCGCTATGCAGACCGCCTGCCTATAGGGAAAGAAGATATTATAAAGAATTTTCAGCCCGAAACCATTAAAGCCTTTTACCACGATTGGTACCGGCCCGACCTGGAAGCGGTTATCGCGGTAGGCGACTTTGACCCGATGGCTGTGCTTAGCGCCATTAAATATGATTTCGGCTCGCTAACCAACCCGCCCAATGAGAAACCAAGAACCTATTATACCGTTCCGCCAACACCCGGCACGGCGGTTAAAATAGCCACTGACAAGGAATTCTCTTATACCCTGGCTGAAATTATTGTAAAACATCCCGAAACGATTGTAAAAACGACAGCCGATTATATGCAAAGCATGCGCGTTCAGCTTTTTAACGAGATGCTCGGCGACCGCCTGAATGAGCTGCTTCAAAAGCCGAACCCGCCATTCCTGTACGGCCAGTCGGCGTATGGAAGTTTTA
>JABDHD010000070.1:0-1826 GCA_013285685.1 Bacteroidota bacterium
AAAATTGACAAGGCCCAGATTCAAAAGATTGCAAAGGCCAGGCGCCAGCACCAGCTAAAGCACCCGAATAACAAAGACCGTATAAATGCCGGTTTTTACCGCGCCTGGGAACCGCAGGCATACACTTCCCTTCAGGCCAATTATAGCAAACTGGATATGATCGTTAGCGAGGGCTTTTTTATTATGCCCGGCCGCGATACGATGATTGCCAATATTGATACCGGGCTGATCAATTTAAACAGGAAATATCGCAAGCCTGTTTTGATATCCCTTTCAAATTATGTTGACTACAATAAATCAAACGGCGGGTACGATTTAGCCGATGTGGAGCGCATCATCAAAAATAAAAAACTGCGCACCCAATTCATTAACAACCTTGCTGAGCAGCTTAACAGGTTTAAATTTAAAGGCATAAACCTGGATTTCGACAATATCAAGAACATCAACAGCAAGGAATATATTGATTTTGAGAACGACCTTTATTCCATCCTGCACCCGCAAGGTTTGCTTGTTACGATGAACGTCATTCCTGACGATGAAACCTACGACCTGGAGCGCCTGCAAAAAGTGAATGACTTTTTGTTTGTCATGGCTATCGACGAGCATAATGAAAGCAGCAACGCCGGCGATCTTTCAAACCAGCATTGGGTTGAACAGATACTCGACGATGTTTGCACCCGCATCCCCAGCGAAAAAGTTATCCTTACGGTGGCCGGGGGCGCCTATGACTGGCCGGAAAGCAGCGTGGGCAAGCCAATAGGCTATCCGGCGGCGATAAGTATCGCCCAATCCAACGGCAGCAAGATCACCTACGACCCCAGCTCGGCCAACCTGCATTATACCTACTATGATTTAGACAGCCTTGAACATACGGTTTACTTTACCGATGCCGCCACCAATTTCAATGTGATCCGCATGGCTGACGACTGGGACACCGGCGGTGTGGCCTTATGGAGAATGGGAAGTGAGGACCCCCGTCTATGGTCGTTCTTCCAGAAAAACTTGTCTATCGACTCTCTGCGGAAAACAGGCATAGATATTAAGCGGCTCGATTCGGTGGGTTTGAATAACAAGATAGATTACGATGGCGACGGCGAAGTACTTGACCTGGTGACCGTTCCGAAACCGGGCAGGATCAATGTGCAAATGGATACCAGCAATTTTACCATTACTGATCAGCATTACCTGCAATTGCCTACCAAGTACGTGATCAAGAAATACGGTTATGCACCCGGCAAAATCGTACTGACATTTGACGATGGCCCTGATCCGGAATATACCCCCCGGATTCTCGATATACTAAAGCGCGAACACGTGCCGGCGGCATTTTTTGTGGTCGGTTCCATGGCGGAAAAAAATGTCCCCATACTCCGGAGGGAATTTGAAGAGGGGTACGAGATCGGTAATCATACCTTCTTTCATCCTGATATTTCAACCATCAGCCTGAACCGGGTAAATCTTGAGCTTAATGCTACCCGCAAGCTCATCGAGTCGGTTACCGGGCGGAGCACCATCTTATTCAGGCCGCCGTTCAACGCGGATGCCGAGCCGCAAACCCTGGCGGAGGTTATACCTGTTGCCGAAAGCCGCAAGCAAAGCTACATTACCATTGGTGAATCAATCGACCCGTGGGATTGGCAGCCAGGTGTTACAGCGGATAGTATTGTGGCGCGCACAATTAAGCAGAAGGACGCCGGATCGATGCTGCTGCTGCATGACGCCGGCGGAGATACGCGTGAGGAAACCGTAAAAGCCCTGCCGAGGATCATTCATTTTTTTAAAAGTCACGGCTACAAATTCACCACTATTGCGGATGTACTGCATAC
>JABDHD010000070.1:1836-22413 GCA_013285685.1 Bacteroidota bacterium
GAATTGATGCCGCCTATCCGGGATGACGCTAATTCAGGCATATTGGGCTCTTTCTATAATTTCTTTGTCGAGTTTTATTTTTATGGCAACTGGTTCCTGATCTACCTGTTCCTTTCCGCCATCTTCCTGGCCGTTGGGCGTATTGTTTTAATAGCGATACTTGCCATCCGCCAATATGCTGACAACAAAAAAGAAGAGAAGGCCGCAGGCGCGATTGACCCGGCAACGTTGCCGGCGGTAAGCATTATTGTGCCGGGCTATAACGAAGAGGTAACCGCCATAAAAACCATCCAAAGCCTGCTGCAAACGGAATACCACTCATTTGAAATAATTTTTATCGACGACGGCTCGAAAGACAAAACCTTTGAACTGGTAAATAATGCTTACGGAAATCACCCGTTGGTGCAGGTGCTTACCAAACCCAATGGCGGCAAGGCATCGGCGCTGAACTTTGGCATCAACCATGCAAAAAATGATTTTGTGGTTTGTATCGATGCCGATACGCAGCTTAAAAAGGATGCTATTTACCACCTGATGGCCTTTTTTACCGATACCGAGATCGGGGCTGTTGCGGGCACAGTTAAGGTTGGTAACGAGAATAACCTGATCACGCTGTGGCAGTCTATCGAATATATTACCGCACAGAACATGGACCGGCGGGCATTCGACCTGATCAACAGCATTACCGTTGTCCCCGGCGCAATAGGCGCCTTCCGCAAAGCGGCCATTTACAAGGCAGGCGGGTTTACTTTAGATACTTTGGCTGAAGACTGCGACTTAACGATGCGCATTTTAAAACAGGGCTACATCGTAAGGAATAGCGATGACGCGATAGCTTACACCGAGGCCCCCGAAACCGTAAACGGCCTGCTCAAGCAACGTTTCCGCTGGAGTTTTGGCGTAATGCAAAGCTTTTGGAAAAATAAAGACGCCCTCTTCAATAAAAAATATAAATTCTTCGGCATGGTGGGTATGCCCAATATCCTGATTTTTCAGATCATACTTCCCCTGTTCTCGCCGCTTGCCGATCTTTTTATGATCCTCGGCCTGTTCAGCGAACATCCCGGTAAAATAATCGCCTATTATGTCGGGTTCGTTTTGATAGATTGTGTGGTGGCCACCGTTGCGTTTTGGATGCAAAAGGAAGACTACAAAAAGCTCATTTACATTATCCCCCAGCGCTTTCTGTGGCGGCAGCTGATGTACTATGTGCTGTTTAAATCCATCCGCAGGGCCGTAAAAGGCGAGCTAAGCGGCTGGGGAGCGTTGAAGCGGACAGGGAATGTTACTATAAAGAAGGATGTGGCCACGGTGTAGGCGGGGGGTAGTACCGATTTAAAATAAAGGCTCAACCCCATGCTCCTGCATGTAATTTTCAACCCTTTCTATCTCATCGGTCGGAACTAAATCCAAGGTAGAAGACTCCTTTACAGCCAGCCAAAGTTTATGATTTTCCCGCCCTTGTTGGTGTTTTTCACCAACAAGACCCGCGTGCCAGGCATTTAAACCGAACCCGCAGGACAAACTACCAGCCCGGGCGAATTTCATATCGGTACGATGATGTTTAGCCTAAACCATGCATCGATTGCATGGCGGTAAGGCATTTCGGTTTGTTGGTGAAAAACACCAACAAAGGCGGAAACGTAAAAGCATTGTCGGCGACCTGTCAACGGGGCACGACTCGCCTTTGCGCTTTTGGCCAGCCCGTCAGACGCGCCTGAACCAGGGGATGTTTAACCCAAACCATGCATCGATTGCATGGCGGTTAGGCATTTCGGTTTGTTGGTGAAAAACACCAACAAAGGCGGAAGAAATTGTAACGGTTTGAAAATGCTGGCGCCGGATGGTAAAATGCGGATGACCGATTTCTTTTTTAAACAGAAAAGCTGGGGCACCTGATTGTCAGTTAATTGCATCATTTGGTTAAAAAGCTTGTTTTTGAAATAGTTGATTATCAGATACTTATGAAAATTAATCAATAGTTAAATATTGAAATGATTGATAATCAGCATGTTTCATGATGTTCCGGGTGTTCCATGAGTAAAAATGGAACACCTGGAACGCTCCATTGGAAATAAAAGTGTAAACCCTGTTTTGTAATTTTGTGGTGCAATTTATTGACTATTAACCACTTGTGATTTACAATTTTTGAAATGTGTATACCCTGTGTATACCCTGTTTAAACTTTTGTGCATGGGGATTGGCGGGGGGAAAACCAAGTGTTAACTTAAAGTTGACAGCTTGGGAACGGGCTTTTAAATTTTCTCAATCAAACAAACCGCATAAGCCACAACACCTTCTTCACGCCCGATAAACCCTAATTGCTCATTGGTGGTGGCTTTGATGGAGATATCATCTTCGGCAATGCCGGCGGCTTTGGCGATATTTGCCTTCATTCGGGGGATATGCGGGTTGATCTTTGGCGCTTCCAGGCATACCATCGCATCGATATTGCCTATCCGCCAGTTTTTTTCGCCCAAAAGCTTCACTACATGCTGCAGTAATACCAAACTGCTGATGCCTTTCCAGCGTTCATCCTTGTTGGAAAAATGGAAGCCGATATCGCGCAGATTGGCTGCACCTAATAAGGCATCGCAAATGGCATGAACTAACACATCGGCGTCTGAGTGGCCAAATGCGCCTGAATGGTGCTCCAGGTTTACCCCTCCTAAAATAAACGGGTGTTTCTCCTTTAACTGGTGTACATCAAACCCAAAGCCTACTTTGATCTTTGTCATTACTGTTTGTGAACGTTTTTGTCGCCACCAAAGCTAGCAATAAGTGAAAAACGGAGGGTATTGGCCAGCGGACTATTTTGCTGGCTGGCGGCAAGGTACGAAAAGTCGAAATCAAAAATATCATATTTAAAACCGACACCCATAGTAAAATAGTGCGAGCCGCCGTTGTTGGGATTCTCGTAAAAATAGCCCGCGCGCAACGCAAACCGCTGTGCATACCAGTATTCAAACCCAGCCGAGATGGTAACTTCCTGCAGTTCCTGGCTAAAGCCATTAGGGGCGTCGGTAAATGATTGAAAAATACCTGCTGGTACTGATACGTTTGTGCTCGAACCCTTAACAACATTACCTGCCGAGTCGACGATAGGAGGGGTGGGAACCAGTAATTTATTAAAATCAACTGTAAAAGTTACCTGGTTATAGTCGTCAAGATTAATGGTATTGGCCACGCCCAACCGCAGGTTAGCCGGCAGGAAATATTTTGGCCCGTCGTTACTGTAACTGATCTTGGAGCCGATGTTTGAAATATTCAGGCCGAAAGCAAGCGTAGCATCCGAGCCCCCAAATTCCTGCAATTTATTTTCTGAATACAAAGAAACACCCGCTGCCAGGGCGTTTCCTGCTTTCGTCTGTGCGCCGGTACCTGTGGAAAAAAAAGCGTTGGATAAATTAGAATGGACATATCCTGCCGTAAGCGCAAGAGAAAAACCTTCGCCGAATTTACGCGCAAATGAACCATTCAGTTGAAATTCATTGGGCGAATAGGTGCCCAGGTCGTTTTGATTGCCGTCTCTGAACTGTATGGTGCCGTAATTAAAATATCGTAACGAGGCGCCAATAGCATCCCTTTCATCCAGCTTATGTGCATAACTTAAATAAGACAAACTGATGTCAGGCACCAATTGGCGGAGCCATGGACTGTATGATAATGAAACATCGTCGTCGCTTTGAAGAAAAGCTAACTTCGACGGGTTCCAGTAATTTGCATTAACGTCGGGGGAAATCGCAACGCCGGCATCGCCCATAGCCCCGGAGCGAGAATCGGGTGTTATATTCAAAAAAGGCACTGCAGCAACTGAAGCGGGATCATATGTGCTTCCGTTGACGCTTACACCATTGGCCTGGGCCAGGATCAGTCGGGGAGAAAAAAGAATTATTATAATAATAGTACCTTTAAGAGAAAATTTCATCATCAAATCAATTTTTTATTACTTTCAAATAATAAATATAAAATAAATGACCGCTATTACGTTAAAGTAGGCAAAGAAGTTTTCCACCGAAAAAAAATTAATTTTTGAAACATGAAAGACCCTAATAACGTAGAAAAACGCCGACAGCGTTGATATCTTTAAAACTTTTAGGTTAAAAAAATTAGCATTTTAGGCAAAATGTATTAAATTTACCTTCCAAAATTTAGAGTAAGAATATGAAAGTACTTTTTACGCGATTTGCGATTGCGGCATTTGCCCTGGGGGCGTTAATGAGTGGTTGTAGCAAGAAACCGCAATCTGACAAAACCGGTATTACTTATAACGATAAAAAAACCGGCGGATACGAACGTTTCAGGAAAACGCACCCCACCCCCGGCCCCGGCCTGGTGCCGATTGAAGGCGGTACTTTTGTGATGGGCGGCAGCGCCGACCAGGATGTTACCTATGATTATGATAACGTTCGGCGAAGGGTTACCGTTCCTTCATTTTATATGGACGAAACCGAAGTAGCCAACCAGGACTGGCTGGATTATTTGCACTGGATTAGTACTACGTATCCCGATGACCATGAATTGTACTACAATGCGCTGCCCGATACGCTTGTTTGGCGCAACCCGCTTGCATACAACGAACCTTACGTTGATAATTATTTAAGACACCCTGCTTTTCAGGACTACCCGGTTGTGGGTGTTAGCTGGGACCAGGTGCAAGATTATTGCGTTTGGCGTACCGACCGCGTTAACGAAAACATACTGCGCGAGACCGGCCGCATGGTTGCCTGGACTGACCTGAACGGAACCGGTAAAGGGAAGAAAGTCGCACCGGCGCCGTCAAATAAAGACCCGTTTAATACTGATATTTACCTTAACGGCCAGTACGCCGGCCCTGGTATCGACGGTAAAAAAATGATTACAGACCTTAGTCCAAATGCAAAGGTGACTACCGGCGCAAATGGTAAAGCAGGCAAGCAACCCGTGAGGCACGTTCGCATGGAAGATGGTATTTTGAAACAGGCTTACCGCCTGCCTTCCGAGGCTGAGTGGGAGTATGCTGCTTTGGGTTTGATCGGCAATACACAATATGAAAATATTGACGATAATAAAATATATCCATGGAACGGTTTAGGCGTGCGTTCGTCAAAACGCGCGACCCGTGGGCTTATCCTTGCCAACTTTAAGCGCGGCCTGGGCGATAACATGGGTGTAGGCGGATATTTGAATGATAAGGCTGATATTACCGCGCCGGTTCGGTCGAATCCACCAAACGATTTTGGTTTGTATAATATGGCTGGCAACGTAAACGAATGGGTTGAGGACACTTACCGTCAGACATCGTTTGAAGAGGTTAACGATTTTAACCCCTTCCGTGGTAACGAGTTTAGTAACAAAAGGCTGGCAGATGCTTCGAAAGGCCTGTATGCCAAAGATAAGTATGGCCGCCCTATAAAGGATGCGTCTACAGGCAACAAAAAACAAAAATACGCCGACTACCTGGCCCAGCAGGCTGCTAACAACGCTAACCCTAACCAGCCCAATACGGCTACTTCGGGCGCTGCCGTTGCTGCCAATGCAACCAACACTGCCGCGACACCAGCCACCAAAAACCCGCTGGAAGGCAAGAAATTCAACCCGGACGCCAGGGGCTATGGCGACACAGTTAACACTACTTTGTATGGAACGACCACTTTGGTAAACGACCATTCGAAGGTTTATAAAGGAGGCTCGTGGAATGACCTTGCTTTTTGGTTAAACCCAGCGACCCGCCGTTTTATGGATGAAGATGTATCAAGTGCCGAAGTAGGTTTCCGTTGCGCCATGACCCTGGTGGGCGAGCCTGAAGTACATCCTGAAGGTAAGCCACATTATAGCATTAAAAAAGCTAAAGATTTTAACGCGAAAGGACAATAGATCAATCCAATCCATATACAAAGAAACAGCCCGCCTGAAAATTCAGGCGGGCTGTTTCTTTTATAAGTATTTCGCCTCGGAGAATTACTTTCTCTAAAAACCGGTTTAAAACAAGATCAATAGCTGGTTTTTCTCCACTTTATCTCCGGGCTTAATTTTTACTGATTTTACCACAACATCTGCAGGCGCCTTAATGATATTTTCCATTTTCATCGCCTCCAAAATCAAAAGATTATCGCCTTTTTTTACTTCCGACCCCTCATCAACAAAAACTTTCAATACCATGCCAGGCATAGGTGCTTTCAATTCGCTCACCCTGGCACCGTTCAGCGTGCTTAAACCCAATTGATCGAGCAGCAAGTCAAACTGGTCTTTTGCCGTAACCGTATAAAGATTATTATTGACTTTGACCAGCGCGGTCTTCTCAGCTGAATTAAAGCTCACCACTTCCGCGTTGTAAGATTCCAGGTGATTGAGGATATGCCATGACGAAGCGTTTATTTGCTTCATATCAGCCGCCACTTTCTCGCCATTGATAATGAGGTCATCCCCTTTTTTGTCTGCCTTAAAATTGTATTGGTTATTTACTTTAAGATGGTACATTTTTTAGATGTGAGATATGAGATATGAGATATGAGATATGAGATTCGAGACGGGGGGGAGATCATTGTTGGGTTAAGACGTATTGCACCAGGTTGGCGCCCATTTTTAGCGCTTTTAAACGAGTCTCCTGCGTATCGCCGGCGTAGGTGCCAAAATCTTCCCAGCCGTTCCCAAGGTCGCATTCGTAGGTATAAAAACACACCAGCCTTCCCTTGTATATCAACCCAAAACCCTGGGCGCGCTTGCCATCATGTTCGTGTATTTTTGGCAATCCCATCGGGAATTCAAATTTTTGGTGGTAAATAGGATGGTTTATAGGCAACTCCACAAAATCCAGTTCAGGGAACACCTTTTTCATTTGTGGCCGCACGTACGGATCAAGGCCATAATTATCATCGATATGCAAAAAGCCACCGCCGGTAAGATATTTGCGCAGGTTAAGCGCCTCCTGGTCTGAGAAGATCACGTTGCCATGTCCCGTCATAAAAATAAACGGATAATTGAATATTTCAGCGCTCCCCACTTCTACCACGTCATCCTCTGGCTGAAAGTTGGTCTTCAAATTATCGTTACAAAATTTTATTAGGTTAGGCAGCGCCGTGCGGTCGCCGTACCAATCGCCGCCGCCATTGTACTTAAGTTTGGCCATCTTATAGGTAGCAGTGTTAAAACTGCCTGTTAAAAGAAGAAAACAGCACCCAATAACTGCACAAATTGTACGCTTCATCTTTAACGATTTAAAAAATTCACTTCGAAACAGGCTTCTAAAGCTGCCGTTTCAGTTCTCAAACGACTCTCGCCTAAAGTTATTGCTTTAAAACCATTGTTCAAAGCGTCGCCGATCTCACTCGAAGTGAAGTCGCCTTCCGGGCCGATGAGGATCAAATAATGAGCTCCTTGCTTCAGTTCCGACCGAAGGCTGGTCTTTTCGCCGTCTTCGCAATGTGCTATAAATTGCTGACCTGAAAATGGACGCTTAATAAACTGGTTATAACCGGCCGGTTCATTTAGAACCGGGTGATAAGCTTTAATCGACTGTTTTACCGCGGCTGTAACGATCTTATTCAGGCGGTCCAGCTTCAAGTCCCTCCGTTCCGAACGCTGGCATACCAGGAACGATATTTCATCGATGCCTATTTCGGTCGCTTTCTCCAAAAGCCACTCCATTCTTTCGATATTTTTGGTGGGCGCAACGGCAAGGTGTAAATAATGATTTCGTTTATTAAACTCAGTTTGTGTGGAAAATACCTGGAGAAGCGTTCCTTTTGGATGGGCATCTATAATCCTGGCAGAATAAAAGCCGCCCCTACCATCAATCAATTGCACTTCGTCACCGTTTGCAAGCCGCAGCACACGCACGCAATGTTTGCTCTCCTCTTCGTTCAGAAAATATTGGGGATTGGCGGGATCGATGTCTGGGGTATAAAAAAGTTGCATGATGAAAGCAGATCAATGTAAATCTACAGCATCTTCTTCATTTATGAGTAGTTCGAGTTTAACGGACTCGATATTTTGATCGGATTTCTTTAACACGGTTATGTTATACCCGTTTGATTCTTTTTGCTCGCCCACGTCCGGGATCTTTCCGAATATCTCACCCAGCCAGCCGGAAACCGTGTCAAAATCACCGTCTTCAGGCAGATCATGCGGTAAGTGCGTGTTAACATCGTAAATAGGGGCAAGTGCGTTTACAATAAACTCCCGGTCATTTACCTTCTCAACAATTGGCTTTTCTTCGTCGTACTCGTCTTGTATTTCACCAACCAGTTCTTCCACGATATCCTCGAGCGTTACCATGCCCGCCGTTCCTCCGAATTCATCCAATACAATAGCTATCTGGATACGCTTTTGTTGCAGCTCGGCCATCAGATCGTTTATTTTTTTTGTTTCGGGAATGAAATAAGGCTTACGGATGATGTTCTTCAACACGATCTCCTCGTTTCGCGCCAGCAGAGGTAAAATATCTTTTGCGTGGACGATGCCTACTATTTTATCTATGGTATCATCATAAACCGGGATGCGTGAATAGCCTTCGGTGATTACCGTCTCCAATAATTCTTCTCTTGGCGTGGTGATCTCTATTCCCGAAATTTTCGTTCGGGGTACCATGATGTTCTTTACCACACGCTCGTTAAAGTCAAATACATTCTGGATCAACTCATGCTCGGTAGAGTCGAGCGCACCGGTTTCTTTCCCCTGGTCAAGCAGATACTGCAACTCTTCGGAACTGTGCGTTGTTTCTCCTTTTAGCTGGTTAATGCCGAGTATTTTTAAGATGAAATTGGCAAAGCGGTTTAGCATCCATATCAACGGCCTGAAAACGATAAAGAATATACGTAATGGAAGCGAAATGGTCATTACTGTGCGCACTGACCGTTGTATAGCAATTGTTTTTGGCGCCAGTTCGCCGAAGACAATGTGCAAAACCGTGATAAAGGTAAAGGCAATAACCCTGCTTAATGTAATGACAAAGGGCGATTTGATAACGACACCGAACGCAAAAAACAGGTGCAGCATTAATTTGGTCATTACATCCTGGCCCACCCAGCCCAGGCCAAGAGAAGCGATAGTAACGCCCAATTGGGTGGCCGCAAGGTAGCCATCAAGGTTGTGGATAATGCCGCGGGCAAGCTTGGCGATAGGGCCGCCCGTCTTTGCTTTTATCTCGAGCTGCGAACCGCGCACCCTTACCATAGCAAATTCGGCGGCCACAAAAAAGCCGTTCAGCAAAACCAGGAAGAAGGTAAGAAAAAGATAAAAATAGCTTATTTCGAGATCGGGCCCCATAGGTTAATTATTGATACACTGGAAAAGTAGATTTGTACAATTCCGACGCTTCGGTTATCACTTTTAAAGCATAACGCTTGCCCAGTAAATGCTCGATTGTGACATTTTTTCCCTCCAGCTTTTTGTAATCCTTAAAAAAGCGGACAATTTCAGTCATGGCATGTGGTGGCAGTTCGCTCATTTCGTTAATGTAATTAACCGACATATCATTTTTTGCTACCGCGATGATCTTGTCATCCTGTTCGCCGTTATCCACCATGTGCATTACCCCAATGGGCTTCGCTTCGATGATCGACATCGGGAATACGTCGATAGAGCACAGTACTAAAATATCCAGCGGGTCGTTGTCGTCGCAATAGGTTTGCGGTATAAATCCATAATTTGCCGGGTACATTACCGACGAAAACAAAACCCTGTCGAGCTTCAGTAAACCAGATGGCTTATCTATTTCATATTTTGCCTTTGAGCCCTTGGGTATCTCAATAACAGCATGAACAACTTCTGGTAGATCATCACCGGGCGAAACCTGGTGCCATGGATGCTGGGTGCTCATTTATGATTTTAATTTAATTCCTTAACGTTTTCGCGCTTGCGCAGCCTTCCTTTAAAGAAAGCAAAAACCAGCGGAAGCGATGTAACTATTATTAACCCCAATACAATGTAGCGGATGTAATCTTTAATATGCGGGTACTTTATACCCATATAAAAGCCACCAAGTGTAAAAACATTGACCCACAAGATACAGCCAATAAAATTGTAAAGTGTGAATTTCTTAATATCCACTTTAACTACTCCTGCAAAGATAGGTGCAAAAGTTCTAATAATTGGGAAAAATCTGCCTAAAACCAGGGCCGTGGCTCCATATTTGGAGTAAAAGTCTTTGGCGATGGCCAAATGATGCTTTTTAAAGAACAATGAATTGTCCTTATTAAATAACGCGGGACCTGTGCGGACGCCAAACCAGTAACCCGTATAATTGCCCAGCACGCCGGCTGCTATCAGCGATAGCACCAATGGCGTGATCGGCACACCCAATTGGCCCGTTGAGCAAAACAGCCCTGCCATAAAAAGCAAATAGTCCCCCGGTAAAAAGAAGCCAAAAAAAAGGCCTGTTTCGGCGAAAACAACAATAAGCAAAACGTAGAATCCGAGCTCAATAACGGATTTGGCGCTATATAAATTTTGTAAATGTTGCCAAAAACTATCCATTTTATATTGCTTAAAACTACGAATATTAAATGGATTTGTAATGCGCGTGTTACAGAATCAAAATAGTGGCGAGCTGGTCCGGTTTCATTTTTGCGCATATCAATTAAAATACCCGTATTTTTTGTTATTTTTCAATTCAAAAATTGTCCATAAATACGCAGCACGCTACAGTCAAAACTACATGAAACTTTCACATCCAGCACTAACCGACCTGATGCAAAGGGCCTATTCATTTGAAAAAGCAGCAGCATTTGCCTACCAGGGACATGCCGGGGCGGTGAAAGACAGGGAAGAGAAAAGAGCTATCAAACAGATAGAGACGGATGAATGGAACCATCGAAAGGAGGTGCTTGCCCTGATGAACCAATACGATGTTCCTATCTCAAAAAACTACGAGGTGCGGGCCCATATCATCGGCAAAGTGATTTCGGCCGGCTGTTATGTGATCGGCTGGTTTATGCCTTTTTATTTTGCGGGCAGACTGGAAAGCGGCAACGTTTGCGAGTACTTCCGGATGAAGCAATATTTTAATTCGCTCGGAATAACCGAACACGATCAATTACTGTACGATATGGGTATAAAGGAAAAAGAACACGAAGTTTATTTTTTGGAGGGGATTAGAAATAACAAACTTTTACCCTTATTCCAAAAATGGTTCGGCTGGGGAGACGATGAAAGCTTTAATAACATCAACCTCGATCACAAATACCCGGTTGAAGAATCGGGTGTTTATTGCCAGGCAAACCAGGCGAGTGACGATATAAAGGCGCTAAATTTAAAAACCTATACAGCAGAAGATCAGCTGGCTAAATAAGCAGGCGAGGATTACAAGCATAGTGGTCTGAAGTCAGACGGACGGTGGGGAAGGTCCAGTTCACAAGGGGAATGCACGGGGGTGCAAGAAACGCAAAGGTAAAGTTATTGGGAAGCTGAATTCCTCAACCATAAAGTTCCAGGCAATCATAGGTGTCATCACGCAAAAAATCAAGGATAATTTGCCCGTGCATAATTATTACTTCGACGAGTTTCGCGGTGGAGCAGTTTCCGGTTTTTATCCAGATTATTTTCGGAGGCGTGCCGTGTTGGAGCAAAAGTTTATTAAAATCTTCATCAAGCGTTACTACGGCGTCGTATTTCTGCTCACGCGCGTTCATAAAAATATCGTAGTCGTTCCAATCTATCCAACCAAGAAATTTAACGTGTGTTAAAAGATCAAATAGCGATTCGATTTGAGGTACTATACGGTAAGAAATATTTTGGTCGATTAAAACCTTCATGCTGTGACGATAGTTCGATGCTGGCGCATAGCCGAAAACTCCAGCGCTGCTTGTAAATCCTGCCGCGTCAGTTCGGGGAAATCAGTTAAAATATCATCAAAAGACATCCCCGAAGCCAGCCATCGCAAAATATCTTCAACTGTAATACGCATGTCCCTTATACAGGGCTTACCACTGCGTTTACCATCTTCCACCGTTATTATGTCTTTATATATATACATGAAGCTTAATAATGAACAGCACAAATTTAAAAAATAAAAGGCACAAAATAGCGAAGGGACTCAAGTACGGGTGGAATTCAAATTGTCGCTTTGTTAACCAGGCGTTCCAATGGAACGCCATAAATTGCTTTTATTTTTTCTACCTACCAGCCGTCCGCCATATGGCGGACGAGAGGAATACAAAAGTTTTAAAGGTGGCGGAAGTTTCGCCCCATCGGGGCGTCTGGTGGGTAGGAAGTCAAAAAATATTCTTTACGTTCCATAGGAACGTTTGGTGGCTGTACGACGAGCTTTTACTTCATTGGTTATTTCCTCCATTGTTCATTTGTGAAAGGCCGTATTTGTCAGCAAGCGCTATACATTTGTCCAAATTTTGCCGGGTCAATTCCTTGCTAACCAGGTCAATAAAATCTGTAAAAGTCAACTGATCGTTTTTTATGCCAAATTTATTGTACTCAATTTCTGATATCGAGACGTTTAATGTGCGCATGGTTCTTAAGTATTTATTCAAATATACGAACAAAGGGTTAAAAATTAAGCAGCAGGACGTTGCGGTTTGACTTATCAAAAGTTCGGCATTTAGGATTGGTAAATGTTAAACTCCCCTGTCCTGGCGTTGGTTGGCCAAAGCGTTGGCTTTCTTCTGCCCAACCGCCTGACGGCCAATAAACAAACCCGAAAATATTGTTTATTTGTCTTTAATTTTAAGTAACCTACCTTTATAGCACACATGCTGCTTCAAACCTGTAAACGACACACGAGTCGCCTTTGCGCTACAGCCCATGTCTTCAGACTCGCGCTTGAATTTGGGAAAGAACATGAAGTTTATTTTTTGGAGGGGATAAGAAATAATAAACTTTTACCCTTATTCCAAAAATGGTTCGGCTGGGGAGATGATGAAAGCTTTAATAACATCAACCTCGATCACAAATACCCGGTTGAAGAATCGGGTGTTTATTGCAAGACGCAGGAAACCACACGTCAGTTGGAAGAGCTATCTTTAAAGACCTATATTATCGAAGATCAACCTGTTAAATAAGATTGGTGATCAGCCCGGGATCAACGCCGATAAGTATTGTAGCTATCGCCCCAAGCCCAAGCACCAGTTTGTAATACACCGGTACCACCAGTTCATCCCGCTCGGTGTCCCTGAAGTACATGGCAATGATCACCCTGAAGTAATAGAATATGCTGATGATCGCGTTCACTACGGCTAATATCACCATCACCAGGTGGAATTGAAGCAATGCCCCCGAGAACATAAAAAATTTACCAATAAAACCAGCTGTAAGCGGAATGCCCGCCAGTGAAAGCATGGCCACGGTGATAACCAATGCGAGGAATGGGTTCTTTTTGCCCAGCCCGTTAAAGCTGTCGAAGTTATCATTGCCCGATTGCTGAGAAACCAATATCAGCCCGCCAAAGGAAATGATAGAGGCGATAGAATAAGCCGTTGCATACACAAAAACCGAATTGGCCGAACTGGCGCCTAACGCTACGATTGCAAACAACAGGTAGCCGGCATGTGATATGCTCGAGAACGCCAACATCCGTTTAAAGCTTTGCTGGTACAGCGCCGTCAGGTTGCCGATAAACAGCGTAATAATGGTAATTACCAATAAAACCGGTACCCAAAAGTCGGACACGGGTTGGAAGCATTCGCTGAAGAGGCGTAAAAAGGCGGCAAAAGCAGCCGTCTTTGCCACAGTGGACATAAAAGCCGTAATGAGAGTGGGCGAGCCGTCGTACACATCCGGCGTCCAGAAGTGGAAGGGCGCTGCACCGACTTTGAAACATAAGCCCACAATGATCAACAATATCCCCGCGTAAAACATCGGGTCGACGTGATGCGGCTGGCTGATCACCCAGTTGCGGATGGCTTCAAGGCTAAATGAGCCCGATGAACCGTAGACCAGTGCAATGCCGAATAAAAGGAATCCGGTTGAAAATGCCCCCATCAGAAAGTATTTCAGGGCAGCTTCGTTCGATGCAAAATCTGTTTTCTTTATTCCGGCAAGGATGTACAGGCTTACCGACATGATCTCGATCCCGATAAACAACATTACCAGGTTATAAAATGAAACCATGATGATGATACCGGCAAGCGCAAATAAAATGATCGCATAATACTCAGCCACGTGGCTGCTGATCTTTTCAAAATATCCCCTCGAAAGCAGAACGATCAGGATGGTGGATATAATGGTAACGACTGAGAATACGACCGAAAAGTTGTTAAACAGCATCATGCCGCTATAAATCGGTGTGGCGATGTCAGCCTTGGTATAGGCAGCAACTGCGAAACCTAAGGCAACAAGCAGCCCAATGAGTGTTACCGGCAATAAAGAGTTTTGAGCCTTATACAGCCCCAAATACAGCAATAAGATAGGAAGAGTGGATATGATAATTAATACAATCATGGTTTCGCCTCGTTAAATTTCATCGTTGTTTGTTCTACGAGCTGCTTAACGGCAGCATCGGAAATATGCAGGATAGGTTGCGGGTAAATGCCGATCAGGATAATTAAGGCGCAGATAATACCCAGCACCAATTTTTCCGACCCGCTGATATCCGCAAAAACGGCGGTCAGCGCATTGGTTTCGCCCTGCATCACCGATTTATACATCCGCAGCATATAAACAGCGCCAAATATCATGGTCAGGCCGGCAAACACCGCCATCCAGAGATTTATCGAGAAAATGCCCGCCAATAACAAAAACTCCCCGATGAATCCGTTGGTTAGCGGCAAGGCCACCGTACCCAGCGTAATGATGAGGAATGCAATGGCAAATTTTGGAGCAACCTTTGCAATACCGCCCAGCTCGCTGATTTGCCGGGTGTTCAAACGGCTGCTGATGATCTCCCATATAAAGAACATCCCGACAACGTTAATACCGTGACTTAGCATTTGTATCATAGCGCCCTGCAAGCCGAAATATGACCATGCAAAAATACCGGCAGCTATTAAGCCAACGTGGGCGATGGAAGAATAAGCCACAAGGCGTTTACCATCCTTTTGCTTAAATGCAATGATAGAAGCATAAATAATCCCGGTAATAGATAAGATCATAGCGACACTCCACAATTGATTTCGATCATAAGCTTGCGGAACCAAAGGGATTAACCACCGGATGACCCCATAGACACCCATCTTTAGCATAATACCCGAAAGCATCATGGTGCCGGCCGATGGCGCTTCGGTGTAAGTATCCGGCTGCCAGGTGTGGAAGGGAAACAAAGGCATCTTGATGGCGAATGCCAGGAAGAATGCCCAAAACACCCAGCATTGCTGGCTTATGGTTAAATGTAAATTATAGAAATGTGCAAGATCATATGTCCTTTCGGGCGACTGTAGATACAGATAGATGATAGCTACCAGCATGATAAGAGAACCCGAAAAGGTATAAAGGAAGAATTTAATGGTTACCTTAATGCGGTTTTGCCCCCCCCAAAGCGAACAGATAAAATAAATTGGGATCAGCGCCGCTTCCCAGCCCACATAAAACAAGAAGCCATCCAACGCGGTAAACACGACCAGCATCCCGGCCTGCATAAACAAAATCAAGGCATAAAACGCGTTTGCGTTTTTGTATTGGTGCCTGTAGGTGGTTAAAATGATCAGGGGAACCAATAACGTACTCAGCAGTACCATGATCATGCTAATGCCATCGATGCCTGCACTAAAATAGATACCGAATTTAGGTATCCAGGGCGCGACTATCATGAATTGGGTGGTAGCATTCGGTATAAATTTGGATAAAAAAACACCGGCTAAAACCAATTCGGCAAGTGAAAAAAACAAAGCGGCATGTTTAGCTGAGCTGTTTTTAAAAAACAGGACAAGCACTGCTGCGATTACCGGCAAAAATATTAAGAGAGAAACCGTCATTTTATGGTGTAAACGCTAATCGTTTTTAAAATTTAATAACCAGGTACATCAGGATGGAAACTATGCCCACTACCATCATGAATATATAAAAACCAACGTTTCCGCTTTGCAAAAGGCGTAGTCCGCGGCTTGCATCCATCGACCCTTTACCAAAACCGTTAACTATCCCGTCGATCCCAAGCTTTTCGATATAGTTGTATGCAAATTCCGACAACCAATCCAGGGGCTTGCGGATAAGCGTGTCGTAAATTTCATCAAAGTAAAACTTATGGTACGACAGGCTGGCTAATGGCGAACGTTTCGCGGTATCTGCAACAGGCACATGTCCATTTTTTACATATTTCATATAAGCGTATACTAACGCTACTATTGCGCCCGTAACGGACACAGCCATTAATGTTATTTCGGTTGATCCGGATAACGTGCTGCCCGTAAACAAGGCCGCCGACTTTTGAAACACCGGGGCAAGGTATTGGGCCAGCCAGTGGTGCCCGCCCAGGGATTCCGGAATGCCGATAAAGCCGCCAACCAGAGACAATATGGCCAGTACAATAAGGGGGACGGTCATATTTGGAGGAGACTCATGCAAATGGTGCTCCTGCTCATGTGTGCCACGGAATTTTCCGTAGAACGTTAGGTACAGCAGCCTGAACATGTAAAACGAGGTAAACATCGCGGTGAGCACACCAATAGCGTACATTGCCGGACTTGCCGCAAAAACATGCGCCAGTATCTCATCTTTCGAAAAGAAACCTGCGAAAGGCGGGATGCCTGATATAGCGAGTGTGCCTACCAGCATGGTGATAAAGGTAATTCTAAGCTTGCCTTTCAAGCCGCCCATGTTGCGCATATCCTGTTCGCCGCTGCAGGCGTGAATAACTGAACCAGCGCCAAGGAACAACAGGGCTTTGAAAAACGCATGGGTAAGTACGTGGAAGAATGCGCCAGTATAGGCACCTACGCCAAGGCCGAGGAACATATAACCCAGCTGTGAAACTGTTGAATAGGCTAAAACTTTTTTAATATCTGTTTGCGTCAACGCAATGAGCGCCGCCACTACCGCCGTTGCCAGCCCTATAATGGCCACAATATGCATTGTTACCGGGGCGAGTGTGAACAAAATATTTGAGCGGGCAACCATATAAACACCGGCGGTAACCATGGTTGCAGCGTGGATCAATGCCGAAACCGGGGTGGGACCGGCCATTGCATCGGGCAACCAGGTGAACAGCGGCAACTGTGCTGACTTGCCCACGGCACCCACGAATAATAATATGGTGATCAGCACATAAGGTGCGGCTGCAAATGGTTGTGTACCTGCACGGCTGAAAACATCCGCAAAGGCGGTGCTGCCAAAGTATTTTATTAACAGAAAGACGCCGAAAATGAAACCCAGGTCGCCGATACGGTTCATGATAAATGCCTTTTTGGCGGCATCGGCATAGGCAGGATTGGTATACCAGAAACCGATGAGCAGGTAAGAGCAAAGCCCGACACCTTCCCAGCCGATGAACATGATCACATAGTTAGATCCCATCACCAGCAGCAGCATAAAGAAAACGAACAGGTTGAGGTAGGAGAAAAACTTACCAAAACCCGCATCATCCTTCATATAACCCACTGAATACAAATGGATGAGGAAGCCCACGCCCGTTATGATCAGCAGCATTAACGAGCTTAACTGGTCTATAAGGAACGCAAACTGAAAATGGAAATCGCCTATGGCAAACCAATCGTATATGGTAACATTGATTGGAGTACCGGTGCTTTTAACCTGGAGAAAAACCGCCAGGCTTATACCAAAAGAAACCAGTACCAGGAAGCTGCCCAAAAAGCCGATAACGCCCTTTGACAGTGTATTGCGGCCAATACCGTTAATTACAAAACCCGCTAACGGTAATATCGGAATAAGCCAAATTAGATTGTTCATATGAGCATTTTCTAAATCTCACCCGCCGGTTGACAGAGAGATCTTTGAATCATTATTTTAAATATTTATAAATCCGATCCCGATAGCTATCGGGACGAAAATCCGAAATCCGAAATCACCACTTTAACCTGTTCAACACATTAATATCTATCGAATTGGTATTGCGATAGATCATTACGATGATTGCCAAACCAACTGCTACTTCCGCCGCTGCCAGCGCCATGATAAAAAAAACAAAAACCTGCCCGGTTGCGTCGCCGCGATAAACGGAGAAGGCAGTCAGCAACAGGTTTACCGAGTTGAGCATCAATTCAATCGACATAAATATCACAATTGCGTTACGGCGAACTAATACGCCGATAACACCGATCGAAAAAATTATCGAGCAAAGTAAGATGTAATGATTAAGCGGAATAGCTTGTATACTATCGTTTAAAGTTTTCATCAGGTTGTTTTAGGTTCTTTGGTTGCCAGTAAAACCGCGCCCACCATAGCCGATAGCAGCAGGATGGACGACACTTCAAATGGCAGTAAATACTCGTTAAACAATATTTTCCCCAGGTTTTTTACCAAACCCAGGTTGGGGTTTTGCAATACAACCAATTGTGATGTTTGGTATGCTTTCAGGGCAGCGACTACAGCTACCAAAAAACAGCCCCCGGCGATAAAGCCGATTATTTTGATAATGTTCGATTTTTGCGGCTCCGAATCTTTGTTCAGGTTGATCAGCATCAGTGTGTACAGAAACAGCACTAATATAGCGCCCATGTAAACGATAAAATTCACAATCGCCACAAATTGCGCGTTCATTAAAATATAATGAACGGTGAAAGTGGCAAACGTAAGTATCAGGTACAGTATACTATGTACGGGGTTTTTCGCAGTGATAACCAGTATCGAAAAAAATATGGACAAAAATGCGATGAAGTAAAATGTACTCATGGTTGTATTTGCAAAATACCTTTACCCCCTAAAAAGAGTAGGGCAAATGTATAAAACTTCTTTATTGATTTAAGGGAGCCTCTACTAATTTGTCTTTACCGTAAATAAAATCTTTTCTCAAATAGTCCGAAGCGACATGCGGGCCGTCCAGGTAAATCGCTTCCTTAGGACAGGCCTCCTCGCATAAGCCGCAAAAAATACAGCGCAGCATATTAATCTCATAAACGGCTGCATATTTTTCCTCGCGGTACAAGTGCTCTTCGCCTTTCTGGCGCTCGGCCGAGATCATCGTAATAGCTTCAGCAGGACATGATAAGGCACACAAACCACAGGCGGTGCAACGCTCCCGGCCTTGCTCGTCGCGTTTTAGCGAATGCAACCCGCGGAAGTTTTCCGAGTATTCGCGTTTTTCTTCGGGATAACGGATAGTTACCGGTTTCCTGAAAAAATGTTTCATGGTAATTGCAAGACCTTTGAATATGGCAGGAAGATATATCCTTTCCATAAAACTGAGCGGCTTTGATTCAATTACTTTTCTTTTATTACTTAATGGTTCCATTAATAACCTCTCTGTCTATTTAAAATAAGTGATCCAAACCCCCGTGATAACGATGTTGGCAATCGACAATGGGATCAACACTTTCCAGCCCAGGTCCATTAACTGATCGTAACGGAAGCGGGGGATGGTCCAGCGTACCCACATGAAAAAGAATATAAAGAAAAATATTTTCGCGAATAGCACAACAACCCCAAGAATGGCCACCAGGTTTGGCGAATGGATGTGATGCATTAAGGGGAAGTTATAGCCGCCGAAATATAAGGTAGCCATTACCGCTCCTGATACAAACATGTTGATGTATTCCGAGAACAGGTAAAAACCCAATTTCATGGATGAATATTCCGTATGATAACCGCCCACGAGTTCAGTTTCGCACTCCGGCAAGTCAAAAGGCGAACGATTGGTTTCGGCAAACGCGCAAATGATAAATATCAGGAAGCCAAGCGGCTGGCTGAAAACGTTCCAGGTGAACCAGTGGCCATGCCAGAAACCGGTTTGCTGCTCGGCAATGTGGCGCAGGCTCAGGGTACCGGTGGTCATTAATAGCGCGATTATAGAAAGGCCCATCGCAATTTCATAGCTGATATTTTGCGAGGCCGCGCGGATTGCGCCTAATAGTGAGTATTTATTATTAGATGCCCAGCCGCCGATCATGATGCCGTAAACGCCAAGCGAAACTACGCCGAAAATATACAGCACGCCTACGTTTACGTCAGCCACCTGCAAATCAATAACATGACCGCCGATGACCAGCTGTTGCCCCCAGGGGATAACGGCAGTTCCGATACAAGACACCAATATAGCCAGTGACGGCCCTGCTATAAACAGGAAGGCATTGGCATTGGTTGGGATGATCTCTTCCTTCAAAAACATTTTACCACCGTCGGCAAGTGGTTGCAGTATGCCCCAAGGACCGGCGCGATCAGGGCCTACCCTATCCTGCAAAAATGCAGCAACTTTGCGCTCCGCATACGTCGAATACATCGCGATAACAAGGCTGATCAGGAAGATGATCACGATTAGCCCGAGTTTGATTAATATATCTGTGAGTCCCATTATAAGCGTGTGTCTCGTTCAAACTGTTCCTTATTAGCCTCCTGCAATACCGGGTTGGTTTTAACCACCGGCAGCGGTATAAAATCGTAATGATTTGAGCTGATCACCGAGGTACGTTCCACATGCCGTGGTCCTTCTATCACCCAATCCGATGTCTTTTTCATATCAAAACGGCAGGCATTGCAAATAAATTCTTCTACCTCGCCATATTTGTCTTTGCGTGTGGTAACGCGCAAAACTTCTTCCCCTTT
>JABDHD010000070.1:22423-23983 GCA_013285685.1 Bacteroidota bacterium
GGTTTGGTAAACCAAACGCGGTTTTTAAAGCGGAAAGTTTTATCGGTTAAAGCGCCAACCGGGCACACGTCGATCACATTTCCCGAAAAGTCATTATCAACCGATTGCTGTATGTAGGTAGAAATTTCTGAATGATCACCGCGGTTTAAAATACCGTGGTAACGGTGGTTAGTGATCTGGTCGGCAGTGAACACGCAACGATAGCAGAGGATGCAGCGCGTCATGTGCAGTTGTATCTTATCGCCAATATCGATCTTTTCAAATGTACGGCGGTCAAATTCGTATCTTGTTTTGGCCGAGCCATGATCAAAGCCGAGGTTCTGCAGGTCGCATTCGCCGGCCTGATCGCAAATAGGGCAATCCAGCGGGTGGTTGATCAGCAGCATTTCCACAATGCCTTTGCGCGCCTCGATAACTTCCGGCGACGTGATGTTTTGCACTTCCATGCCGTCCATTATCGTGGTACGGCATGATGCCACCAGCTTGGGCATGGGGCGCGGGTCTTTCTCCGATCCTTTGCTCACCTTAACCAAACAGGTGCGGCATTTACCGCCGCTATCCTTTAGTTTGGAGTAATAGCACATGGCCGGCGGCACAATATCCCCGCCGATAAGCCTTGCGGCATTCAGGATGGTTGTCCCTGGTTCTACATCAATGGCAATGCCATCTATGGTTACTTTCATTGACATTATTAGCTTGTCAAAATTATATTTAATTTCCTATTGAAACCCTCAAAGCAAATCACGAAAAACGTCATCTAAAGCAAGCGCCAGGCCGGGTAATATTGGTGTTGTCACTGAATCACCAAGCGTCAGCGCACTGCCTTCAGTTACAAATTTTCCATTTTCGTTCAGGATATATCTTATCATTGATTGCTCATCAGGATAAACTATCCAATATTCCTTTACGCCAAACTCCTCGTATAAATCGTATTTAATTTTTAGTTCTTTTTTATTGTTACCGGGCGATAAAATTTCAACCACTATCTCCGGCGCTCCGAGGCAGCTTCGGGGGTCGGCCATTTTTGTCAGATCGCAGATGACACATACATCTGGCTGTACAACATTTTTTACTTTTTTATCACTCGTTTCGGTGCTTACCAACCTAACATCAAAAGGGGCTGAAAAGACTTTGCAAGGCTTACCTTTTAAAAAGTTGTACAACTCTCCCGAAATATTTAAGGATATAATTTGATGGTTCCCGCTCGGTGCAGGGCTCATCTTAAATATCTTACCCTTGATCAGCTCCAAACGTTCCTCAAACTTCCACGAATAATAATCCGCGTAGCTATAAGTTTTTGAGAAGTCCAGATCATCGATGCTTTCCATACGCAAAAATACTTCAAATTACGCCACCACTTCCTTCTTCGGCAATGGATCGGCATAATGCGCCAATCCAAAATTTCGTGCTACCGCTTCCGACGGATTGGTTACATGCCATTCAAATTCATCCCTGAAGTGGCGTATTGCGCTGGCTACCGGCCAGGCCGCCGCATCACCCAGCGGACAAATGGTATTCCCTTCAATTTTTTTGGCTACATCAACCAGCAGGTCCATATCG
>JABDHD010000071.1 GCA_013285685.1 Bacteroidota bacterium
GAGAGATTTAAGAGGTCAGGGTTTTGCACAAAGACGAGCCTTTCATTCAGTGGCTCACCGGTTTCCGACATCAGCGTAATCTTAACGATACCTGTGGGGAAGCCGGATGCGGGCAAGTCGAGGCCGAGGATCGGGTTATCCAAAACCGGGGAATAGTGCTTTAAGGCCCCTGAGTAATAAATCAAAAGCTCATATTTCTTATTCATGTTCTCTTTATAATAGGGCCGGTTTGCGCGGATGGTTATTGAAACCTTTGACGGATCGTCGGTATTTACGGCGAGTGTGATCCCTTTTTGCTGAACTTCAGGCAGCGGCAACGTATATTGAGCGCCATCTGCAAAGTTGACCATTGCCTGGTACGTTTTACCCAGCTCGGGTATAAAACTAAATTCGCCCATGCCAAGGTGTGCCGATATGATTTTCGCCACCTCCTTGTGCGCGTTGTCAACTACTACACCCTTAACATTTATCCCCAGGCCATTGGCGCCAACGGCCTTAAAGGCCATTTTTGAAGGAACTTCGGCAACCAGGCTGCCGCCTTCAGGAAAAAACTGGAGATCGGGCTTTAAACCGGGGGCGGTCTTGCCGGCAGCACGATCGACGCCATTTACGGTACTGACCGACAAAAACTGGTCGAAATAGTTTGGAGTTATTGCGTTCCGCATCCATTGGGTGTATGCCCTTATCCTGTACAGGCCCTTTGATAACGAATCGGGTAACGCGAAATCGCCCCAGCCCGTGCCGCCGGTCAGTTGTAACGAAATAGAGCGAAGCAATACGTCGTTCTTATCAATCAGGTCAACGTGCAACACATTGCTGAGCGTTGAAGGCTCGCGCCGTTCGCCCATAAAAACATAAGCCTTAAAATAAACGGTTTCGCCGGCAACATAACAGCCATACGGCCTGTCGAAATGCAGGTATGCCTTTTCGGATATGTGATCGGTAAGCAGGGTTTTCAGGTTCGATATTGCGTTGGATATCGGGTCGCCATTTTGGCAAAAGGCAGTCAAATGAAAAAACATCAGGAAGACCGCGAGCGATAAAATGAATTTTTTCATAGCTAAACAGATTTAATTTGTCGATTGCTGTTTTTTGCCAGGAAAAGTGCGAACCCATTTGAGTCGCGATGGCTTGCGGGCCCTTGCCTGGCTTTAATAAGCTGTTAATTGGTTGATTTGCTCAATTGTCGGACGAGCGGGCAAGTGGTACTATGCTTTTTATAAATATTTTATAATAGCCTCGGAGATAAAAGCTTAGGACTTACGATTGTCCACTTATAACCAGCTACCCAATGGGCTTAAAGGAAGAGATTGTTTCAAGTAAGAGATTATCGTTGATCAGGTCGGGATTTTCAAATTGCTGCATGATGAGCGTTTCGGGGAACCGAATAGCCCCGCCAGTCGTTTTTACCAGCACTTCGGTATGATTTATCCGGTGATCTTTATAGTCGCCGATTGCTTTACTGTATTGCTCCAGCCGCATTAAAAGTTCAACAATGGCATAGGTAGGCAAATTATTATTCTTAGACATACAGGGGCAATGTTAATTTAACAATAAATATCAAACACACTGTTGTGAACAAATATAGAGGTATTTACTTTATGTTAACATTTAATTCATGAGAAAACGAGGTTAGGGAATAATTGTTTGCATCGGGTTTGTAAGACTCTGGCCGAAGTAACGGGGACAGGCATTGGCGGTAATGTCCGCCGGGTTGACTCACCCCGACCGCGCTTCGCTGGTCGACCCTCTCTGCCGCAAGCGGCAAAGAGGGTAAACTGCTTTGGTTATTGAGTTTGAGCAATTGCCCGAAAATATCAACTATTCAGGCATAGAGGCAATAGCCGCATCGTCCTCGCGGCTGTCTTCTTTTATTTTCGAGACCAGGTAAACGATGAGTAGCCCAAAAAAGGTGACAATGCCAAAAGATAAGCGCAGGCTGGCGGCTTTGGCCACCCAGCCCACAAAAGGCGGGATGATGATAAAACCCATATAGCCAACGGTTGATATAGAGGCCAGCGCGGACGAGCTGCTCATGTGTTTTGACTTGCCGGCGAGGCTAAATACCATCGGCACTACACAGGACACGCCAAAACCGACCAATATATAGCCAATCGCCACGGTTACCATATAAGGGAGGGCCACGGTGATTGCCAGGCCGCAGAAAATAAGGATGCCGCTGAACCTGAGCACTTTTTTTATGCCGATGTTATTGACGATCCTGTCGCCGGCAAAACGGCCGATAGTAACGGCGGTAAGGAAAACCTCCAGGGCAGCCGTGTACATGGTTTTATCCGGGTTAACCTGCACTTTAAAATAATTAGCGCTCCAGTCGTACATCGTATTTTCGCAGGCCATGCAGGCGAAGCAGATGAGCGCAAATTTTAACAGGAATTTGTCGGGCAGCGCATAGGCACGGCTCCACCAGGGCGATGATAACTCTTCCCGTCGGGCTTGCTCCGGATCGGGCTGCTGCATTATCGTATCCCTGATAAAATAAAGGCTAAGCGCGGCAAGCATGATGCTAACCACGGTAAACTGGTAAGCCGGCGATACATTAAAGTATACGATGATGACACTAACCCCGGCGCCGGCAAAGCAAGCCAAACTCCAAATGCCATGAAATGCCGCCATAATGGATTTTGGGTACAGCGCCTGTACCGTTACGCCCTGTGTGTTGATAGAAAGCGTCATTAAATTGCGCGCTGAACCAAAGAAAAGCAACAGTACCAGCAGTTGCCAAAAGCTGGCAACAAACCCAATCAATATTAAAATAACACATAAAAACAGCGAGCCAAAAAGCATCACCGCCCGGCTGGTATAGCGCGTTAATAACCATTTGGTAAAGGGCATGGTCAGCATCAGCCCAACCGGCAGCGCCAGTAAAGCTGTGCCTAACTGGCCATTATCCAAATGAAGATGTTTTTGGATGGTGGGGATCCGCGATGTCCAGGTGGTGTACCCAAACCCCGAGATAAAAAAGAAGATAGCGGCGCCTATCCGGTATTGTGCTGGGGTTCGGGTTGGGGATGCTTGTTCGTCCACGAGTTTGATTGAGCAACTAAAATACGATTTTGGAGGAGAACGGAGAAAGGGGAAAGAACAGGGCAGACACATTAAAATAATTTTAAACTTATCAGCGGTGAACGCCAGGAACGGTATGGTTTAAAGAATAGTTTTTTAACCACTAAGTTCACCAAGGCCACTATAAACATCAACTACTTTGCAAAATCTTTGTGCACTTGGTGTACCTTGTGGTAAAAACTATTGATTATAAAAGTTAAGCGCCCTGGTTGAACTGAAATATTAGATAATGTTGTTAAAAATAATTTTAATGCGTCTGCCCTGAGGGAAAGAAGAAGGGCAAAAGGATTTCTTTGTTTTCGCAGGGGCCATCGCAGGGGCTCGCGCGCTGTGCCTGACGGAGCGGCGTTTCCTAAACCTGCCAGTATAGGTCAGGGATTTTTTATAAGCACCGCAGCGCCTGGTGAGGCATTATGACATTATAATTTTCACAAATGGAACTTAATAGCAGTCTGTCTGTAGTTTAATAAATCAACGCGATGATTCAGATATCCGAAACCGCCAAAGTACAGTTCTTTGCCGCTGCCTGCCTTCTTACCGTTTTTATCATCAACATTCTTGCGCCACCTTATATTGTGATCGATGTATTGTATTTATGCAGCATTGTACTTGTTTTTAAACAACCCACCCACACTATACTGTGTTTTAGTGCAGCCGCTTGTTTATTGATCGCTATTAATGTCGTGTTTTTTGACCTTGAAGTTAAAGTTCGTATCTTTTTATGGATTAACCGCGGCATATCCCTGCTCGCCGTTTTTGTTGTTTCGTATATAGCCATACAGTACAACAAACAAACCCATGCAACTTTACTTAAGGAACATAGCTATTTAAAGGCGCTTGAATCAATGCTGTTCATGACCTCCCATGAGGTTAGAAAGCCGGTGGCCAATATACTGGGACTCACCGAAAGCATGAATACCGATAGCGTCGATTTATCAGCAGATGATATAAACGAAATATGCAAACATATTCAGGCTTCAGCAAGCGAATTGGATAATTTCATCAGATCATTAAATACGTTTATTGAGCGGACGGAAGAAGAACACAATCAGGAAAAGATTCAAAGTTACATCTTCTGACAAATTGCAGCTTTAATAATCACACATTGAACTTTAAGGTGAAAGTATAAGGGAAACAAGGAAGAGTTTTACCTGCCAGCATGGCCGACATTAATGAACAGGTACAATCCTTCCGTCAGCCTACTCCGCGATCATCACGCCATCTTTTGTATAAACAAGTGGCCGACCGATGGAGAACAGAAACGTCTGCGCTTCGGCCTGCTTTTCGATCCGCTATGCCTTCTCTTCTTCAAAAGTCATGTTAAACGGGAATTTGGTCATTTTTCCTTTTCGCACCAATTCTCCTTCAGGTAGTTCCAGCATAACAAAATGAATTTACAAAGAAATAACGAATTCTGTGCGATCAAAATTATCCGTATAAATTTTGCAATTTGCCTTACTCATTAGTATGATCAAAAACACCGGCATCAGCAACTTTTTGCAACTGGACAGCAGCATCCCGGTGGTTGATGTGCGTACCCCCGCCGAATTTGCGCAGGGCCATATTTGCGGGGCGCTTAATATCCCGCTGTTCAGCAATGAAGAGCGGGTGCAGGTAGGCACCACCTACAAGCAGGCGGGCCGCGAACAGGCTATTTTATTGGGTTTTGATCTCATCGGGTCCAAATGGTCGGGTTTCATCAAACAAGCACTGGAGCTTGCTCCTGGTAAAAAAATAGCGCTTCACTGCTGGCGCGGCGGTATGCGCAGCGGGGCCATGGCCTGGTGTTTGGACCTGTACGGCTTTGAGGTTTACCTGCTTACCGGCGGCTACAAACATTACCGCCGCCGCGTGCTGGATACCTTTGCCGAACAATTTAATATCCGCATCCTTGGCGGCTTAACCGGAGCGGGCAAAACAAAGGTTTTGCACCAGCTGAAAGCCATCGGCGAACAGGTGATCGACCTGGAGGGCCTTGCACAGCACCAGGGTTCGGCTTTTGGGTCGATGAACGTGATGGAACAGCCCAGCCAGGAACAGTTTGAAAACAACCTGGCGGCCGAACTCCGCCAGCTGGATCGTCACCGCCCGATATGGATAGAAGATGAAAGCATCACCATTGGCAAACGTTCAGTCCCCAACGCACTGTTTAACCAGATGCGCGATGCGCCCATCACCGTGCTTAAAGTTTCGCCCGAAGCAAGGGTTGATGCCTTAGTGGCGGAATATGGCGTACTCGATAAGGAGTTCCTGAAAGCCTGTACCCAAAAGATATGGAAACGCCTGGGGCCCGAACAAACCAAAAATGCCATAACCGCTATCGATGAAGACCGGATGGCCGATTTTATCCGTACGGTAGTGGTGTATTATGATAAAACCTACCGCCAGGGTTTAACCAAACGCGACCAGGCAAAAATAGTTGAAATTGATGGCGTGGGCGCCGATGCTCCGGCAAATGCCCGGCTGATCCTGGTGCAGCAAAAAGTCGGCGACCAACATCAATTGACGTAAGGATAGCGTGTTTAGCGATTGAAAAACATAAAAAAAAGGTATTTTGAGCCCGGCCAGTGCGATTATGAATGTGATAATTTGTTCTTTATAGGGATTCATGAACTCCTTACGTCGGTTCCCCTCTTGAGAGGGGTGGAGGGGTGTGTTAACGGATATATCGGCTAACACACCCCCGCCACAACACTATCCGGCGCACCCCCTCTCGAGAGGGGAGTTGCGTAACGTTAACATTATCAATAAATTACGATATAATCGATTAGCATTTTCAATTGTTAATCGCTCTATATTAACCGATATTTTAGCTTTCTGCTTTGTGCTTTCAGCTTTTAGCTTTTAAAAAATGGATACAGAAAATATAAAACTCACCCAATACTCGCATGGCGCGGGCTGCGGCTGTAAAATAAGTCCGGCGATATTGGATACCATATTGCACAGCCCCATTAAACATGCGCCCGATGCCCGCTTACTGGTGGGCAATGATACCCGCGATGATGCCGCTGTTTTCGACCTGGGCAATGGCACGGCCCTTATCTCTACCACCGACTTTTTTATGCCGATAGTGGATGATGCCTATGATTTTGGCCGAATCGCATCGGCAAATGCCATCAGTGATGTGTACGCCATGGGCGGCAAACCTGTGCTGGCTATCGCGATACTGGGCTGGCCCATTGACAAGATTCCCGCCGAAGCAGCCCAAAAGGTGCTGGAAGGCGCCCGGGCCATTTGTGCGGAAGCGGGCATTACTTTGGCCGGCGGCCATAGCATTGACTGCCCCGAACCCGTTTTCGGGCTGGCGGTAAATGGTATTGTACCCGTTAAAAACCTCAAACAAAACTCCACCGCCGCAGCCGGGTGCCGCTTATACCTTACCAAAGCCCTGGGGGTAGGCATATTAAGCACCGCGCAAAAACGGGGTATATTAAAACCCGCCGATGCCGCTATTGCCCTGCAAAGCATGTGCATGCTCAATAAAATCGGCGAGGTGATGGGCCACCTGCCCGAAGTAAAAGCCATGACGGATGTTACCGGCTTTGGCCTGCTGGGCCATCTTGCCGAAATGTGCGAAGGCAGCAACCTGCAGGCAGTCGTCGAGTTTGATAAAATACCAAAAATTGAATCCGTTGACGAATATCTTGCCCAAGGCTGCATCCCCGGCGGCACTATCCGTAACTGGAAAAGCTACGGCCGTAAAATAGCCCCGCTTACCGAACCGCAAAAAAACATCCTCGCCGACCCGCAAACCAGCGGCGGCCTGCTGATCGCCGTTGATACGGATAATTTTGCAGCTTTTGAAGCGGTGCTGCGCGAAAATGGGATTGATGAAAAATGTATTTTGTCAATTGGGTGGCTGGAGGAGAGGCGGAATGGGGTGTTGGTTAGGGTGGTGTAGGTTGTGGCTGTATGGTTATTTTTGTTTGTGAGGGGGCTAAGACGGGCCTGGTTAGCTTTCAGGTTTGATACTTGAGTGAGAAAGTTGTTTAAAAACACTATTTATATTTTTTTCGTTATAAACCTACAAAAAATTTTGTAGGTACAAAAAAAGTTGTAGGTTTGTATAATGAAGCAGCCAAAAATGGACGACACCAAAAAGATAGAGCCAACCAAATCGGAGCTGGAGATATTGAAAGTATTGTGGCAGCATGGCCCATCGCCGGTTCGTTTGGTGATGGAGGAGATCAACAAAACCCGCGAATTAAACTATACCGCTACCCTGAAGCTGATGCAGTTGATGGTGGATAAAGGCATCCTGAAGCGCGATGAAAGCAAGATGCAGCACATTTACCACGTGGTGGAAGATGAAAATAAAACCAAAGAGCACCTGCTGGATAAATTTTTGGATAACCTGTACAATGGTTCGGCGGCCAGTTTGATGATGCAGCTGGCGGGGAATAAAAAAACAAGCAAAGAGGATTTGAAAAAAATGCGCGACCTGCTGGACAGGCTCGAAAATGAAAACTAGTTATTAATCTGAAAAAAGATGGGAAACAATCTGCAACAATTACTGCCTGAAAATGTGGCCCAGGCGCTTTGCCGCACGCTCATCTATTCCCTGTGGCAAGGGCTGATATTGGCCATGCTCACCGGCCTGGTCATGCTGTTTACCCGGAAGTCAAGCGCAGCCAAAAGGTACCGCTGGCTGGTTGGATTGTTATATCTTTTTTCGATCACTTTCATTCTTACACTGGTTGCGTCATTGAGTAACCCGCCTCATATCGATGTCATTACGCAAAATAATAGCGCCGGCTCACCGGATATTTGGGAGCTGTTAAACTATAACCTCCTTTATATTCAAAAACACGCGGACGTTATTATTTTAATTTGGTTGATCGTGGTATGTGCACGCAGCTTTAAAATGCTGTTTGGCTTTTACGCCATCGAGCATTTAAAACGGACAAAAGTTAGCCGTATTGGTGTCGAATGGGAGCAAAAAGTAAATGCATTGGCCCAAACAATGGGCATTAAACGGGTAGTTTCGCTGTTGGAGTCGGCTATTATCAAAGTTCCGGTTGTTATCGGCTACCTGAAACCACTGATCCTTATACCGGTTGGGATGGTAAATGCCCTGGGCCCGCGGGAAGTTGAAGCCATCCTGCTGCATGAGCTTGCCCATATCCGTCGTCGCGATTCGCTCGTAAACCTGTTGCAAAACTTTGTGGAAACCTTATTTTTCTTCAACCCGGCTGTCCTTTGGCTGTCTTCCCTTATCCGGGCCGAAAGGGAGCATTGCTGTGACGATGTTGCGGTCAGTCATACCAAAAACAAAGTACGGTATATCAGTGCATTGGTCCATTTTGAAGAATATTCACTTTCGAACCCCGGCTTTGCCCTTGCCCTTACCGGGAAAAAAGGCGGCATGCTGCAACGCCTGGAGCGAATGGCTGCAAACCGCAACCGCTCGCTGAACAAATTGGAAATGGCAGGTTTAGCCTTATTACTGCTGCTTAGCAGTGTGTTTATTGCCGCACGACCCGGCCCCGAATTGGCATCAACGATAAATAAAACGTCGGCGCCGCTATCTCCCGAACCTAAAAATACCGGCGATGCCGTCGTTACCAGGATTGCACCGACACCCTTAACTTCGGAACCCTGGGGCGAGATATTCCGAAAACAAAAGGAACGCGCCGCAGAAAAGCGGTTACTGGAACAGCAAAAAGCTAAAAACGCAGCAGCAACTCAAATTGAGGCAGTACCCATATCCCCGGAGCTTAGAAAGTATATTCATGACAGGGAAGTTGCCGTGGCAACCCATCAACCCGGCGCCGTACCGCTAACCCCGGAATTTAAAAAGTATATTCTTGATAGAGAAGCTGCCGTAGCAAACAGGTTAAAAGCAGAAGAGGCAACCAGGCAACGAACGCGCTCAAAGGACAGCATTCCGTAAAAATGAGATCAAGCTGATCCGGATTTCCAAAAACTATTTATGCCTTGATAAAGCACACTAACCGGGTGTCCCGGCTGTGTATTGCATTGAATTTTATAAGAAAAATGAAAAACCTGCTGCTTATATTGCTGCTTTTTTTTGCCATCATCGGCGTGCGGGGGCAAACGTCTCCTACAATAACCGTAAAAGGAAAGATCATCGATTCGGCCACTCAAAGCCCTTTGGGCTATGCGACGGTAGCCCTGCAGGATGCAGCGACCAAATCACCAATTAAAGCCACCTTATCGAAAACCGATGGCAGCTTTGTACTGACCGCTCCTGCCGGTAAATCCTACCTCCTTGCGGTGGCTTTTGTGGGTTATCAAAGCAAGGTCTTCCCGGTTACCGGCGCCGACACTATCGTTGACCTGGGTAATATCACGTTATCAGCCTCAAGCAAACAGTTGGCCAATGTATCCGTTACCGCAGTCAAGCCCCTTGTCCGTCAGGAAGTGGATAGGCTGGTTTATAATGTCCAGTCCGACCCGGAAAGCCAGGTGATCACCGCACTGGATATGATGCGGAAGGTGCCCCTGCTATCTGTTGACGGTTCGGACAATATCAAACTCCGCGGGAGCGGCAGCTATAAAATACTGATCAACGGTAAGGAATCGGCTTTAATGGCGGGCAATCCATCAGACGTATTAAAGGCTATGCCGGCATCCAATATCGAGCGGATAGAAGTGATCACTACACCGCCGGCTAAGTATGATGCAGAAGGACTGGCGGGCATCATCAACATCGTTACCAAAAAAAATGCCGCCCAGGGTTACAACGGCTTCGCAAAGGCCAATTACAACAGTGTTTATGGATACCAGGCGGCTTTAAGGGCCGTTGTAAAAGAAGGTAAATTGGGTTACAGCGGTTTTGTGAGCAACAGTGAACAAAGGTACCTGGGCGCCGGCTTCGAGAATTTAAGCAGCTACTACAGCCCGGTTCCATCGTCAACAACACAAACCGGTACCAACTTTACAGGGAGCCATAACACCCTGACCGGTAATGAGCTGAGCTATGAAATAGATTCGCTTAATTTATTGAGTGCGACGTTTAATTATAATGAGAAGAACGGCAACCAGGGCAATAACCAGAACACAACAGTGCGCGACGTTAACAACAATATTTCGCAAGCTTATCAAACTGTTGGCAATGGAACCGCTTCAAATCAAGGATCAGATATTGGCCTGGATTACCAGTTAAGTTTCAAACACAACAAAAATGAATTATTTACGGCCTCTTACCGGTACAGCAACTCGGCAAGCAGCCAGTTTAATCATATCGCTAACGACCAAACCATCAACTATAGCTTGCCCGATTACCGGCAGTATAACAACGCGGGAACAAAAGAGCAAACGGCGCAACTGGATTATGTTGATCCCCTAAAAGTACTTACCATTGAGGCCGGCGCTAAAATGATCTTAAGAAATTATTTCAGCGATTTTTATACTGATACGCTGGATGCTTCGTCCGGTCAGTACAATAACGAGGCCGACCAGGCAAATAATTTTACCTACCACCAGGATGTTTACAGCCTGTACAACTCGTACCAGTTAAGCCTAACTGATTTGGTTTTTAAGGGCGGTTTGCGTTTTGAACGAACCGGTATTAATGCCGATTTTTCTTCAGTCGGAAGTACCTTAAACAAAGGATATAATAACCTTGTTCCGTCATTCTCCGCCCAGCGCAGCTTAAATTCTACTAGTAATTTAAACTTTGGGTTCACACAGCGCATCCAGCGGCCGGGCATTACGCAATTAAACCCGTTTGTAAACCAGTCAAACCCGCAATATATTACGGTGGGCAATCCCGCGCTCACGCCGGCAATTACCAATAATTTCGAGCTGAGTTATGGCAATTTTGCAAAAGGCTCGGTTAACATCAGCACGCATTATTCATTTTCAAACAATACCATTCAAAATGTAACTACCCTTGGCGCCAACGACGTCACGACGACGACCTTTGCCAATGTGGGCGAAGATCGGAATCTCGGGGTCGATATTAGTATCAATTATCCCTTATCAAAACAATGGGGCCTAAACCTGAATACCGAGCTATTGCAGGTATGGTTAAAGGGCACCTATAACGGCAGTTTTTATACGAATAGTGGTCAGCAGGGCCATATATTTATTTCCTCGAATTACCGGACTGATAACGGTTTCCGTTTTAACCTTGATGTCGGGTTCGATAGCAGGTATGTATTATTGCAGGGCAGGGACAACTATTTTTTCAATAACTCTTATAGCGTCGTTAAAGAGTTATTTAATAAGAAAGTCATGGTATACATTGCAGTAAACAATCCCTTCGACAAATTTAACACGCTGGATTTTTTTACCAAATCAGCCGATTTTCAAACCTATAACAGCAATCAAAATTACTACCGGAATGTCAATATTGGTTTTCTTTACCGGTTCGGTAAGCTAAACAGCACGATAAAGAAGACACAGCGTGGCATTCAAAATGATGATTCGGCAACGTCGGGCGGGAAAAATTAGCGCTTCCTTGTTGTTGGAATGACTCTTGTCGATTTATGTCTCCCCAGCCAGGTCAAGCATTTTTCGCTTGACCTCTAAACTTTTATCAGCGTTCACGCTGATAATCCTTACCATGCCCTCGCCAGGTTGAAATCTTTGCTTAATCGACGACGTGTTTGAGCACATCCCGGGATTAAAATACTATCCTTAACATTGGTACAATTTGTACCAATTGTTTTTATTTTGTATCTTTATAATATTAATCTTAAATCGAAGAAATTTATGATGACCAAATAAATGAAGGTTAAGATAATTAAGACAGCGACCGCTGAAGAAGTGGATGCACTGATTAAAAAAGGGAAGATATCAGAGATGCCATCTATACAACAGGATTGGCGTTTCAATTTCGATAAGGAATTAAAGAAGTTAAAAAATGCGACGGGGTACCTTTTAGTAACCGAAGAAACGCCGAACGTAATTGAAGGTTGTATGATATTTCAGTTGATAGATAAGAAAGAGCCATATATGGCCTTTGTTGAGGTGGCCCCTCACAATAAAAAAGATACGAAGATATACGACCACGTGGCCGGATGTTTGATTGCCTTTGCTTACCAATTAAGTGTGATAGAAGGGGTGAGTGATTATAATAGTATGTTGCAGTTTGATGTAATGGAAGAAAAGAAGGAAGATGAGGTTAAGTTAATGGTATTGTATTCGACCAAATATAACGCAAAACGCTGGGGCGATACGACAATGGTGATAATGGATGAAGATGGTGAGGCTCTTGTTAAAAGGTATCTCTCAAAATAAATAAGGTTTAACAGATGGACAAAAATAGAAAGATGGAAAAGCAAGCTAACGACAACAGAAAGACTAAGGCCGCAGACTTGACTATCGGGCCAAACGATGGTAATAATCGTAGCAAGGAAAAGACGGAAGAAATAGCTGCCCTGGCAAAGCTTCATAACAGCAAACGTTCCGTGGAACGTTTACGCAGGAATGCCATGTTAGCTGTGCAATATCGTATGGAGCATTATGTTAATGACGACCTGGTCACTTACGAAACCATTTATGCAATTGAGGACTTTGTAAAGGATTTTCTGAAGGTGTTGGGCATCAATAAAGGTGTATTTGCAGGTTATATTGAAATGGATAGTTCAAATTTGAATAAATATTACCGTAGCGAAAGGCGCTTTAATATCGAGCTTGCCCTGAAATTCGCTTATTTCTTTCACACGCCGGTAGATCTTTGGTTAAAGGTTCAGATGAAAAATGATTTACTGGGGCTGCAAAAGGAAGAAGAAGCAGCGGATAAGTACCGTAAATATGACTACGAAAAAGTATTGCTAATAGCCTGAAAAGGTCATTTGCGCATGTTTATTTTCCCTCATATACGCCACCACGGCAATGGATATGGTATTGTCAAAGGCGTTCAATCTCCGCCCACCTTTTCTTTAAAAACCATGCCTTTTTGGCCTGTTTGTCTCACAAAACAGAAAAACTACTGACAATATTTTGTCACTGACAAAATATTGTCAGTCATAAGTTGTTGATAGTCATTGGTGTAGCAGGGTGTAGCGCGGTGTAGCATGTGTAGCGCTACATACACATTTCCATTCGCACTCCCGATATTCCGTCTCAGCAGGATTTCTCTTGACTTTTATACTTTTTCCGTCTCAGCAGGGTCTCTCGAAGAGGACCCTGCGTCCTCCCTGGCATATTGCAGCGCAGGGTCCCGTGCCGGAGACCCTGCGACGACGGTAAACTTGCGACGACGGTAAACTTTCCGTCTCAGCAGGGTCTCTCGAAGAGGACCCTGCGTCCTCCCTGGCATATTGCAGCGCAGGGTCCCGTGCCGGAGACCCTGCGACGACGGACCCGCTTTCCAATTTCATGCTATCTACAAATTTGCCCTGTAGCTTCGCAATGCACTATCCGGGCAACAAAAAACAATAAAGATGCTGACCCGTTATTTTTTTGCCTGGTACGTTCGGCCAAATACGAGGTTGAAAGGACATTAAAAAAGACCGGGGTTTTTGTGCTGAAGCGGTATCATTAGCTATTATGAAAAAAGTATATCTGTCGGTTATCGGTTTTTCTTTTTTATGCCACCTGAACGCCCGGTCGCAAATGCGGCAGGACACTTCGGCCAACAGGCCCAAAAACGAGCTGCCTGTTGCACCCGCAAAGCCTGACAGCAATAAATATAACCCCAGGAAATTACGGCTTGACGAGATCGACCTTGTTTCCAGTTATTATAATCAAAACGGCGACCATTCGGCGGTTACAGGGGGTATAGGGTCGGAAAAGGTGACGGATTTTGCAAATAGTTTGACTTTGAACCTTGCCTGGGACGGCAAGACCGGCAACAAAAATACGCTGGCCGTGGGTATGGGTTTCGACGTTCACACCGCCGCCTCACAGGCTTATGTTTCGCCAACCGGCGCATCAAAGGCAAGCGGAACAAGGGTTTATCCATCGCTTGACTGGACTACCGAAAATGCCAAAACAGGCAACACTTTTGGCATAGGCGCTTATTATTCGGGCGAATTTAATTACCATTCGCTGGGCGCCGACTTACATTTTTCGATAAAAACCGACGATAAAATGGGCGAATTCAGCGCCAAGCTGCAGGGTTATTTTGATAAGGTGACGCTGATCTTTCCCGACGAGTTTGAACCGCCGTTACCCCCGTTAACCGGCACAGAGCGGCGCCACGGCCACAGGAACTATGGCTCGAGCCCCAGGAATACTTACTCGGGCTCGCTTGGGTATTCGCAAATTATCAACTCAAGGCTGCAGGTGACGCTGCTGGCTGACGTGGTTACCCAGAGCGGCTATATCGGCTTACCCTTTCACCGGGTATATTTTGCAAACGCGAAAGATACGATCGAGAAGCTGCCCTCATCCCGTTTTAAACTCCCGGTAGGCTTCAGGGCGAATTATTTTTTGGGCGACAATATCATCCTGAAGGCCTATTACCGGTATTATGCAGATAGCTGGGGCATACGTTCCAATACCATCAATTTAGAAGTCCCCTATAAAATAACGCCATTCTTTTCCATTTCGCCGTTTTACCGGTACTATAGCCAATCTGCAGCCTTTTATTTTGCACCGTATGAAACGCACAGCCTGACGGACGAATACTACACCAGCAACTATGAGTATTCGAAGTTTAACAGCCAGTTTTTTGGTATCGGTTTCAGGATCGCGCCACCAACGGGTGTATTCGGCGTGCAAGCCTTCCACGAACTTGAACTACGATACGGGCATTATGCCCAAACTACCGATTTGGTATCGGATGTGGTTTCGTTGCAGCTGGGGTTTAAGTAGAGGCGAATCCGCCGCCGCTTAAGCTATGGCGGACGAAGAAGGCGAAAGGCTTGATTTCCGTGGCGCGGGGTCGCTGGCTGAGTCTATTGTCAGGCCAGCAGCACCTCTGCCGGGATTCCTAATTTATGATGAAGCACTTTGGCAATTCGCAGGGTAAGCGGTTTTTTACCGCTCAATAACGCGGAAACGTAGCCTTTACTGCCTATCCAGTTGACCAGGTCTTTGTTTATCAGCCCATTTTCACTCATCTTTAACTTAACAACTTCGATGGCATCAGGAAAAGGGATAGTGTAATGCAGGTCTTCGTATTGTTTTATCAGCAATAAAGCAATTTGCAGGAGTTGCCCTTCTTTACTGTCTGGCGCAAGGTTTAAATCGAATTGACCGTCAACCCAATTTAGTAAATCCCGGTACTCATTTTCAGTTTTGATAATTTGCAGATGCATACGCTTAGTTTTTATAATTGATTGTGGTTACGTCTATTTTATCGTATTCGGCATGCGTGCCAAACCATTTTATTTGAATGGTTTTATAAACAAATATAACGCGGATCACCAGGCGATAATGATTTCCCATTATGTTGATAACTACGCGATTATCGCCAACCAGGCTTGCATTACCATAAATGGCTTTTAACTCGTGGAATGTTTTAAAATCACTTTTCAGAAATTCATAATACCACTCAAACAAAGCATTTCTGGCAGAGGGGTATTTTTCAGCATAGGCTAAAAGCGTGTTCCTGTTGATGATATTAAACATACCACGGCTGGTTTTCTAATAGTGAACAAAAGTAAAGGTTTTCTATTGGAAAACCAAATGCCGGCTAATTCTTTACAAAAGCAAGGAGATCGCAGAATTTATTCAGTGATTCAGGGGGTGGATCAGGGAGGAGGTAAAAGGTAAAAGGCGAAGGGTAGAGGAGGTATTCGTTCTCCCCGCGTTTTTTACCTTTCGCCTTTTACTTCAACTTGCCTTTCACTTTAAAAGGTCATTGTCCAACCACCACTATATGGAAAGTACCAGGTACTTGCTGTGGCCTTGGCCTTGGATTATCGGTAGTTGGCGCAGGGGCCGGTTTCATTTGGGCTGTCGGCAAATATAGCTTGTGTGTCACTACATCCACGCCGATGGTGCGGGCGCCGGGTTCGGTAGTGATGTTTTCAACCAGTTCGAAGTGGTTGGCATCTATTTCGCGCACTACGGTAACGGTGCCTTCGCCGTTTGAACTGTAGGCCAGCTTTAACCCCGGGTCGAACCCGGTTCCGTCGCAGCGGCCGATGGGGAAGGTTCCTAATATATTGCCGTTGGTGGCATCAAGCACGATCATTTTTTGGTTGCCGCCACAGCCGATAAACAGGCGGTCAGTTTGGCGGTCCATGGCCAGGCCTGACGGTTCTTCGCCGCCGGTAAGCTTCCAGCGGTTTAATATTTTAAAGGTAGTGGCGTCAATTTCCACTTCTTCGCCGGTGTCTTCGATGTTGACGAATACGTGGCCCTTGCCGTCGGATACGCCGGTCTCCGGTTTGCCGCCCAAAGGTATGGTGGCTACGACAGCATCAGTAGCGGCATCAACCACCGTGGCTTCCTTGCTGCGGCCGTCAAATGCATAAACCTTTTTCCCAAAATCGTCATAACAAATGGCGTCGGGGTTGGTACCGGCCGGAATGGTTTTCAGCGTCTGGAAGGTTTTAAGATCAAAAACGACAATGGCGTTGGCCCGGCCGGCGCTGATATATCCTTTGTTAAATTCGGTGGCTATCGCGATGCCGTGTACGCCCTGCGTATTGGGGATATAGCCAAGCGAATCGCCGGTTGCAGCGTCAATCACGTTTACCTGGTTACCATGCGATGCGTAAACCCGTTTGGCGGGGCCATCAGCAGTAATGTAATCCCAGCCACCGGTACTGTGTATTGGGAAATCGTTCAAAACGTGGAACCCGGTTTTCTCCTGGCCGAAAAGGTGCGCCGGGGCAAAAAAGGCCGCTGACAATGCAAGCAGGCAAAATGATTTCATAATTGGTTTCATGGCGAGTTGATTTTTCTTGTATAGTTAACAACAAATTCTGGATAAATGTTGGTTTTTGAGGGAGTTGGGAAAGTCGGGAAAGTCCGAAAGTCAGAAAAGACGAAGCGATCGGTGAGACTGAGCGTAGCGACCTCATGAACGCCGATAAAAAACAAATACCGGTGAATAATCAAAAAACGATAGTTTAAAATAAAGTTATTACGAACAAAAATAATGAACCGGAATGCTATAAAAAGTGTAAACCTTTTTGATTTTGTTAAATACATAACTAATTGATAAACAATATTTTACTATTAATTATCATTAAAAACCTTGAAAAGTGTATACCCTCTGTATACCTTTTTATTCTTCATCTCCTCAGCAAACGCTGGTTAACGATCTTCATTACCAGGTCACGGTAGTTGCGGCTGATAGGCAGTGATTTGCCTTCGATTTTTACTTCGTTCCCTTCAATTGCTTCAATCTTTGAACAGTTCACCAGGTAGCTTTGATGAATTTTAATAAAATCATCGGCCGGCAGCTGGGCCTCCAGGCTTTTCATGGTGAGGTAGGCCAGTATCCGTTTATCGTCTGTGTAAACGCTCACATAATTGCCCACACTTTCCGCATACAGGATGTCACTCAGTTCTATCTTTTCTATCCTTTTATCACTTTTAATAAAGATGTAAGAAGATAGGGGCCCCGCTCCGTTCCTGTGCTTCATCTCATAAAAATCCTTTGCCTTTTGCACCGCTTTCAGGAAGCGGCTTAAGGCGAATGGCTTTAACAAGTAGTCGATAATATCCAGTTCATACCCCTCCAGCGCATATTGGGGGAAGGCAGTGGTCAGGATCACCATCGACTCCACCTTCAAGTTTTGCAAAAACTGCAGCCCGGAGATTTTGGGCATTTCAATGTCAAGGAAGATCAGGTCGACCGTATTTAACTTCAAAAAAGCCTCGGCCTTCATGGCGTTCTCAAACTTGCCGTGCAGGTCTAAAAAGGGCACCTGGTCTACAAACTCATGCAGTATTTTACGGGCAACGGGTTCGTCATCCACAATAATGCAGCTCAGTTTTTTCATGGCATAAGGGTTAAGTTTACCTGGTACCGGTTTTCCTGTTTTGTGATATTTAGCTTATAACGATCCCGGTACAGCAGTTCAAGCCGCCGCACCGCGTTATTCAGGCCGATGCCGCCCGTAACAGCTTCAGTTTCTTCATCGCAGGAGTTTTCGCAGGTGAATTCGATCTTGCCGTCTTCTTCGTTCAACACTATGCTCACCTCATTGCGCCCGCTATCGCCTCTCGACACATATTTAAAGGCATTTTCCACAAATGCCATAAAAATCAGCGGCGCCACTTTAACATTGCCGTTTTGGTAGTTTATCTTCAGGCTCACCTCCACATTATCATTGCTGCGCGCCTTTTGCAGGGCCACGTAATTTTTCAGGTATTTAATCTCCTTCTCCAGCTCGATCAGGTCTACATCGGCCTCGTACAAATTATAGCGCAGCAGGTCCGAAAACTGCACCATCATGTCCCTCGCCTGGCGGTTGCCCATATCGATATAGCCGTAAACCGTATTTAGCCCATTGAACAGGAAATGCGGGTTGATTTGCGAGCGCAGGTATTTTAATTCGGTTTGCAGCTGATTGATCTGACTGTTCTTCATTTGCTCCTGCTGGTCGGCCCATTTTTGGATGATATACAGCATGGCCGTAATTACACTGCAGCAAACGCCGTAAACAAAATTCTCCCAAAAAGTGGAGCTGGTATCGATAGGCTCGTCATGAAAAAGCGTACCATGGATAAACCCGTTATAATGGCCGATCAGGATGGTGTATGACAAAACCACGGCGATGAGGCCGAGGAAATACAGCCCAAACCTGTTCTTTGCCAGCAGGTAAGGTATTAAAAGGGAGTTGCTGGCCACCAGCATCAGCGTAAAAATGCCAAAGTGAATGATAACCGTAAACATGTACGAAAAGCAGGCCTGCACCGTGTTTACAGAGTACACCGGCTTTTCAATCACCAGCGCCCCGATATACGCAGCAAAAAAAAGCAAATAGTAGGTATATCTTTTAAGGGCCATGGCACGCCATCAAATTTTAACAGTATAAAGATAAACCCTTGTTGTGATAACCGGAAATGGGCCATCAGCGGTATGCGCGATATCAAGGAAAACATACCTTTTATCCCGTTAATCATGCATCCTGTCATAAAAATTTTTTCGGGGAGACGCAATATTAAAGTCTCCTGACTGCCAGATCGTGCGGAATATCAATAAGAACCGACAATTGTTCGCTACCTGTCGGGGGGAGACGCGAAGTATCGCGTCTCTACGGTTTTCACGCAAAACCGCCCGATTATGTAGAATTGTGGTACTGCTATCACATAAATTTTTTTACCATTCCCGCCCCATGTACCTTTATACTGTAGATTTAATCACTGTAACAAAAAACAACTGTAAATCATCCAATTACAACCAATTCAACCAGCCATGAAAAAAGTTATACAATTCGGCGAAGATGTTAAAGGCTACGATATACCCGTATTGAACGAGCGCGAAATACGTGCTGCGGCAGGGATATTGTTCCTGGTGATATTTTTCTCGCTGATCCTGATCCTGTTCGACAATAATTTTGTACCGGCGAAGTACGCGGTGACGCTATTCATGACCGATTTTATCATCAGGGTATTTATCAGCCCCCGGTTTTCGCCTACGCTTATTATCGGGCGGATGATCGTCAGCAACCAAAACCCCGAATATGTGGGCGCCAAACAAAAAAAGTTTGCCTGGATCATCGGGGTCATTCTTTCCGGTATCATGTTCATTTTCCTGGTGGTGGTAAATGGCTATAGCCCTATAACGGGCATCATCTGTTTGCTATGCCTTATCTTTCTTTATTTCGAATCGGTATTCGGTATTTGCCTGGCCTGTAAGTTCTATTCCTTCCTGTTCCGCGAAAAGGCGCAATACTGCCCGGGCGAGGTATGCGATGTAAAATCAAAACAGGATATTCAAAAAACGTCGCCGGCACAGCTGCTGGTGGTTTTGGCATTCATCATATACGCTGTCCTTGCGATTTCCTTCTTTAAGGATTATTACAGCAGAAAACCCTACGACCTGTTCGGTATAAATAGTAATAACGTTGCGGCCAAAAAGTAAGGGTACGATGTATTTTAGGTCAATGGAAGAACCGGAAGTTATGGCCTGCGAAAGCTCACTGGAAAGCTATTTTTGCTGTTTCCGGGAGAACACCATTGGTAACTCCCAGGCCTTTGATTCACCTTTCGGAAAAAAAAGGATCATTTATGCCGACTGGACGGCCAGCGGCAGGGCCTACAGACCGATAGAAGACAAGCTGCGGCTGGAGATCATGCCGTTTATCGGCAATACCCACACCAATACCACCACCACCGGTACGCTTATGTCAAAAGCCTATGAACACGCAAAGCAAATCATTAAACGGCATGTTGGCGCTAATGAAGACGATGTTTTGTTGTTTTGCGGCAGCGGGATGACCGCCGCGGTTAACAAACTGCAACGCATATTAGGCTTGCGGGTGCCGGAACGGTTAGCGGAATACATAACAGCGGGCGAACTACAGATAGAGGACATACACCGCCCGGTGGTTTTTGTGACCCATATGGAGCATCACAGTAACCATACGAGCTGGCTGGAAACGATTGCGACGGTAGAAGTTATACAACCTGATACCGACGGTTGCGTTGACCTGGGCCATTTCCGCAGCTTACTTGAACAATATAAAAACCGTAAAACCAAAATAGCCGCAGTAACAGCGTGTTCCAACGTAACGGGTATTGAAACGCCGTACTACCAGATTGCAGAACTGGTACATAAGTTTGGCGGCTGGTGTTTTGTTGATTTTGCCGGCTCGGCCCCCTATGTAAATATGGATATGCACCCGGCCGGGAAATGCGCAAACCTCGATGCCATTTACTTCTCACCTCATAAATTTTTAGGCGGCCCTGGCACGCCCGGCGTTTTGATCTTTAACAAAGCACTTTACCGCAATGCAGTGCCCGATCAGCCCGGCGGCGGAACAGTTGAATACAGCAACCCCTGGGGAGGGCGCGAATACACAGCAAAAATTGAACAGCGCGAAGACGGCGGCACACCACCGTTTTTGCAGGCGATAAAAGCGGCAATGTGCATCAGGCTGAAAGAGCAAATGGGCGTAGAGAATATTTTGGCCAGGGAAGAAGAGATACTGCAACTTGTTTTTAGCCGGTTTTCGGGGATGAAAAATGTTGAAGTGCTTGCAGGGGATATGAAGAAACGGCTGGGCGTGATCGCGTTTATCGTAAAAGGCGCCCATTATAATTTGATCGTTAAACTGCTGAACGACCGGTTTGGCATTCAGATGCGCGGCGGATGCTCCTGCGCCGGCACCTACGGGCATTTCCTTTTAAATGTTGATGAGCGGTCTTCCTGCAAAATCCTTGAGGCCGTCAGGTCAGGCAATCAGCTTAGCAAACCGGGCTGGGTCAGGTTATCCATCCATCCAACCATGACCAACGCTGAAATCGGTTATATCATGGACGCCATCGAACTGACCGCATCCCATTTTGAGGAGTGGCCAGGTGATTATGTTTATGATCACGAGACTAATGCCTATAACTTCAAAGGCGTTGAAGAAACAGCGCAGGGGAAGGTTGAGGATTGGTTTAGCCCAGGCGCCTGGTAGCCAGACCAGGAGATCAGGGAGGCTGGAAGCGAACATTAAATTGACAGACTGGAATTTTCAAAATTTAGTTTATTAACTTTAACCAATCAAAAACAACCCTATTTTTCTAATCTAAAGAACATTGAAATGGAAGACAGCCAGGTATTAGCACATATCAAAAATCTATCGGCCAAAGAGGAGGATTTGTATGGTAAAGAAAATTTAAACGACGAAGATATTAAGAAACTCCACGCCATGCAGGTGGAATTAGATCAATGCTGGGATTTCCTGAGACAGCGCAGGGCTTTGCGCGATGCCGGAAAAAACCCGGATAACGCGGAGGTCCGGCCACCGGATATTGTAGAAAACTATGAAGAATAGGAGAGCGGTTTAAGTATCGCTCAAACTTCTATTGCTACATTGCCTTTTTTGTGCCCTTTTTCAACATAAGCATGCGCGTCAACAATTTGCGCCAGGGGGTAAATACGGTCAATAACAGCGCTCATTTTTCCTGCCTCAACAAGTTCTTTCAGGAAAGCGATGTCCTTTGCTGTTTGGACAATCACGCCCGTCATTACTTTTTTACCATTTGTCATTGAAACCCACCATCCCTTCATCATATCCGATAATCCGGCCGCACTTAAAATCAATACTCCATTTTTATTTAGCGACTTTAAACAATCGGCAAAGGGTAACTTCTTAACCGTGTCAAAAATAACATCGTAAGTTTCACCGTTTTTAGCGAAGTCCTCCGTTGTGTAATCGATTACCTTGTCAGCTCCTAATGATTTTACCAAATCGATATTAACGGTACTGCAGATTCCGGTCACGGTCGCGCCGAAATGTTTTGCAAGTTGAACGGCAGCACTGCCAACCGCGCCTGATGCGCCATTAATAAGCACTTTTTGGCCGCCGACTATATTGGCTTTTTTAATAAAATATAACGCGGTAGCGCCGCCAAAGGGAATTACCGCCGCTTCGAGATATGTAGTATTGATCGGTTTTAACGCCAGGGCCCCGGTTTCGGACAAACACTTGTATTCCGCATAAGCGCCAAAACGCATGTCGGTCGATCCAAAAACCTGGTCGCCAACTTTAAAACGCGTTACATCTTTGCCTATATTTTCTACATCTCCCGATAACACGCCGCCAAGTATGTTTAATTTCGGTTTCATCAAACCAAAAAACAACCTTACCCCAAAAGGATCAGCTTTTCTCAGCCGCCAGTCGCCCGAATTTACTGCCGTAGCCCTCACTTTTACCAGGATCTCGTTGTCGCCGGGTGTTGGCTTTTCTACATCTTCGAGTTGAAGAACTTCCGGCGGCCCGTATGCCCTGTACAGTATTGCTTTCATTCGTACTTATATTAGGTTGTATAGTTGATTCGTGGAAAAAGTATTTAGCTAATTTTCCAATGTCGTTGACTTTGGTAAGAAATGAAATCCGGCATCAAAAAACAGGAAGGCGAACAAAAGCAGGGCCTGGCGCTAGCAGGGTTATGGTTAACAGGAATTTATTGGATAAATGTAATGATAACTGCTTGATTAATAAGCATTTTTTATTAACTTAATTCGTAACTGGCCTGGAAGGGCAATATCGGGCTTTAACGGAGGAATTAATGCGCATCTAATAAGTAGCGAATAGTGCCCGCCAATGCAGGCAGTGAGCCAAAACCGGGTTTGAAAAAAAAATTGCGCCAAATCCGCCACTAAACCCGGCTGTTAATATTATCAGCCCTTTTCTTAAACTTTCTAAAGGCATAAGCAAATTGCCTAAAATAGCTGTACACCGGGTACTTATCAATTCCTTTAAAACCATAAGCGGGTCGTTCATCTGGTTTAGGCAAATAGGCCGTTTTCCATATCCAGTCCCATACCGAAAGTTTGGTGGAGAAATTAACGCCGGTACCGGGATTGTTATTATTGTGATGCCAGCGGTGCAATTGGGGTCCGTTAAAAAAATAAATAAGCTTTCCGTGATCAGTCATGATATCTGGCAGTATTGGTTCCACCGCATTCAGCATAATAATAAATATTGGTGGCGCACGCACGAA
>JABDHD010000072.1 GCA_013285685.1 Bacteroidota bacterium
TGGATATACAATACCAATGGCCGTTATTATAAGTCTTTCAGGCACTTTATTGGCAAGCAGGAGCAGTTTCAGCGCATCGCATTGCACAACAACGTGATAAATAAGGTAGTAACTGATGACAATTCATTTACACGCATATTTAACAATCGCTGGTCGTTGACCGTTGACGTGCCTTTTGCCGACAACAGCCGTTCGCAGGTGAGCAGCGGAACCCGGTTTAGCACGCACTCTGCCGGATTGGAAGATATGAGTGTAACCGGTCTCTATTGGTTATTTAACCCCGCAAAAGCTACTAAAGGGAATATACAGGTAGGAGCAGGCATAAAATTTGCCACCGGTGCCGACAACTATGAGGATTATTTTTTAAACGGCGCAACCGGTGTAAGAACGCTGCAGGCGGTTGACCAATCCATACAACTTGGCGACGGCGGCACCGGGCTGGAAATAGATGTAAATGCTTATTATAACTTCACCCATAGTTTCGGCCTTTATGGTAACTTTTTCTACCTGGTTAATCCACGGGACGTAAATGGCGTAGAGACCTCAGCTACACCACCGACTGCAGCTAAAATGGCCGAAACGAGCGATGTGCTAAGCGTACCCGATCAATACCTGGTACGGTTTGGCGCAAGTTTAGCAGTTAAAAAATTCAACTTTTCATTAGGCGTAAGGGATGATTGTTTGCCTGTGCACGATATCGTGGGCGGCAGCGATGGCTTCAGAAGGCCTGGTTATATTTTATCCGCAGAACCAGGCGTAACTTATGAATTCAAAAATTTTGCCTTATACGCTTATGTGCCTATCGCCATTATCCGCGACCGCACACAAAGCGTACCGGACATCAGGGCAACAGAAATCACCGGTAATTATACCCATGGCGATGCTGCATTTGCTGATTATGTAGTGAATATCGGGGCAACCTTTAAGTTTTAATAGCTGTGGTTATTGAGCTTAAAAAGGCAGGTAATCAAACAGCCTAAAAATAAAGGAGAACAAAGACATGGTTGATTAACAAAACCTGTTTGGAGGCAGGTTGAGGCTCCGGTGCAAAACCGGAGCCTTTTAGAACCTTCTTTTCATTGCTAAACAATAAAAATATGCCACACATAAACGTAGATGAAAACTTGCCGGGTATCAGGTCATTAATGGCTTTTAGCCCCGACACAGCCACACCCATGGGTGAACTGGCAAACCTGTTATTGCGCAGTAACGATGGCTTAGCTATGGCTGACCGGGAATTAATTGCCACGCATGTTTCTTATTTAAATGATTGCTTTTATTGCCAGCACTCCCATGGCGCCATTGCTGTTTGCTACCTCGACGGAAACACTGAACTCGTAGACCAGGTGAAAATGGATTATCCGCATGCCGCTATTTCAGATAAGCTAAAAGCCCTGCTATCTATTGCAGGGAGTGTGCAACGGGGCGGGAAATTTGTGACAGAGGCACAGGTAAATGCAGCTAAAGCACTGGGGGCTACTGATAAGGATATACATGATACGGTGCTTATTGCTGCCGCTTTCTGCATGTTTAACCGCTACGTGGACGGTCTTGCATCCAACACGCCTACTGATCTTTCAACTTACCCGTTACGGGCAAAGCAAATAGCTCAAAACGGCTATGGAAATCATATTTTTTCGAACATGCAACCGGTTCAATAACGAATTAACAACCAGGAATTAACATAATTTAATTGGTTTTATGAAAATACCTACAGAACCCATTGGAAGCATTCCGCGGCCCACCTCATTGGTGGCTGCCATCACCGCGCTGTCAAACGGTGCGAATTTAACCGACCTTTATAATGAGGCGATCAGCGACACGTTAAAGGAGCTTGAAAAAACCGGTTCGCCGGTAATAACGGATGGCGAGCAAACCAAGTCGAGTTTTGCAACCTACCCTTTGGAGGGCCTGACTAATTTAGCTCCCGAAGGCATGGTGATCAATTTCGAAGATGGCCATTCGCGGCAGTTGCCTTTATTAACCAGCGGCCCTTTCAGGTACGGCAACTATGCGGTAAAGTATCTTACCGCTGCCCAAAAGCAAACAAAGCTACCTGTTAAACAAGCGGTTATTTCAGCTTCGGCGCTGAGCCTCATTTATCCGCAAAGTGGAATAGAAGGCTACACCCAGGCTGAGTTTATGGCTGACTTGCTGGATGAGTGTGAAAAGGATATCAGGCAATGTTTGCAACACGGCGCCTATAAAGTTCAGATGGACTTTACCGAAGGTAGATTATCGCTTAAACTTGATCCTTCCGGCGGCGTTTTAAAACATTTTATCGCGGTTAATAACCAGGTGTTTGACCGATTTACCAAAGAAGAGCAGCAAAAATTAGGTGTACATGTATGCCCCGGCGGCGACCATGACTCAACACACAGCGCCGACATCGACTATGCCGATTTTTTACCGGATTTATTTGAAATGCATGTCGGTAATTTTTACCTTCAGCTGGCAAGTGAGCCTGACCGGGTCAAAGTTTTAAAGATTGTGAAGCAGTATCTTAAGCCAGATCAAAAGGCATTTATTGGCGTGATAGATGTGCTGGACCCGGTTGTAGAAAGCACCGAAATCGTTCGGGACCGGGTGCTGGAAGCAGCGGCGTATATCCCCTTAAACCAACTGGGCACGACAGATGATTGCGGATTTTCGCCTTTTTGCGACGACGTATCCACTACACGCGAAACTGCTTTTGCAAAAATTAAAGCCCGCGTTGATGGAACCAGGCTGGCGGAAGAAAGACTATTTTCTTAATGTGTTACTAATATCAATGAATTTATAAAGAAAACGACATATAACTACCAGGTGTTTACAAATAAGAATAATATATATTATACGCTTCGCTTCGCCGCCGCAATGTGCTTTATCGGGCATGGCGCTTTTGGCATTATCACCAAAGAGATATGGTGCAATTATTTCGCTGTGTTTGGGATAGGCAGGGAGATGGCTTACCGGTTGATGCCGGTTGTCGGCACTTTTGACCTTGCGATGGGCCTATCCATATTGATCTACCCAACCCGGGCTGTATTCGCGTGGCTGGTAATTTGGGGAACGATTACTGCGTTCCTTAGGCCAATGTCGGGCGAACCGTTTGGTGAGTTTATCGAGCGTGCAGGCAACTACGGCGTGCCTGCAGCGATGTTGATCCTTTGCGGCTGGGAACGTCCGTATTTAAAAAAACTGTTCACATTCATGGCGCCATCAATTTCTACGGACGAAGAGACTAGTGTCAAGGTAAAAAAATGCCTGCAGATAGTTGCTTTCCTGTTGTTGCTGGGCCATGGCGGGTTGAATATTATCGAAAAGAAAGCCATTATGCATCAATATGCCGCGCTGGGCTTTTCAAGTCCCGCAATGGTTGCGCGTTTTGTGGGTGTGTTTGAGGTCGCCGCTGCATTTTCAATTCTTATAACACCTATCCGCTCTGTCGTGTTTGCGCTGCTCATCTGGAAGGTCGGCACCGAACTTTTTTACCCTCATTGGGAGCTGTTTGAGTGGATTGAAAGAGGGGGAAGCTATGGCGCCTTACTGGCACTTTGGTTTACGCTGCCTCAAAATAAATTTTGGTTAAAAAGCCCCCAGCCACAGGCTGAGGGCGCATAATAAAGCAAACTCCAATTTTTTATATAGTTGATTTGTTGATTTAAGTAAAAGCCGGGGCGTGTGATACCCGGCTTTTTATTTTATGTTTGCTTTAGATTATTAATGCTAAAAATGAATACGCCAGAACAAAATTTTGCCGAACTCGGCCTGCAGCTTCCACCTGCGCCGAAACCTATGGGGGTTTATAAACCATGCCTGGTTGATGGAAAGCACCTTTACTTGTCTGGTCACGGCACAGTGAAGGACGACGGCACGTTGATCATTGGCCAGATAGGCAGGGATATGACGCCCGAAGAAGGTAAATTGGCCGCACAACAGGTTGGCCTGGCCATATTGGCCACTATTAAAGCAAATTTAGGCAGCCTTGACAAGGTAAAGCGGGTGATAAAAGTTTTGGGCATGGTAAACTGCACGCCCGATTTTGAAAAACATCCCTTTATTATTAACGGCTGCAGCGAACTGTTTGCAAAAGTTTGGGGCGAGGATAATGGGGTTGGCGTGAGGAGCGCGGTCGGGATGGGCTCGCTGCCGGGTAATATACCGGTAGAAATTGAGGCTTTGTTTGAACTTGTTTAGTGAAGTCGGAAAAGTCCGAAAGTCCGGATGATAAACTTCATCTTAATAGATAGATATCGTGGATAAGAAGTGGTATTTAATAGAAAACGCCGAAGAACTTGACACCCCGGCGCTGGTTGTTTATCCCGGCAGGGTAAAAAACAATATCGGTATACTGAAAAGTATGATCGATAAAACCAGCCGGCTGCGACCGCATGTAAAAACCCATAAAAGCAGCGATGCATCCCAATTGATGCTGGCTGCGGGGATCACTAAGTTTAAATGTGCCACCATTGCGGAAGCGGAGATGCTGGCCATGTGCAAAGCGCCGGACGTTTTACTGGCCTATCAACCTATCGGCCCTAAATTGAGGCGTTTTACCAGGCTAATTTTAACTTATCCCGGCACCAAATTCTCCTGCCTGGTTGATAATATTGAAGCGGCGCTTGAAATCTCGGCCGAATCATCAAAAAACAAACTGCACATCCCGGTTTATATCGACCTCAACGTAGGGATGAACCGGACGGGGATCGTTCCGGGCGAGGCTGCTTTGCAACTTTATGCTGATTGCGCACTGCTGCCGGGAATAAAACCGGTTGGTTTACATGCATACGACGGCCACATGCATTATTCTGATTTTGAGGAACGCAAGCAGAAATGCGATGAATGTTTTGAGCCGGTAGCAAAATTGCAATCGGAACTGGCGCAATTGGGATACCCTGAACCAATTATTGTGGCCGGGGGATCGCCCAGTTTTCCTATTCATTCCAAAAGAAAGCATGTGGAATGCAGCCCCGGAACATTTATTTACTGGGATGAAGGTTATCTGTCTGAATTGAGTGAACAAACTTTTTTAACCGCTGCCCTGGTAGTTTCCCGGGTGATCTCCATGCCGGATGAAACCAAAATATGCCTCGACCTTGGGCACAAGTCGATAGCCTCCGAAAAAGAATTGAGTAAGCGAGTCCTATTTCTAAACGCCCCGGAATTGATTTTTGTGGGACACAGCGAGGAGCATTTGGTTGCCGATGCCGGTGAGGGGCATAAATACAAAGTAGGGGATGTTTTGTATGGGATTCCGTATCATGTTTGCCCGACTGTTGCTTTATATGAGCGGGCGATAACGATCGAAGCGAATAAGGTTAGCGGCGAATGGAAAAACATCGCCCGCGACAGGAAAATAAATATTTAACAACGTAGAGACGCAAAATGTTGCGTCTCCTCAAACCACACGAGACGCAAAATGTTGCGTCTCTACAATTTAGCCGTACCAATGTTCACCATCGACGCCCATTTAGACCTAAGTATGAACGCGCTGGAATGGAACCGCGATTTGCGGCGGCCTATTGCTGAAATAAATCAAAGAGAGACCGGGCTCACCGACAAGCCCGACCGGGCCAAAGGTGTTTGCTCATTGCCTGAACTGCGTAGGGGCAATATTGGCCTGGTAGTAGCCACACAAATAGGCCGTTATGTTGCGCCGGATAATCCGCTGCCTGGCTGGCACTCGCCTGCACAGGCGTGGGCGCAAACGCAGGGACAGGTTGCCTGGTATAAAGCCATGGAAGATGAAGGCGAGATGTTGCAGATCAATAACCTCGTCAGTCTTGAAAAACATTTGGCGCTTTGGAACGACGGGAACCCGTCCGAAAATAAGCCGGTCGGTTATATTTTGAGTCTCGAAGGGGCGGATTCGCTGGTTACTGTGGGGCATTTGGAGCGCGCATATGGATACGGGTTGAGGGCGCTTGGCCCCGCACATTACGGCCCGGGCAGGTATGCTAATGGCACCGATGCGACGGGTAAAATGGGGTCCAACGGACTTGAATTACTTACGGAAATGGAGCGGCTGAATATCATTTTGGATGCAACCCATTTATGCGACGACGCCTTTTGGCAGGCGCTCGATCATTTTAACGGTCATATTTGGGCCAGCCATAACAATTGCAGGGCTTTGGTTGACCATAACCGCCAGTTTAGCGATGACATGATAAAAGCTTTGGTTGACCGCGGCGCGGTGATCGGCGGGGCTTTGGATGCCTGGATGATGGTGCCGGGGTGGGTGAGGGGAAGCTCGGAACCAAAGGCGATGAACTGCAATTTAGCAGTCATGATTGATCATCTCGACCATATTTGCCAAATTGCAGGGAATGCGCGACATATTGGTATTGGTTCCGACCTTGACGGGGCCTTTGGCCGCGAGCAGTGCCCGTATGACCTGGAGACGATCGCAGATCTGCAAAAGGTGCCGGATTTATTAAGAAAACGCGGCTATACTGAGGCTGACGTTGAAAGTGTAATGCACCGCAACTGGCTGCGATTTTTAAGAAACGCCTGGAAATAAAACCCCGATGAAAAAGCCCTTGATTTTCCTGGCAGCGTTCCTGGTTTTGGTATGGGGCTGCAATATAAAAATTGGATTGGATGCTCCGCCGCTGGATTGGGAAAATTTTGACCCGGCGCATATTGATAACACTTTGAGCGAGAAAGGTGCATTGGGCAGTTACCGGGTGATATTTTGGCAAAGCAGTCCGGATTCTTATACAAGGGCTAGGATAGTTTACTATGCTACAAGCAAGGGATGGACATTTACCGGCGAGGCGCAGCAGGACTCCAGCGAAATGCTGTTTTACCACCAGGCTTACCGCGCAATAGTAGATACTGTTTTTAAATCTCAACCAAAAAACAAACCGGCGCCCGCATGGTTTAATACAACCTGTATCATGTATCAATTTAAGTACTTACATCGTGAGCAAGACAGGCGCAAAAACAAAATATACCATAGCGAGGTGATGGTAAGTTCGGACGGAAGCAAAATGTGCGTTTATCCGCTCCTTGACGACTCCTAGCAAGCAAAAATCGGTGTAATCAAACAAAAAATCGGTGTAATCACAAAGCACAAAAATCGGTGAAATCAAGTAACAATCGGTGCAATCCCAAAAAATATGAACGAAGAACAAAATCGCCTTACACAAGCTGACTGGAAAAAATGGGGGCCCTACGTAAGCGACCGCCAATGGGGAACCGTGCGCGAAGATTACAGCGCAAACGGCGACGCCTGGAATTATATTACCCATGATATGGCCCGAAGCAAGGCATACCGTTGGGGCGAAGAAGGCATTGGCGGTATTTGCAATAATGACCAAACACTATGTTTCGCTGTTGGATTTTGGAATAAGAAAGATCCGATCCTGAAGGAGCGTTACTTCGGTTTGAGCAACCCCGAAGGCAACCATGGCGAGGATGTGAAGGAATTATACTACTACCTGGAAAATACGCCCACGCATTCGTACCAGAAGATGCTGTACAAATATCCACAGAATGAGTATCCTTATGCGTGGCTGGTTGAAGAAAATAAGCGGCGTGGGCGCAATGACCCGGAATTTGAGTTGATAGATACCGGCATATTTGACCAGGACGCTTATTTTGACATATTTATCGAGTATGCCAAAAATACGCCGGAAGATATTCTGATAAAAATCACCGTGCACAACCGGGGCAGCCAGGATGCAGCTTTAAATGTTTTGCCAACTATTTGGTTTCGCAATACCTGGTCCTGGGGCTATTCCGACTATTTACCCGAACTTACCGCCGACTCGCACGGGGTGATTGAAATTTATCATAAAGACCTGCATCAATGGTGGTTAAATGCAGAAGGTTCACCTGATTTATTATTTTGCAACAACGATACCAACACAAAACGCCTGTATAATTACGACGACGGCTCCCAGTTTTATAAAGACGGTATTAATGACTATGTTGTACATGGTGCAGATACCCTTAACCCCAAAAGAACAGGCACCAAGGCCGCCGTTAACTACGACGTAAAGGTTTTGGCCGAACAAAGTGTTACGCTCCGGCTAAGGCTATCAAAGGATGCTACTAATGGGTTTGAGGACTTTGACCAGGTATTTAACGCCCGGGTTGCGGAAGCCGACCAATTTTATAACGATTTACAGCAGGAAAATAAAAACCCTGACCGTTGCATGGTACAGCGCCAGGCCTTTGCCGGCATGCTTTGGAGCAAGCAGTTTTACTATTACGATGTACGGCACTGGATGAACGGCGACCCGGCTGAACCGGCGCCACCGGCAGAGCGCCTTAACGGCCGCAACAGTAAGTGGATGCACCTCAACACAAAAGACATTATTTCCATGCCGGATAAATGGGAATATCCCTGGTTTGCCGCCTGGGACCTGGCATTTCACTGCCTGCCGCTGGCGGCTGTGGATATGGCCTTTGCCAAACACCAGCTAACCCTGCTGGTTAAGGATTGGTATATGCACCCCAACGGCCAGTTGCCAGCTTATGAATGGGATTTTGGGGATACTAACCCGCCCGTGCATGCCCTGGTGACCTGGAATATTTACCTGCAGGACAAAGCACAGAATGACGGGAAAGGCGATACCCAGTTTTTGGAAAGAATATTCCACAAGCTGATGCTCAATTTTACCTGGTGGGTCAACCGGAAAGACGAAAGGGGTAACAATATTTTTGAAGGGGGATTTTTAGGGTTGGATAACATTGGTGTTTTCGACCGTAACGCACAGCTCCGTGCCGGCGAAACCCTTGAACAGTCAGACGGCACCAGCTGGATGGCTACATATTCGTTAAATTTGCTGCGCATCGCGGCCGAGCTTGCGGTTACCAACACGGCTTACCGCGATATTGCGTCCAAGTTTTTTGAGCATTTTATCTATATCGCCGGGGCGATCTCCAATTTTGGCTCAAACAATGCAGGTCTTTGGGACGATGCAGACGGCTTTTTTTATGATCAGCTGCATATGCCAGATGGTTCGGTCGAGAAAATGCGTGTAAGGAGCATGGTAGGGTTAATCCCCCTGTTTGCCGCTGAAATATTGAATGAAAGCGATATTACCGAAAACCCAATTTTTCGTGACCGGCTTAATTGGTTTTCCGAAAACCGGCCCGACCTGGCGTCCCTGGTGTCGCGCTGGTCGGAAACCAAAACGCCAGGCAAACACATGATTAGTTTGCTGCGCGGTTATCGCATGAAATCGCTGCTGCGCTATATGCTTGACGAGAATGAATTCCTGAGCCCATATGGCATCCGCTCTGTTTCCAAATACCACTTAAATAACCCCTACACTGCCAATGTTGATGGTATGCAGTTTACCATACAGTATACCCCTGCCGAAAGCGACAGCGGTTTGTTTGGCGGCAACAGCAACTGGCGCGGGCCCATATGGATGCCTGTGAACTATCTGCTTATCGAAAGCCTGCATAAATTCCACCAATATTATGGTGATGATTATAAGATAGAATGCCCGACCAATTCAGGTAATTTTATGAACCTGAAGCAGGTAGCCGAAGAGTTGTACAGCCGCATTTCGAACCTTTTCCTGCGCGATCAAAACGGCCGCAGGGCGGTATTCGGGCACAATGAAAAAATGCAGAACGACCCCAACTTTAAGGATTACATCCTGTTCCACGAGTATTTTGACGGTGACAACGGCAGGGGGGTAGGCGCCTCACACCAAACCGGCTGGACGGGGTTGATTGCCACGTGTTTGTTTTAATTGTGTAAAACGTAGTTGTTGGGTTGCCGCAGACCACACGATGATAAATGCCGGCAACACATTTTTGTAGTGTATGCAGCAGCTGTTGCGTTCGCAACAAGTGAAACAGCGTGAAACAAAGCGCAACAGGCCTGATTATTAACACCTTAGGTACTGACAAGATTTTGTCACTGACAGAATCATGTCACCATTTTTACCGCATTTGTTGGACTTTCAAACCAACAGACGCGGTAAAAAACCTTATTAAATATAATTTTAGTTCTTTTCGTTTTTAAGTTTTTCCAGTTTGACCTTTATATCAGGCCGAAACTTAATTGATAATGCCTTTTCAAAATATTCCATCGCTTTGGCTTTGTTGTTAGCTGCCAGGTAGCTATCGCCCATGCCATCATAAACATTAAAGTTACCAGGGTAGTAATCAATGTTGACCTGGAAAAACATACGCGACCGTTCGAAATCCTTTTGCTGTAAAAAGATATAACCAAACTGATTCATAATGCCCTCATCCGGACGTACCGTATAGCCCATTTCCTCCGACATTAAGCGGTAATGTGCATCAATCATTTTTCTCATCTCAGTTGGGGTGAAGGTTTTATCAAAATATTGAAATTGCGGCTGATTGCGCGGGAACCGGTTGTCCTTGAAAATAAACCTCAATCCGTCGTATGCCGCAATTAAGGGTACCGATTGATGATCATCATCCGGGTAATACTTATAACTCCATCTCAGGTCGTTGGCCGGATATTGCTGCAAATTATCCTTCAGCTTCAGGATAGAGCGGATATGATGGGTAATCATAGTAGTATCCGTCCTCACCTGCATGGTGTCCATGCCGGGGTTCATGGTATTAGCGATGGCTACAAACAGCGACTTCCCTTTAAAATTCTTTTGCTTTAGTATATCCTTAGTCTGTCCCAATAGTATATCATTGTCAAAAAACATACTTGGCTCCATCGCAACGTAGCCGCCAAACAAATCAGTATGCTTCAATAAGGTATTGATTACAAATAAACCACCTAATGAATGCCCCATCAACACGCGATATGGTGCCGTAGCATAATTTTTATCTATGTAGGGGATCAGCTCCTTCTCCATAAATGCGGTAAAATTGTCGCCGCCGCCTGAGGTTGTATCCTGCGAGCTTTTGATGGGTGTAAGGTCCCTGGTGCGGTGCCCCCGTGTATTGGGAATGCCTACAATAATCATTTGCGGGAAAACCGAATTCCCGTCACGCTGGCTCAGTTGCTGTATCATCGTTACCAGCGAGGTGAAATTAGCATCACCATCCAGCACATACAGCACAGGGTACTGGGGCCTGGTAAAATATTCGGTATCAAAATTGGGCGTGTATATCCACACAGGCCGCTTTTCTTTCAGAATCGATGAATAAACGGTGTCGATGCGGCCTAAAACGATTGGCTGCGGACCCGATTGGCCTTTAACCCAAAGTGAAAGGCATAGTAAACTGATGAGCAAGATATTTCTTTTCATGATGATAATGATTGTTTAAAAAATTAATGAATTACCGGCGAAGCACACCGGGCCCTGTGGTGCTTCGCCAACTGTTTTAGATTTTTCTATTTTTACCTATAAGTGCTTCCAGTCCGCTGTTATAGGCAGCGCCAACCGGCAGTTCTTTTTTCCCTATCCAGACTGTTTTTTTATCCATTTTGCTGATATGTTTGGCGGATACGATATACGAACGGTGTACCCGTATAAAGTATTTTGCGGGTAACAATTCGGCAGCCTCTGTCATGGTAAGCCGCGAAACAATGCTGCTGCCCGCCAAAACAAATTGTACATAGTTGCCCACGCTTTCGGCATATAAAATATCAGCCAAATCCACACGCACCTGCTCATAACCACTTTTGATAAAGACCGATTGCCCCACTGCCGATACTCCATGGTTCTTCCGCAACTCATATTGCTCATGCGCCTTATTACATGCCTTCAAAAATCGCGGCAGCGAAAATGGCTTTAATAAATAATCAATGGCATCCAGCTCAAAGCTTTGCACCGCATGTTCGCTATAGGCCGTTGTAAATATTACCATGGGCGGGTTCGGTATCGACTTTAGGAAATCAATGCCCGAAATATTTGGCATTTTGATATCAAGGAAAACCAGGTCGGTTTTATGTTGCTGCAGGTGCTCCATCGCCTTAAACGAATTGGTAAAACAGGCTTCTATTTCGATAAAAACCACATGCCCGGCCAGGTTTTTTATCACCTCCAGCGCTATGGGTTCGTCGTCAATGGCTATCGCTTTAAGCATTTCTAATTGTGTTTTATTAATCCACCTGTACCGTTAAGCTGGCAACAAATTCATTTCCCTGTGCCCCATATACAAGCTGGTGCCTGTCCGGGTAAAGCAACACCAAACGTTCCTTTACATTTTGCAAGCCAATACCCGGCTGTCCCCTTTCAGGATCATTATTACCGGATGGATGAATGCTATTGCGCACTTCAAAATTGATATTTTGGTCATTGCAGTCCAATTTAATTTTTATCCACGATTTTTCGGTTAGGCTAACCCCATGTTTAAAAGCATTTTCAACAAATGGTATCAGCAGCATGGGGGCTATCCTGTTATTGCAATCCTTTTCGGCAATGTCGTCTTGTATCACTATATCCGCAGAAGTTTGGGTACGCAGTTTTTGGAGGGAGATGTAATTTTTGAGGTATTCGATTTCCTTGTCCATGCCAATAAAGTCCAGCGTGTTTTCGTGCAGCATAAAACGCATCATATCACCCAGCTTTTGTATGCCTTCGGCGGTGTGTTTTGAACCTTCCATCAACGCGGCACCATATAGGGTGTTCAGCGCATTAAATAAAAAGTGCGGATTGATTTGTGAACGCAGGAACTGCAAATCAGCTTTTGATTTAGTCAATGCGATTTCAGCACCTCTTAACTCTCTTATTTTATCTTTTCGCTGCAGGTAAAGCATCCATGTAATTGGTGTAACAATGGCGAGTTGTACTATCCAGTTGATCAGCCAAATGTTTGGCATTACCCCCCCTGCTTTGCCCCCAAACAAAGCAAAGGGAAAGGCATAACCGAAGGTAGAAACTGCCAGCCGCCAGATAAATTGAAAAGAAATGCCCGGCGCGCCGGCAAAGCGCGGAAAAAGCCAATAAGTATTACTGAAATAGATGAAAATAACCGATGGTATAAAAACAAAATAAGCGCGGTAAATACTTTCATCCCTGATAATGAGCACATAGGATGCCAGGGCCGGCAGCAGCAAAAAGATGCAGAACGAAGCCGCCATTTGATTGGCGATGAGGATGCGGTAATTACTTTTTGGACCGGAGTTTTCGATGCGGTATATTACAAATTCCCGGATGGCCGCATAAGCTCCGTAAGCAGTTAAAAATATCAGTGCGCTGTTGAACCCGGCCCACAGATCAGTCAAGGGGGTTTCATTATAGCCAAAAAAAGCAAAAAGCTGAAATTCCCCATAATTATTCCAGGCTGGGTGGGCGTACCAGGTGGCTACATTTACGCCAATGGCAAGCAGGTAGCCTAATACCAGTATTTGAAACAAAACCCAGGGGTAAATAAAAAACGACCTGTAGCTTCGCCGCAATTGCGGAATGGTAAAAAAGTTTAGCCAGCAATAAACAGCCATAAATAACAGCACCACGCCAATACGCGGCAACAACATATGGGCCGAATAATTAAAAGAAACGCTGTGGTGGAGACTTTTATACTTTTCGAACGCTAATTTTGTAGTATTCTTTGGCGTGCTCAAAGGTTTGTTGTGGAGCGCATTATACTGTTCGAACCCGGTGACATAAACCGCCGCCAGATGTAAACGCTGTAAAATATAATTGATGATCGCCATCAGCGCCAAAAGGGCGAAGAGCAATTGTTCATATTTTCTTATTTTCACTTTCATCGTCCTGGTATTTGATACAATGATACACGGTTGGAATTTACACTTTTTGAAAATGTGACCAGGCTGCATAAAAATGGGACGGAAAATGGATGTTTGGGATATTACGCTGTAATGCTAAAAGCGGATCGCCATCATGTTGTTCAGAGGGTATACTTTTTGTTCAACACTTTTTAGTATTTTTGATTAAATAAAAAGAAAATGGAAGCAATTAAAATAAATGTAAGCAAACAAATGGATGGCTATACATTCAGTATTGCTCCATCTTTACGACAATTGATAAAAACCTGGTTTCCTGGCTCCCACCCAGCCAATAATATTTTCGTTGGGTACGATACAAAGAGTGATTTTGAAGTTTACTATGGCAGGCTCGAAAGCTACATTTATCCCGCTTTATTAGGCGTCGAAAACAAAAACGACCTCAATAAAAAAGTTGATGAAATTTTATTTATCGATACACACACCGGCAATATCATGCATAAATTTAAAGTATAAGCTGGCTGCGTGAAGAAGAATTACCATCTTTATTTGGGAAAAGCCGGGCATTTGACTGTAATGTCCGAATTTCTGACACGAGGCTGGAATGTCGCTATTCCCGAAGTCGATATTGGCGATGATATTTTTGTTGTGCAGGATGATAATGGAATATTAAGACGTGTCCAGGTAAAAACCTCGACATCCACACGCCAACTAAAGGGCTACAAAGGACAATTCAATATCCCTTTAAGTCAACTCCACAATATTTTAACTATCCCGGTGCATTATATATTTATTGTAAGACATGAACATGGGTGGAATAAACCAGTTATAATCCGCCAGGATTATTTACTCGACCTTTGGGGAAACAATAAGTTGGGTTCAGTGTATAAAGGGAATTTGAATTTGCATTTTACTTATTCAGATGGAAAAGTTAAATGCTCGAAAATAGACATAAGTGCGTATATCGCTGATTTTACTGACTTCCCCTTAATCCAGGAATAAGCATTATCAACTTAGTGGTTGGCTTCGCATGAATCTATAACGCCAATCACTTATCTTCATAGTCGCTGAATCTGTAGGCAACTCTTATTGTGTAAAAATGACACAATAAAATTTCCAAATCCCAAACCAATCCTTTAGCTTTACCCTAACCACGTAAACTATTAAACTTATGACTTTAAACAGGCGCAAATTTTTGCAGGGGGCCGGCACGCTGGCGCTCGGCAGTATGGTTTTTTCAAGCCGGGCGGCATCACTGCTGGAGCATCGGAAGCAGCATGCGGTAGGGCTGCAGCTTTTTACCTTTTTCGGTATTATTGATGACGATGTTAAAGGTACCTTAACCAAAATAGCCGCTATCGGCTACAAGGAAATGGAATCGGCTTTTAGCAAAAAGGGCGGTTATTACGGTATGCCACCGAAGGAGTTTAAAGCCATGGTTGAGGACCTGGGCATGGCCTGGAAATCGCACCACGTGCTGGGCGCACCGTTTAAAATGCCCAAGGGCGCTAAAATGCCCAACGGCCCTGATGGCAAGCCTATGGTTTTGCCTGCTATGCGCAACCTGCGCGATAACATGCAGGAACTGGTTGACGAGGCTGCCGCCGGCAGCCTTGAATACTTAGTTTGCGCCAATGCGCCCACCGATACGCTGGCCGACCTTAAAACAAGTATCGAAACGCTTAACAAAACCGGCGAAGCTGCCAAAAAGGCGGGCATACAGTTTTGTTACCATAACCACGACATGGAGTTTCACGATGTGGAAGGTAAAATTCCTTATGACTTGCTGTTAAGCGAAACGGACAAAAACAATGTAAAAATGGAACTCGATCTGTGCTGGGTTACTAAGGCCGGCAAAGACCCGGTTGAGTTGTTTAAAGCCAACCCCGGCAGGTTCCCGCTATGGCATCTAAAGGACCTGGATGCGGCCAGGGTTGGCCCGGCGCCCGTAGGCAGCGGCATAGTTGATTTTAAGCGGATATTTGAGTACCAGAAAACAGCCGGAATGAAGCATTTCTTCGTGGAGCACGACGCGCCCAAGGATGCCTTTGCCAGTATCAAAAGCAGCTACGATTATATCACGGAGACGCTGAAAGCGTAGGCAGTAGGCAGGTTAATTCGTACAAAAGAACGAAGCTGAAATCCCCCGTAAAAAAAAGGTGGCCCCAAAAAAAGGCCACCTTTTAAAATATATGAGGAGATATTAATTACTGATTACTTTGTGGTTCATCCGATGGAGTACCCACAATTTTATAAACTTTGTTTCCTTTAACGTCTATGGTCTCCTGGTAGTAGTAATCATCAGGAGATACATAGAAAGTTTCACCATTCATCCGGATCTTCCGGGTATCTTGTGGAAGCTGGTCGTAAATATCTCCAATCTGAGGTTGGGGGGTGTTATTAACCGCCGGGCCGGGTCCAGGTGCAGGCGCGTTGTTATAATTATCGCCCTGAGCCGGAGCAGGTCCGTTATTTGGGGCCCCGCCATTGTCGGTATCTAACTTACCATCCTTACCTGCAATTATATAAGCAGTGCTGCCATCATCTTTAGTTATGGGCTGATAGTATACCCCATTTAACTCATAGTATTGTTCACCATTAATGGTGATCGGCTGTGCCCCCTTGGGCAATTGAGTAATTTCAGCGCCCAGTGGTGGCTCTACTACAGTATATTGATTGTTTTCATTCTGGTAGTAGTACCCATCGCTGTAATAGTAAGGTGTATCGTTCCAGTAGAAAGGATAGTAACCATAAGGCAAAAATCCTACTGAGAAGCCAATACGTGGCCCGTATAAGCTTGCATACAAGCCTCCGTTCCACCACCAGCCGCCGTGGTAACCCCACCAGCCACGACCGCCCCAGTAACCCGGGCCATAATAGTAACCATATCCGTATCCACGAGCATAGCCGTAAGCGCCGGGATGCCAGCCGTAGCCATGATAACCATAAGCACGACCGCCCCATCCGCGGTTGCCATAGCCGCCCCTATAGGCGTTAACACCGCCTCTGTAGCCATTTGCTCCGCCTCTGTAAGCATTTGCGTTGCCTCTGTAGGCATTACCGCGATAAGCATTTGCGTTGCCCCTGTAGGCATTTGCATTACCACGATAAGCGTTGGCGTTGCCCCTGTATGCATTTACATTGCCACGCTGTGGTGCAACACCTGCGCGCTGGTAACCGCCCCTTTGAGGCATTGAATAAGCACGCTGGCCGCCACCGTTATAGGCACGCTGGCCGCCGCCGTTATAAGCGCGCTGGCCGCCGCCTGAATAGGCATGACCGCCACCACCAAAGTGACCGCCACCGCCGCCGCCGCCATGGCCACCGCCGCCACCATTGTGGTTGTGCTGGGCGCTGGCCGGAAGGGCTAAAAACAAACATACAAGTGAGCTTAACCCTATCGATAACAAATATTTCAAATACCTTTTCATGATTTTATATTTTATACCTTTTTCTTAATTTTTATTGAATAGACTATTTTCAGACCAAAGGTTTAATTGCGCCTGATTATTTTAATTATACTTGCAACAAAATGACATTTAGCTTAACGCATTTTCCTTTATAACTATGATAAAAGATACCAACTCACTTAACCAGGTAGCTGAATTTCACCATACTTTTAAACACCCGGTTGTTGCAGACCCTGCTATACCCGCCAAAGAAAGGTGCGAGCTCCGTATTTCGCTGCTGGCCGAAGAATTAAAGGAACTGCAACAGGCCGTTGACGACGACAACCTGGTTGAAGTAGCCGATGCATTGTGCGATTTGCAATACGTACTTGCGGGCGCCATTTTAGAATTTGGCCTGGCTGAGAAATTCAAAGAACTATTTGATGAAGTTCACCGCTCCAACATGAGCAAAGCCTGCAAAACGGTGGAAGAAGCCAACCTCACTATTGATTATTACAAAAATACTGCCAATACGGATTCGTACCATAAAGAAGCAGATGGCTTGTATTTAGTTTATCGCACAGCTGACAATAAAACGCTTAAATCAGTAAATTATTCACCGGCAAACCTGGCGGCTATACTGCAAAAATAAAGTTAAACTTATTGCGATTAAGTTAAAAAATGATGGCACGTTTTTGTCACTTACAAAAACGTGCCAGTTTTAAATAGTTAATAATCAGCATCGTTGCGCACTGTTTGACTTTGTTTCACTTGTTGCGACGCAACATTGCAAAATTATACGCGCAGAAATGTCTTCTTTTCGTACAAGTAATACAGGAACACCCATTTGACTAATACAAATGTAATTCCAATTACCACGACATTATAGGGGTTGCCAACCAACTGGAACAACCACTGAAAAAAGCCCTGATTGGTATAGCTCCATTTAATAAAGTGTCCTGAAATGTATATCAGGATAGAGTTCATGCCGATAACTTTAAAAAAGAATGCCCACTTCTTATAACCAAGAACATCGATAACGTAGTAAAAGAGTGACATCAGCAAAAGGCTTATCCCGCCAACCAGTAGCACAAATGAGCTTGACCAAAGGTTTTTGTTGATCGGAAAGTCGAAATTCCACAGCAACGCTGCTACGATGAATATTACACCGAAAATTGCCATCCGCATGGCCTTCATTTGTTGGCTGAGGTTTTTCTTCTTTAGCAAGGTTCCCGTCAGGATGCCTAAAATACCCGTGCTGATAGCCGGTATGGTACTGAAAAGGCCCTCGGGATCGTGCATATTAATATTTGTACCGGGATAAGAGACATATAAATGGCCGGGCAGTATGGTGCGATCCACCCAGGAGGCGAAGTTACCCTCAGGCGTGAGATCACCGGCATGGAAGCCTGGCGCCGACGTGAATTTAAGCAGCAGGTAATACCCGATGATAAAAAACCAAAACCAAACCATTTGAGCTATTTCCGAAGAATACAAGTAAATGATGTTGGCGAACATGTACGCGATACCTATTCTACCCAAAACACTCGGGAAACGGATATCTTCCACCTGCAAAAATGGACTTCCCGGAGCTGCCTTATTGCATACCAGGTAAGCGACGACGACTACAATGACGACCACGATTGCAGCCGCTATGGCAGATAAAGTAGATTTAATGGCGAATTTGGTCTGGCGGTCTATCAAATAACAAGCAATCAAAACAAAGAACATCGGGAAAACTACGGGCACTTTTAACCCGTTGTTGACGAGCAAACCCAGGAGCACAAGGATAACCGATCTTTTTATCACCCGCCAAAGCAGCTGGCCCTTCGTTTTTCCTTTTTCGAACTCCCGGCCAACGGAAAATGGGGTAGAAACACCCGCCATAAACAGGAATAGCGGAAATATCATGTCATAAGCATGAAAGCCATTCCAGAGCGGGTGCTCAAACTGGTTGCCAATAGTTGTCCAGAAGGGCGATTTTGTGGTGTCTCTCAGAGCATGCAGAATCTCATCCGCGCCCATGATCCAGAACATATCAAACCCGCGGAGGGCATCTAAGGAAAATAACCGGGTAGGGGCGGAATCGAAATCATCCGCCTGTACAGTGGAAGTTTTGGCCATAAGTTTAAAATCGGGGTTTAATTGATTATCGAAAGGTAAAACTTTTTAAATAAATTAACAAAGATTACCTGTGTATCAAAATCATGACAGTTTCCGGGCCATGCCTGATATTACCTTGTCCTGGAGCCCTGACATGAAAATAAGCATGCAGCTGGCGCCGATAATGGCAAAAAGCATGTCAGACTGCGTATCCCAAACATCGCCCTGTGTGCCCAGGAATGAGTCGCCCGCAGCGCCGGATGATATGGAGACCAGCCATTCCAGCAATTCATACAGCAAGCTGATAAGGCCGCAAACCGCGATAGTTAAAAAAGGCATCCAGCCTTTCTTTTTGATAACATCCAAGCGGATAAAAATTTCGCGGGTGATCATCGCAGGCACAAATCCCTGGAAAAAATGCCCAACCTTGTCATAATTATTCCTGCTTTGATGAAAAACCTCTTTTACCCAGTTGAATGCCGGTACCAGCGCATAGGTATAATGCCCGCCGATGAACAAAATCCAGCAATGGAGTAGTATAAATACATACGTTAAGTAGGTAAACCTGAACCGCTTAAAGGTAAACACCAGGACCAGGAAACCGATCATGGCCGGAAAAACCTCCAATATCCAGGTGAAATAATCGTGGGGATTTATTGCGGAGGCTATCAGCCCGGCAAAAAATAGGAAAACCAAAAAAGCATACTTTTTCATCCCGGTAAGGTAACAAAAAAAGATGCTTTCAGGTACGGTACAGCTTTATTGCTATTCCCCGCGTTTTAGTCCAAACTTTTCTATCTTGCTATACAGGTGGCTGCGCTGGATATCGATGTCATCCGCTGTTTTGGATACGTTCCAATTATTTTTCTCCAGCTTGAATTTGATGTATTCCCGTTCGGCAAAATCCTTATATTCCTGGAAGTTTGAAAACCGTTCATAATCGGTTTGAGGGGCCGGCTGGCCGTTATTTGAGGGCGCCGGCGCCGATGGATTGGCAAAGGCCTTTACATCAGCATCGGTAATTACTTTGTCGCTCAAGATGATAAGGCGTTCAACCATATTCCTTAGTTCGCGGATATTACCTGTCCATGGTAATGCTTTGAGTGCTTCCAATGCTGCTTCTGATGCCTTTTTTACCGGCATGCCGTAATCGCCGCATATTTCTTCTAAAAACGTTTGTGTAAGCAAGGGGATGTCGTCACGGCGATCTGTTAACGGCGGAACATGAATCAAAATCACGCTGATCCGGTGATAAAGGTCGAGCCGGAAATTGCCGGCGTCTATCTCTTTCAGTAAGTCCTTGTTGGTAGCGGCCACTACCCTCACGTCCACCTCTATTTCTTTTTCTCCTCCTACACGGGTTATCTTATTTTCCTGCAGTGCACGCAGCACTTTTGCCTGCGTGGACGCGCTCATATCGCCTATTTCATCTAAAAACAGCGTACCGCCACTGGCCGACTCAAATTTGCCTATTCGTTGTTTGATGGCTGATGTAAACGACCCTTTTTCGTGTCCGAATAGTTCGCTTTCAATCAATTCCGACGGGATGGCGGCGCAGTTTACCTCGATCAACGGCGCACCTGCCCGGTGCGATTTCTCATGCAGCCAGCGTGCAACCAATTCCTTGCCGCTGCCATTGGCGCCGGTAATCAATACCCGCGCATCGGTAGGGGCAACGCGGTCAATAGTTTCTTTTATTCTGTGGATCGACTGCGATTCGCCCAACATGTCTCTCACCTTGGCAACGCGGCGTTTCAGGACCCTGGTTTCGGAAACCAGGCTGGCCCTATCAAGCGCATTCCGGACGGTGATCAGCAGCCTGTTTAGATCGGGCGGTTTGGAAATAAAATCAAAAGCGCCCTTTTTACTGGCCTCAACGGCGGTTTCAATGGTGCCGTGGCCTGATATCATGATAAAAGGCAGGTCGGGTTTCGCCATTAACCCCTCGGTGAGCACCTCCATGCCGTCCATGCGATTCATTTTGATATCGCACAGCACAAGGTCATAATCGCCTTTCTGGATCATATCCAGGCCATCCACGCCGTTATCTATGTCTTCAACCGTGTAATCTTCGTATTCTAATATCTCCCGAAGCGTATTGCGTATCGAGCGCTCATCATCGATTATTAAGATTTTGGCCATTTGATCTCTTAGTGCTTAAGTTGCTAATATATATAATGTATAGAAAACCAAACACTTTTCCGGTGTAATTGTTTTGTGATAAATAAAATTGTCATTAGTCATTGGTTATTGGTCGGATATAACGATAAAGCCTCCCTGCATTAATGACTAATGCCCAATGACCAATGACTATCACCAAAAAACCCCTTCTGTTTGCACAAAAGGGGTCTGTTTGCAGCTGCAAACCTGTAAGCCGGGTTTTGTACCGTCCGCCGGAAGGCGGGCGGCTTCTATCATTGATCTGGCCCTGTTGTTGCCAACAGGTTCAAGCAACCTACCCATCCCGGCGACCATCCGCACGGTGACGGACAATACGGAAACGAGCAGCCTCACTTCCGGGACCTATTTGGTTTTTCAACTCCTGAGGTTTACCGCAATCCCGGTCGCCCGGAAAAGCCGTGAGCTCTTACCTCACGTTTTCACCCTTATCCGTCATTACTGCCGGACGGTTTATTTTCTGTGGCACTTGCTGTCGCCGGCTGCCGGCGCCTTCCCGTTAGGAAGCAGGATGCTCTGTGTTGCCCGGACTTTCCTCCGCCCACCATATTGGTGGACAGCGATAGAACGTTCTGCATAGCAAAGATATACTTTTGAAGCGGTAACGCAGCAGCCTCCTGTCTTAATGGCCAAAAAACGTTCACTTTCGCTCACCCCGCCGGTAAACACTTTGCAGCCTTGTAAATGCCATATTTTACGTATCTGGTGTCGCATTAGCGCTTCCGTTTGCGTAGTGATCTGTAAAGCCAATAATATGAAAAACCTCTACTTTATTTTGGCGCTTTTGCTCGCCGGGTGTTTGCTTGTCTCGTGTAAAAAACCACCGGAAGCACCGCAAACCCCAAATACGGGCACCACAACTAAAACAACAACCGGCGGCGGCGATACAACGACCGGCTTGCCGATAGTACCTATAAACCCCGGCATGCTTGTTGGCACCTGGCAGGTAATCAATGATACCTCAACCGTCGTGCCCTGGGGACTGTGGCAAGGTCATCCGGTCACCACTTCGAATTATGTGGGCACGCCGGCTGATTACTATAAATTTACGGCCGGTGGCGATGCTTATACCAGCCTCAAAGGCGTTATTGATACCGCAAATTATATGGTTAGCCAGGATAGCGTTCATGTGGTGTACACATTTTTTAACGGACAGCACGTTACCGGTGGCATTTATAACAGCTTTTGGCAAGTAACAAATCTTACCGCGCACACCGCAACACTCACCTGGCTGTTTGTATCGCCCGAAACAGCCACCACCAGCGTTACCTATTTAAGGAAATAAGCTGTCTGGGCGAATTCTTCGCCAATTCAATAATCCGCCTGCCATTGCGAGCGCAGCGAAGCTGCCTCGTCTCATGCACTCGCGGTAATCGCAATGACGTATTGGAGAGATGAGCGATAAAAAAATCGCCGTGGATTGAACTTCCTTCAATAATTCCGTAATTTCCCCTCCGCAAACTCAAAAACTTCACGCATTATGAACTCCCGCCGCGACTTCCTCCAAAAATTAGGCGTATCCGCCCTGGCTTTACAACTGGCGCCCGTTGTCAGCTTGGCAGCTTGCAACAACGCTCCCAATAAAACCTATGACGGGCCGGTACTCCGCGTTGCCATTATGGGCCTGGGCAGCTATGGCGCCCGCGTAGCCGAGGCCATGCGCCAGTGTACTAAAGCCAAACTGGTGGGCGTTATCAGCGGCACGCCTTCAAAAATTAAGGACTGGCAAAGCCGCTATAACATACCGGAGAAAAATTGCTACAACTACGAAAACTTCGATGCCATAAAAAATAACCAGGATATCGATGCCGTGTATGTCATCACCCCCAATGCGCTGCACCACGATGAAGTCATCCGCGTGGCAAAGGCCGGCAAACATGCCATTTGCGAAAAGCCGATGTCTATCAACGCGCAGCAGGGGCAGGAGATGGTGGATGCCTGCAAAACTGCCGGCGTAAAGCTGCTGGTTGGCTACCGCATGCATTTTGAACCCCATACACTTGAGGTGATCCGCATGCGCAACGCCGGCGAGCTGGGCAAAATAAAATTCTTCCAGGGCCAGTGCGGCTTTACCATCGGCGACCCAACCCAGTGGCGGCTCAACAAAGCGCTCTCCGGCGGCGGCTCCATGATGGACATCGGCATTTATGCCGTAAACGGTTCCCGCTACATGGTAGGCGAGGACCCCATCTGGGTTACCGCCCAGGAAACCAAAACCGATCCCATAAAATTTAAGGAAGGTGTGGACCAAACCATCCAGTTC
>JABDHD010000073.1:0-2217 GCA_013285685.1 Bacteroidota bacterium
GTAAAAAAACTTCGTGAGCTATTCCCAAGCATCACTCCCTCACCTAAGGAGGCTAAAAAGTTAGCCTTTCAATTTGTGGTAGAAACTTTTGAGCAACTTACGGCAGAAGCACTAAGCAACGGCGAAAGCTTTGTTTATGAGGGTCATTTCACTAACGATGCTACATGGGATACGCCCCGCCAGTTTAAAGCAGCCGATTATGAAATTCATTTAATATTTTTTGGTCTCCTCAACCCCGATGTATCGCAATTACGTGTTACAGACAGGGTTAAAGAAGGCGGCCATTTCGTGGACCGCCTTACCATAGAAGATAATTTTAAAGGGAACCTGGAAATGCTGCACCTTAATTTCCGGTTTATCGATCACTTAACCATCGTAGATACTTCCAAAATACATCACGTCATTCTGGCCACTTTAAATTGCGGCAAGCTAATAACAGCCGTTCCTTCAGCAAATCTGCCAAGCTGGTTTACGTATTATATGCCGGATATTACAGCGCTGATCCCTTAGTTATAGCTGCGCACCCCGCAACCCCGAAGTCTGTGTCCTCACAGACTTCTTCCAGGCAGTGATCTTTTGTGAGGACATAAAAATGGTGAAGGAGATGTTACATATTTGCCCCATCTGCTTCACCCTGCATTCACGCCTTCATGCAACCCGTCACCGGGTTAACTTCAAGCAGTCAAAAATAATTGCCGGCCTCATTAATTTACTACAAACGCCAACTCTGTATTCCTGTAAGCCGGTTTTTCCAGCTGCTTCCTCATGCTTTTAAAAACTTTCATCGGGGCCTCGGCGGCAAACATATTTACCAGCCAGGAAGGCAGGCCGCCGCCCGGATCCATGTGCAAGGTATAAACAACGCTTACTTTATCGTTGCCTACGGGCGTGATCAGCCATTTACCCACCGATTCATTTACACGCACGATACCTTTCTTTTCAGGCACGAAGCCGGGTACGGCGGGGCCGTCAATAGTCACCACTTTGGTGTCAGGATCCTGTGTAACAGTTAAGTGGGCAACAAAATCGCGGTTGGCTGCCGGCCAGGGTAAACTTACCTCCGAATAATAATAAAGCTCGGAAGCCGATACCTGTTTCAACACTATCGCCGATTTCAGATGGTAAACCCAATCCGTCGAGGTTTTTATATCCATAAGCAGGGCAACCAGCTGGGGCGCCGTTGCATCAAACCGGGCTTCTACTTTTATCCCTTTTATCTTCGAGCCCGGTACCAGGCTGGTGTATACTTTTATACCATCTTCATCTGCTCTCAAATTCCAATCGGTTTGTGCCGATACGGCAGCGCTGCTTAATACTAAAACAAGTGCTGCAAACCATAGCCTTTTCATTGTATGAATTGATTTGTGTGTATCATTTGTTAAAAGTCGAACTTCATAAAAAACCTTACACCGGAGCGGGCTACATCCGGGTGGTCCAGGTAAGTGAACCGCCGCACATAGTCGACCCGCAGTATCTTGAATATATTTGAAACACCCACGCTGCCTTCTATATAAGGCGTGCTGCCGAGGGCGTTGGTAATGGGTGTGCCGGCGCCATCAACCGGGAAGCGCAGCAGATCGGGGTGCAGGGACGGGTTATTTTGATCTCTTATGCCGCCCCAAAGTCCTTTGAAATTCACCACCTCGCGCCATTTTAATTTTTCCAGCAGCGGGATCTTGTTAAAAAAGAATCCGTTAAAACTATGGTCGATGTTAAGGCTGGCGTAATGGTCGCTCGCAAACTCCAAAAAGTTCATCAGGTTGTACGACTGGAACTGGAACGCGTAAGTTTGGTTGGCCCGGGCAATATCCAGCAAAGGGAATGGCGCCTGTCCAAAAATGTTGCTGCCTTCCACTGTAACGTCGGTATAGCCCAGCTGCGACAGGTAAAAACGCTTGCTGATGTCTGCCGTGATATTGCTGTAATGATATTCACCACCCAGCAAACCGTCGAAACTCTGGTCGTAACGGAGGGTAAAAATGGGGTACTTATCAGGTATGGGTGTACGGTATAGCTTGCCCTGGTAAAACTTTTCGTAAGGGGCATACCGCAGCTCGGTGGACAACTGGGTCGAGCGGATATGGCTCACATTATTGGGCGCGCCATTTACGTCGTTAATAAAATGCAGTTCGCCTGCAGGGTTCTGGTTCCAGTTTTGAAATTCAAATTTATAGGAAAAGTGGCTGTTAAACTCGTGTACATAATCCAGCTTAAAAA
>JABDHD010000073.1:2230-23374 GCA_013285685.1 Bacteroidota bacterium
GTACACGAGTTTAACAGCCACTTTTCCTATAAATTTGAATTTCAAAACTGGAACCAGAACCCTGCAGGCGAACTGCATTTTATTAACGGAAACCGGTATATGGATTTGTCGTTGAGCGAATAAGTGGTGCTAAAAAAGTATTTAAAACGATCGTCCTTAAAGCCGTACGCGCCATAGGTTTCAAAGTAGTACCGTTTGCTCAGGTTTGGCGTGGTCCGGCCGCCCAGGCGCAGCCTGAAGCCCTCAACCGGGTTAAAACTGTAAAATGAATTTACCGGCCCCATCTCAAACCAGCCAAAGTTTTTGTAGCCGGCAAAAAGCAGGGTAACAATATCCATGGTGCGTTTAACCGAAGGGATTACCTGCAGGCTATCGATATTTTTGTAGATATTGCTTTCGGCAGCGGTGAGCGTATCCATACGGTTAACCTGCCAAAAAACATCATTTTTATCTTCAGCTTCCGGAGCCACCACCACCGAGGGGCCTTCATAATCTTTCTTGTCGCGTGGTTGGTTTATAACAAAGTTTTTGATGGCCACGGCGCGTTCGCCATAAATGCCGCCGCCTTTATTTTTGTTCAGGCCGAAATCAATTTTCAGGTCGCTGTTGCTCAGGTGGTACCTACCACCTTCATTTTTCTCAAACTGAAGCGATGCCTGCATCTGCCGCACAAAATTGAGGTTGATATTTTTGTTTACCGTCAGCACGGCATTTTCAACCGCGTAATTGCCATCCATGGTAACGTAAAGATGACCCTGGAAAAGCAGGTCGGTTTTGTTTCTGGGTGTAAAGCTTAATTCAATAAGTTGGGGGTTTTGGTCCTTAATGGTGTCAGTAATAAAAAATTTATAAAAAGTGGGCGCGTTATCGGCAATCGGGCTCAGCATCTCGTTGCTCAGCAGCATGATATTGTTATCATAAATATCAATATCCTGGTACATCCGGTTAAAATAGGTATTGAGCCCCTGGTTATCTATAAAGTTTTCATCGTATTTGACTTGTTTTTGGGCGGTGATCACCTGTTTGCGGGTATCGGGGTTTTTGCGGAAGTAATTGTCGGATAGTTTCTCGTCCATATAAAGCGGAAGCATGTTTTGGCCGCCCATTGCTGTCGAATCCTGTGTGATGAACAGGAACTGGAAGTTTTTAAAGATGCGTTTGTTTTTAAACTTGTCCGAAAGGTCGCTCAGCGAGATCACCATCTTTTCGTACTGCTTGTACTCGGCATAATCATAACCTTCCACACGGTTGTATTTTTTATGAGCGATCACCTGGCGGATCAGTTCGACTGCAGGGTTATCTTTATTGCGGTACTTAGGTTTTTTCCCCGCTTTAACGGTTACCTCGGTCAATTCTTTGCTTTCTGTCGAGAGCGCGAAATTCAAAGTTTGTTCCCTGCCGGGGATGATATTTTTTACTACTGTTTTATAGCCGATAGCCGAGGCCTGTATCTGCGTATAAGTGCCGTTTATTGACAGCTGGTACTGGCCATTGTTATTGGTATTAACCCCTTGCTCGGTGCCTGAAACCGCTATGGTGATCAGTTGCAGCGGCTGGCCGGTTTTGGCATCTTTAACCTCGCCCCTGATGATCGTGGTCTGTCCATAGGTGTATAGGGCGCCGGCGATCATTGCAAGCGAGATAAAAAGTAACCGGTATAGTGTGAATTTTAATTTCATTTTGTTGTTGATAGAGAAGTATCAGCGGTGGTAAGCTGCGGTATCCCCGGGGTTGGGACGCTGCGGCTGCTGCCGCTTTCTGGTTGGGCGCCTTGTCGCTTTTGTCAATCAAGGCGGGGTATTGCCCGAACAATTGATGGGACGAAAGACGCCATGCGCGCCTCTCGTCCTCACCAAAAAATTTGTTATTTGGTGCCAAAAGCATAAGCTAAACGCAGGGCAACAAAGTTTACCTGGCTGTTATCATTGCTGCTGGTAAACTTGGTGGAGCCTTCATAGCGTACACCGGCATCGAGGTAACTCTTTCCGCCTAATGGGAACTGATAACCGATCTGCGGAGCATAAATAAAGGCTGCGCCATTATCAAAACCTACATCGGATTTGTTAAGCGCGAATGCGGCGCCTGCTTCCCCCTGTACATAAAAATGGTTTACCGGGAAAAACTTTAAACCGGCCTTTACCGGCAGCAGTTGGATGTTTGTAGCGGTTAGGCCGGTACCATAAGCATTTGTTTTGCCCTGAATGCTATTGTAGCCAGCGTTAACCGTTACAAATAACTGCTGCGGCACTACCGGGATATCGGCCTGTATCGAGCCGCCGATGTTCCAGTTATAACCATTTGATAAATTCCCGGTAGGAATGCCTGCGTCAACACCGACACTTAAAACAACACCGTCTGAGCCGGTAGATTTGGTTTGATTGACGGGTGCGGTTTGTGCCTTGGCACCGAAGGCGAACCCTGCAAAAACGAGTGCCAGGGTTGTGATTTTGAATGAATTTTTCATGACTATAAGTATTATTTGTAGATGTGTTTTTATTAAACACAGGTCAAATTAACGGCGCAAAAAGGGGTCACCGTTTCATCTAAATGTCACGTTTATTCAATCGTTTGATTAACAGATATTTAATTTTTGACTTTTGAGGTAAAATAGTCAGTACAATGTCATGGTCCACAAATATACTTACAGAAAACATGGGCATCTGTATTACAGTATGTTATAAACAACATGTTTAAACACGCAATTTTCAACGAGGTTTGATGCTCCGTACCATGTCTTAATTGGCAGGTTAGTTAATTGATACCGGCGTCGCTGGTTGCAACGGTAAAGAGAGCGAAAATCGTGTAAATAGGCGTCGGCTGAAATTTTTGTCAGTTATTATTTATAAAACAATTCCTCCGCCTTAAAATAAATACTTTCGGCGTATTTGGTTCCCCACGGAAGTACATTCGCAAAAAACAGCACTGCTTTACCATGTTTCCTGTCGATGTTGAAGGCTGTATTAGCCAAACCACCCCAGTATAAACTACCCGGCGGGGCGCCATTGGTGCCACTCACGGCAACGGCGAACCCCAGGCCCATCTTATCCCTACCGATACCCTTAGCGAATTTATCTGCTAAATTCGGGTACATGTTGGAGCCATCGGACCCAATCCATATGTCGCCCATCTGGTTTACGGTCATCGTATCTATGGTCGACTTCTTCAAAATTCGCTTTCCATCCAGCGTGCCGTCGTTCAATATGCAGCGCACAAACCGGCCATAATCATGCACGGTGCTAAACAGGCCGCCGCCGCCGCTGAATTCTTTTGGCTTTAACTCGGCCTTGTTATTGCGCCAGGCCGTATCGTTCACAAATTTATCGCCCCTTAGCTCGCCAAAAGAAACGATGTTTTTGATCAGCGAATCAGGCACCGTAAAAAAGGTACGGGTCATCCCCAGCGGTTGGCAAACATTCGCTTCCATATAGGCCTCAAGGCTTTGTCCTGATATCTTTTCTACCAGTTTACCCACCCAATCCAGGCTGGTGCCATAATAAAAGCCCTCGCCAGGTTCAAAAATCCTCGGATAGTCTTTATATTTCCAGTCGGCCGGTTTTTTAAATTTAGCCAGTTTGGCGTTATCAAAAAAATAAGCAAATCCCGAAGTATGTGTAAGCAGCTGCCGCAGCGTGATCGATTTGGCCGATTTTACCAGGGTGCCATCATCCTTTAAAATCGGTATCTCCACCATCTCGGGCAGCCATTTGTCCAGTGGTTCATCCAGTTTAATTTTACCCTGTTCCACCAATTGCATCACCGAAACGGCCGTCAGCGCCTTTGTCATCGAGTATATCCTGAACACACTGTTTTCGTCCAGCGGTTTGGGTTTATCCCATACCTCATTGCCATGCACGTACTGGTAATTCACGCCCTTTTTGTCAAGGCTCACCACGTAAAAGGCCGGCAGGGGGTTATTGGCGGCAACGCTGTCGAAAACTTTGTTCCAGGCCGCCTGCTTGTTCTTTTGAGCCTGTGCAGTAAAAAGCGCCAGTGTACACAATAGTGTCAAAGGATAAAATTGTCTTTTCATGATGGCTGGTTTAAAAAATATTATTGACTGCACCTGGTTGAAAGGCGGTTTGGTATTTATAATACCGTAAATATATATTTTAATGGGAAGATAACAATACAAGCGTTTCACCTTGGTAGAAAGGCGACTGCATCGTCCGGTCAGGCTATATGCCTTAGCCTTGGTCTGTACCGTGACTCCCCCGAAGGGGTCAGTATAGCTCTGATAATTGCGACTATATTTGGTTAACTGTCAAGTCAACTGCAAACTCCCAAACTATTCCCTCTTCTCACCCTTCATCTTCGACGCAATTTCCAACGCCCGGTAGGCATTAACAATCCCGCCGGTTTTGCTGAGCGAACTGAAAGCCACTTTTTGCCCTTTTGCGCCGGGTTTATTCACCATCGTATTTACAGGCGTGGCTGATTCTAAAATAGCGCGTTTTACCTGGCCGGCAGTTAGCTTCGGGTAGTATTCGCGGATCAATGCTGCAATGCCTGCAACTATCGGCGAAGAAAAGCTGGTGCCGTCTTCGGTGTTGAACTCCGCATCCATGTCGACGGAAGTGACTTTTACTCCCGGTGCAAAAATATCTACATTCTTTTTGCCATAGTTCGAAAAATCGGCGGCAAGGCTTGTATCGGGCTTCCACGCAGAGGCCCCTACATTGATCACATTGTCTGTTGTGGTACCATCCAGGTACATAGCGTTCGGGAATTCGGGCTTGGCGTCAACGTCCTGGCCGTCGTTGCCCGATGCCATTACCAGCAGCACGTCATGAGCGGCTGCATATTTAAATGCAGCGTCGACCCATTCCTTATGGGGCGATATCTTTTTGCCAAAGCTCATATTCACTACTTCCGCGCCGTGGTCAACCGCGTAGCGAATGGCGTTGGCGACATCTTTATCATATTCATCCCCGTTAGGCACGGCTTTTAACGCCATTATCCGCACGTTATCTGCGATGCCGTCAATTCCATACCCGTTATTGCGTACCGCGCCAATCAGCCCTGCAACACCTGTACCATGCGAGGCTTCGGACGTTTTTAAAACATTATTGCCATAGAGTGTTCCATCATTTACGTCCGGGTCGTCGCCAACAATTTTTTTCCGTGCCTCCAGGTCAGGATTTACGGTATTATTCTCTTTGGTATACTCGTCCGACCAGTCCTTCAGTACTTTGGCATTATTTATCCCGGTCCCGCCCAACTGGGTAAAGACCGATTGCCATACCATCTTGCTTTGAACTATGGTGTCGTTGGTCGATTTTATGTTGTCCAGGTCGGCCGGTCCAAAAGTCTGGTCAGCCGCCAGCTTCAATTCGCGTTTTACAAAATGATTGGTGGCTGTAAGGGCGTTCAGGTCCATCGATAGCTCCTTCAGCTCGGTTTGGGCTTTACTTTCGGTGCTGTCATAAGTGGTCTTAACATTCAGCCAAAAAGCATATTCTTTTTGCTGACCTGCGGGGGCGGTTGTAAGCCCGGCAAATTTATCCTTCAGCTTATAATATTGCCTCACTTCCTCTTCCGTTTCGGCATTGTCCACTTTGCCGTCTTTTCCGCCCAAAAAGTCCCAGCCATGCACGTCATCTACATAACCATCATGGTCATCGTCCTTACCATTACCGGGGATCTCTTTCGGATTTACCCATAAAACAGGCGCCAGGTCCTTTTGTGCGGTATCAATACCGCTGTCAATGGTAGTCACCACCACGGTTTTGCTCTTTTTCCCTTTCAAAAATTCATAGGCTTGTTTAAGGCTTACACCAAAATAGCCATCGGTTTTCAAATCCATCTCGTGCCAGTTTTTTGGCGGATCAGGCGGCGGCACAGGCAATTGCTGCGCAAAGGCATTAAAGTTGATGAACAATGACCCAAGCAGGAGTAATCTTAGGGCGTAATTTTTTAGTCTATGCATATTTTTGATTTCGTTTTATCTCCTCCCCTTCAGGGGAGGCCGGGAGGGGTTTACAGATCAAATTTAATCCCTTGTGCAAGGGGTAACGTTTTTGAATAATTAATAGTATTGGTTTGGCGGCGCATGTAAACCTTCCAGGCATCCGACCCAGATTCGCGGCCGCCGCCGGTTTCCTTTTCACCGCCGAAAGCTCCGCCGATCTCAGCGCCCGAGGTGCCGATGTTTACATTTGCTATGCCACAGTCAGAACCGCCTGAAGACAAAAATTGTTCGGCCTCGCGCAAATTATTTGTCATTATTGACGATGATAAGCCTTGCGGGACACCATTTTGCAGGGCGATGGCCTCTTCCATGGTTTTGTATTTGACGAGATAGAGTATCGGTGCAAAGGTTTCGTGCTGCACGATGGCATAACTATTTTCCACTTCGGCAATACAGGGTTTCACGTAACAGCCGGAAGCATATTGTTCTCCCTCAAGCTTTCCGCCTGCTACCGCAAACTTACCGCCTTCGGCCTTGCATTTTTCAATCGCATCCAGGTAAAACTGTACTGCGTCACGGTCAATCAGCGGGCCCATGTGGTTGTGCTCGTCAAGCGGATTGCCAATTTTAACCTGGCCATAAGCATTCACCAGCTTTTGCTTGAACTGGTCATACACGCTTTCGTGGATGATGAGCCTGCGGGTTGTGGTGCAGCGCTGGCCTGCGGTACCCACTGCGCCAAATACCGCGCCCACCAGCGACATGTCCAAATCTGCATTTTCGCTGATGATAATGGCATTGTTGCCGCCAAGTTCCAGCAGGGCTTTGCCCAGGCGTGCGCCAACAGCCGCGCCAACGGCCTTGCCCATGCGGGTTGAGCCGGTAGCCGATACCAGCGGAACCCGCGGGTCGTTCGCCATTAGTTCGCCGATGTTTCTTTCACCGATAACCAGGCAGCTTACGCCTTCCTCAATATTATTTCTTTTAAAAACTTCCTGTGCAATGTGCTGGCAGGCAATGGCTGTCAGCGGTGTTTTTTCCGATGGTTTCCAGATACAAACATCACCGCAAACCCAGGCCAGCATGGCGTTCCAGCTCCAAACCGCTACCGGGAAGTTAAACGCGGAGATGATACCTACAATACCCAGCGGGTGGTACTGCTCATACATCCGGTGCAGCGGCCGTTCGGATTGCATCGTCAAACCATAAAGCTGGCGGCTTAAACCAACGGCAAAGTCGGCTATATCGATCATTTCCTGCACCTCGCCGTAGCCTTCCTGAAGGCTCTTGCCCATCTCATACGAGACGAGTTTGCCCAGGTCTTCCTTGTTCGCCCGCAGCGCTTCGCCTACCTGTCGTACAATTTCGCCCCTTTTTGGCGAGGGCATGGTTCGCCATGTTACAAAAGCCTTGGCAGCCTGCTCAACTACAGCGTTGTAATTAGCCTCATCGGCTATTTTTACGGTTGCGATCTTTTTACCGTCAACAGGCGATAAAATGTCTTTTGTGGCGGCATTTGGGCTGCTGCCCCACGTATTTCCCGTACTAAAAGCTTCGTTTATGTCGTTTATGTGTAAACGATTAAGTATTTCTGTTATATTAAAGTTCATAATGGCTACTTTTGCCAAAGGTAAAAATCTTTAAGGCAATATTGTGAGTAGTGAGTGATGAATAGTGAATGGTGAATAGTGAATGGTGATTAGTCAGTGGAAAAAAGTATTCACTACTCTCCATTCACAATTAGTCAGTAGAAAAAGTATTCGCTACTCACCATTCACCACTCACCATTCACTACTCGCCATTCACCAACCAAATCATTCTTATTAATTATCAATGCTTTATAATTAATGGTGTTGACAATGTTTGAATGTTGATAAGTAAATTGTATTATGGAGGTTTAATCCTTGTAATTTAATCTCGGATTAAGGAAAACAGAGCGATTCGGAAAGCCTTAATCATATATGTTCTGAAACTAAATTGAATGGAAGAAGAATTTGAATTTGGTTTTGCTGAGGACCCAAAATTCTCGGTAGAACGGTACGAAGAAATGATTCGCAATCATGATCAGTACTTTTTTGATGCCCAGGCGTTTGAGAACATAATCGACTACTACATCGAAAAGAATGATCCACCTAAAGCCCTCCAGGTAGCAGAGTACGCATGCAACCAGCATCCGTTCGCAGCAGTTTTTTTTGTGAAACAAGCCCAGCTATTGGTGATTGCCAATCGCACCGCCGAGGCATTTGCCGCACTGGAAAAAGCGGCGCTCCTCGAAGCCTCCGACCCGGACATCTATATTATTCGCGGTAACTTGTACGAAAGCCTGGAACGTTATGGCGAAGCGCTGGAGAATTACGAAAAAGCGCTGGACCTGGCCGAGGAAACCGACGAGGTTTTACTGCACATCGCCTACGTTTACCAAAACATGGGCGATTACGAAACCTCGGTAACCTACCTGAAGCTTTGCCTGAAACAGAACATGGAAAACCAGGATGCCCTGTACGAGCTGGCTTTTTGCTATGATGTACTGGACAACCAGCAGGAAAGCATCGCGTTTTACCAGCAATATATCGACAACGAACCGTATAGCTATGCGGCCTGGTATAACCTGGGTAATGCCTTTACCAAGTTAGGTTTGTTTGAAAAGGCTATCGACGCTTACGACTATGCGATATTAATAAAGGACAATTTTGCATCAGCTTATTTCAATAAAGGCAACGCCCTGGTTAACCTGGAAAAATATGCTGACGCGATAGAAGTTTACCGCCATACTTTTGAGTACGAGCAGCCCAATGCGGATACCTATTGCGCCATAGGCGAATGCTATGAAAAGCTGGAGCAGATGGATGATGCGCGGGCGTTCTATAAAAAATCGGTAAAAATGGATCCGAAGCTGGCCGACGCCTGGTTTGGTATTGGCGTTACGCTTGATTTTGAAGAGCGCTATTTCGAGGCGCTGCACTTTTACAAAAAGGCCCTCGACCTGGACATTGCCAATGCCGATTACTGGTTTGCAATAGCGGATGCCGAATACAAGCTGGGCCACATGGAGGAAGCTGAACTCGCGTACGAGAAAGTGGTGGAGCTGAACCCCATTGACGTGGATGCCTGGCTGGATTATTCATCGATATTGTACGAGCAGCAACGGCTGGTCGACGCGATAGAAGTGATTGCCCAGGCCATAAAAAATAACCCCGACGCGGCCGAGCTTTACTACCGCATGGTTGCCTATTTGTTTGCCAAAGGCGACTACAACGATGCCCTTAACCACCTGGAGATGGCCCTGGCCGCCGACCCGGAAAAACATTATATCCTGTTTGATTACCTGCCGCAATTGCAAAAGAATAAGGTGATTGTGGATATAATTAACCGGTATACAAAGTAGATGTGCGGATGAAAAAATGATGTGCTGATTTCAAATGTGCGAATGTGCAGATGAAAAAATGATGTGCTGATTTGCCAATGTGCAGATGTGCTAATGAAAAAATGATGTGCGGATTTCTCTTTTCTCATCCGCACATCTGAAATCCGCACATTTACAAATTAAATTTTTCACATTCGCACATCTGAAATCTGCACATTTGCACATCCGCACATTTTTTTAGACCTTTGCGTCATTAAAACTTTTAGTTATAACCTATAACTAATTCGAATCAATGAACTACCAAATGAATAATCTACCTGAGCGCGTTGCCAAGCCGCGTAATCATGGCATCACTATGGTGATGGATAAGGGCCTTAGCTTAAGGCAGGTTGAAGATTTTATAGATGTTGCGGGCGAGCATACAGATATTGTAAAATTAGGGTGGGCCACCTCATTTGTTACCCCGAAGTTACAGGAGAAGCTGGATATCTACCGCAGCGCAGGGCTCCCGGTATACTTCGGGGGCACCTTGTTCGAAGCCTTCGTTGTGCGTAACCAGTTTGATGATTACTGCCGCATCCTGGATAAATATAAAATGGAGTACGCCGAAGTGTCGGATGGTTCCATCGAAATTGAGCATGAGGTTAAATGCGATTATATCCGCAAGCTCACTGGCCAGGTTACCGTAATATCAGAAGTTGGATCGAAGGATGTTCAAAAGATATTCGCCCCATACAAGTGGATCAAACTGATGAACGCTGAAATTGAAGCCGGCGCCTGGAAAGTGATCGCCGAAGCGCGCGAAAGCGGCAATGTGGGTATCTACCGCGACTCCGGGGAAGTTCGCCAGGGCCTTGTAGACGAAATTTTAACGCAGATCCCCGAAGAAACCATTATTTGGGAAGCCCCTCAAAAAGCGCAGCAGGTATGGTTTATCAAACTCATAGGGGCGAATGTCAATCTCGGCAATATCGCACCTGCGGAAGTGATCCCGCTGGAAACGCTCCGACTTGGGATCAGGAGCGATACTTTTGATTTTTTCCTGTAAACAAACTCCGTGGTTCTATGCGCCTTCTCCGCGTCCTCTGTGTTAAAAAAATTACCACGGAGAACACAAAGAACGCACAGAGTGACACAAAGACCTGTCGCCAAAAAACAGTTTAGCTTAGCGGTCTTTGTGAAACCTTAGTGTCCTTCGTGGTTAATTTTTGCGCTTGCTAATCTACGACCGGCTAAAATTACCACGGAGAACACAAAAAACGCACAGAGTGACACAAAGACCTGTCGCCAAAAAATAGTTTTAGCTTAGCGGTCTTTGTGAAACCTTAGTGTCCTTCGTGGTTAATTTTTGCGCTTGCTGATCTACGACCGGCTCTCCGTTTAAAAATTAAACATGAATAAATAATTCTTCCTTCGGCCTGCGTACTTTTGGCAGGTGGCTGTAGTCGTCGTCGGCAGCATGAAAGCCGATTGGCGCGATAACGGATACGGTAAGCCCTTTTTCTTTCAGCCCCAATATCGCGTCAAATTTACCCGCCTCAAAGCCTTCCATCGGGCAGGCATCTATACCCATTTCGGCAGCTGCGGTAAGCAGCACGCCTAAAGCAATATAAGCCTGCTTGTGCGACCAGGCGATCTTTTGGTCTTCGCTTAAATGATTAACCGTGCCGACCATCGCATTTTCAAATCCGGCCAGGTGCTGGCGGCCGATGTGGCGGGTGTTGGCGATATTATCAACATATTTCCCTACCAGGCTTTCGTCGATATTAGTTTCGGAAGCAAATACAATAACCTGCGAAGCATCGGTGATCTGGGTCTGCCCATGCGCGGCCTCACGCAGCTGCCGCCTGATCTCAGGGTCTTCAACAACTAATATTTTGTACGACTGTAAACCGAATGACGAAGGCGACAATTGAACTGCGCTTAACAAATCATCCAACTGCTCGTCGCTAAGCTTCCGTGAAGCATCAAACTTCTTGGTAGCATATCTTTTTTGCAATTTATCTATGAGTGACATAATTCTTTTTCAAATATTTACACAAAAATACATGTTTAAACATTTAATTTCGTCACGCGTGAGCCATACTATTTTTACCTTGAAAGGACCAAGTCACATGGAGCAACTCGTGTCACGTCACAATTGTAATGAAGCTCAGCCTTTACAGCAGATTTGAACTGCTTGTAGCTAACCGGATAAAAAATGAGTTTTTGACTGCTGCCGGCCCTGTATGATGTTAAGCTAATTTGCTGACAAATTTATGTCAGTGAAATGGGTTAACACAGATGTTAAGGCAATTGAGTTATTTTCATGTTACATAGTTGATTAACAAGTATTTAAAATAAGGTTAACATTGAAATATGTTAAGTTGTGTTAACCCTTTTTTGCAATTATGGATGCGCGTTGCAGGATATATCCTCAATGAGCAATCCAGCCTTTTCAACTTAATACAACTTTTTTCACCCAGCGTGTAACCTGCTTAAAAATCATGTGGTCATAGCTTGCAAATACACCAGTTAGGGTGTTAAGACAAAAACATTAATTAACTTTTAAATTTAAATATTATGGACCGTACAGCGGAATTTGGGATAATGATGGTTATAATCGTCAATGTAGCATTATTCGCAATGATTTTTGGAATTGTTTACCTCACCAAGCGCGAAAGGATGGCAATGATTGAACGTGGAATGGACCCACGAAGGTACAAGCCGCAAACTGCACCTCTTCAAAACCTAAAATGGGGTCTTTTGCTAATAGGTTGCGGTGTGGGCCTGTTCCTCGCTTATTTGTTAGATCACTCTCTATTCGCTAAAATGAATGAAATGGATGATAGCGGGAATGCTGCAATTTATTTCGCTTTAATAGCGATATTCGGCGGACTTGGTCTTTTTGTGTCTTACCGGATCGAGAAGAAAGAGGACGATAAAAAAGTTGATTAGTCGTCAACAGTGGGTAGTGGGTGGCAAGTATTCTTCAATCACTACTCACTACAAATACTTCTCTTTCAAAATCTTAATATGGTGCATCTCATGGCCTGCTATCATATAAGCTAACCCCCTTACGGAAACTGGATTGCCGCTGGCAATCCCTTTCTGTTTTGTCTGTTCTTCGGTAAGCGATTTTAATAAATAAAGGGTCGCTTCACGCACTGTTCTAAACTCTTCCGCCAAATCTTCCAGCGACCGTTCATTAAAGGTAGCTTTCTCCATGTAAACATCCTGGTCAAAACCAGGCAGTTCCGTTGCCTCACGCGAAAAAACCAGCGCGCGGTAGGAAAACACCCGCTCCGTGTCAGTCATGTGGCCCAGCACCTGTTTAAGGGTCCATTTTCCCGCAGCATAGGTGTATGACGCTTTATCCGGATCAATCCGCAGGAAGAAATTGTAGGTCATCTGCTGGAGGTACTCTAATATCTCAATTATCGGCCCGTTGCCCACCAGGTCAACATATTTCGCCGCATAGGACGGGTATTCATCGGGTTGTGGTCTGTCTATCATTATACATGCTTTTTAATACGATCCTGAATGTCGATCCCTTCCCGGGTTCGCTCTCGCGGACAAAAACCTGCCCGCTATGGTAGTTTTCAACGATGCGCCGGGTTAAGGAAAGGCCCAAACCCCAGCCGCGCTTGCGGGTAGTATATCCCGGCTGAAAAATGGTGTCAAATTTGGAGCGGGGGATGCCTTTGCCGGTATCCGAAATATCAATGAACACTTGTTTTTTTGTTTTATTTCCGGATATATCCACCTTGATCTTTCCTTTACCTTCGATGGCATTAACCGCGTTTTTCAGCAGGTTTTCCAGCACCCAATCAAACAGCGGTATGTTAATGCCCGCCTGCAGGTGCGGGTTGCCTATTAGTTCAAAGCTGATGTTTTTACTTACCCTCACCCTGAAATAATCCACAAACTCCTTCACCACATGGTAAACATTGTGATCTTCCAGCCGCGGCGTCGAGCCGATCTTCGAGAAACGGTCGGCCACGATTTCCAGGCGCTTTACATCGTTCGCCATTTCATCTATCAGGGGGTCATCTTCTGCGTGAAATTTCTCTTTCATCAGCTCTATCCAGGCCATTAGCGAGGATATGGGTGTGCCCAGCTGATGTGCCGTCTCTTTAGCCAGGCCAACCCACACCTGGTCCTGCTCCGATTTACGCGAAGAGCTGAAGGCCGTGTAAGCCATCAGTAAAAATATGGCGATCAGCGAAAGCTGGATATAAGGGAAAAATTTCAGCTGTGTCAGCAGCGCGGAGTCTTTATAATAAACAAACCATTGCTGGCCCAAAACGGTAAGCCGGATAGGAGCGTGCTGCTTCTTCATGTAGGCCAGTTCCGACACAAAATAGGCCGGATCATACTTCATTTTTTTATTTCCTTCGGCCTGCAGCTTGATAAAACTTTTGGTCGAATCCAATCCCCGCGAAAGTTGAATATCGCCTTTGGCATCCGTAACAATGGCCGGCACCACGGTGCTGTCAATTACAGCAAAAACATAATTCAAAAAATCGTTGTCGTCCGATGCCAAAACCTGTTTCTCGCTCATCGCCCATACCTGTGCCCGCGACCGCTCGGATTTGGCAATATTGCGCACCAGGAATTGCGTATACAGCAATGACCCGCTTGCAATAACGGTTGCAAAAGCAAGCAGCGAATATTTCCACCGTTTTTTCTGTTGGTAGGGGTTCATGTGTTGTTAGTCCGAAAGTCAGGAAAGTCCGAAAGTCCGAAACCTGCCTGCCGGCAGGCAGGGAAGGAATTGCGAATAAGCCCGAAAGGCGGCAAATTAGTAAAAAGAAGGGAAAGTGGGTAATGGTCTTTCCATAGTGATGGGTTTGAACCCTTGAGTGCTTGAAACCCATCGCCATGGAAAGACCTAACCGGCTCTTCATCTTTCGGACGTTTCGGACTTTCCCGACTAAACACTTACCTTTGCCGGCAATATGACCATTAAAAAAGTTAGGGTACGTTTTGCGCCAAGCCCCACAGGGGGATTGCACCTGGGCGGCGTGCGTACGGTGCTGTTTAATTACCTTTTCGCTAAAAAATACGACGGCGATTTTGTTTTAAGGATTGAGGATACCGACCAAAACCGCTATGTTGAGGGCGCGGAAGCGTATATTTTGGATTGCCTGAAATGGTGCGGCCTGCTGCCTGATGAAAGCCCTGCTGCAGGAGGCCCGTTTGCGCCCTACCGCCAGAGCGAACGTAAATCTATTTACCGGGAGTATGCTGAAAGATTGGTTCGGCAGGGGCATGCTTATTATGCTTTTGATACCCCCGAAGAGTTGGAGCAAAACCGGCGTGATATACCCAACTTTCAATATGGCCATGCATACCGGGGCGGTTTGCGCAATTCCCTTTCGCTTAGCGAGCATGAAGTGGACGAATTGCTGGATGCGCAAACGCCGCATGTTATCCGCATAAAAGTGCCTGTTGATGAACGGGTGGTTTTTCATGACATGATCCGCGGGCATGTAGCCTTTGACACCAACCAGGTTGACGATAAAGTATTACTAAAAGCCGATGGCATGCCCACCTACCATTTGGCTGTTGTGGTTGATGATTATTTGATGAAGATCACACACGCATTCCGGGGCGAAGAATGGCTCCCGTCGGCGCCTGTACATTTATTGTTATGGGAGTATTTGGGCTGGAAGAATGATATGCCGCATTGGGCGCATTTGCCATTGATCCTGAAACCCGATGGCCATGGCAAGCTGAGCAAACGCGATGGTGCAAGATTAGGTTTCCCGGTTTACGCGATGAACTGGTTCGACGCCAAAACGGGTGAGCTTACGCCTGGCTTCCGCGAGCTTGGCTTTTTACCCGAAGCTTTTTTAAACCTGCTGGCTACGCTTGGCTGGAACGACGGCACCGACCAGGAGATATTTACACTGGATGAACTGATCGAAAAATTTACGATGGACCGCATCAGTAAAGCAGGCGCGAAGTTTGATTTTGAAAAGGCAAAATGGTTCAACGCGGAGTGGATTAAGAAGTCGGAAGCCGGAAGTCTGAAGCCGGAAGTCAAAAAGATATTGGAAGATAAGGGAATATTGGCGACAGATGAAGAGTACCTGTTAAAGGTGATCGATAAGGTAAAGGACCGTTGCGTGTTGCTGCCCGATTTTTACCAGCAGGCAGGCTACTTTTTTGAACAACCGAAGGAATATGACCTGCCATCAGTTAAACCGAAATGGACTACCGCCAAAACGGAGTTTTTCCGTGAACTGATCTCCGGTTTTAAGGCTGTTGACAAATGGGAAGAACTTGAATTGGAAACGCTGTTTAAAGCATTAGCAGAAGAAAAAGCCATTAAAGCCGGCGAGGTATTGCTGCCCTTTCGCATCATGCTGGTCGGCGGTAAATTTGGGTTGCATGTATTTGATATTGCCGCTGTGTTGGGTAAAGAAAAAACCCTTGACCGGATTGAAAAAGCGCTGGCGGTTTTTGTGGCGTAGACGCGATGCATCGCGTCTCTACCCTGTTTAACGCCGAACCTCACCGTCAATTCTTATCAGGCACCAGCTGTGTTAGCGCTTTTGACTGTCTTTGTTCAACCGGGATCTTATTAAATTCCTCGTAATTTGCATTCAGATAGGCGACCAGGTTAAAGCCCGGTGCAAAATAGGTATTAACATCGGGCGTATACATAATGATGAAGTTCTCCATCTCCTGCCCCGTGATCGGCAAGTATTTCTTTAGGTTTTCGGGATTGAAAACCTTTCTGATTTGTTCTTTTTGCGCCTCACTTCTTGACACTTTTGCTTCATGCTGCCTCGGCGTATCGCCCCCGTCAGCAATATTCATTTTTATACCGCCGATAGGATTGCCGTTAGCATCGGTTTGATAAAGCACCGTTTGACTTCCCAAAACCCCCGGCTGCTGCTGGGTACTAAAGCCTGCGTTTTTCTTTATCTCCTGGTTGGTAACTTTTACCTCCTGCAGCACAGTTACCCGGGGATCTAAAAACACCTGTACATATTTCAAATCAGCCACGTAAAGGGTATCTGTTTTGTAATTGCTGTTAGTGAAACAAACCAGGTCGCCTACAGCCGCATTGATGGTAAAGCTGCCGTCAGGGCCGGTTATCGTCGTGGCGTGAGACTTTTGGTCCTCAACCCTGACGCCCTGCAAAAAAACCTTGGATTTGTTTTCATAAACCCGACCGGTGAGCTGGCTCTGCGCAAAAACACTTGTCGCCAGCACCGAAAACAGTATCAAAAAAAGAAATTGGCGCATCATTTATTAAATCCTGTCACAAATCTGGCCTGCACGCGCAGGCCTTATAATCCAACAACAAATATACCAATATATTGTAAACCGGAAATTTGCCAACCCGGCGAAACCCAATTTCCGGCTGATTTAACGTTTTTTAACAGTCGTGTGGCTTACTGTTTCTAATAGATGAGCACCAGCTTGATTTTTCCCTGCGGCGAGTCAGATACCTGGCTGATGAACAAGTTATTGCCATAATTCCGCGGGGTTCGTTTCTCGTGCTGACCGATACAACAGCTTGGCGGTTGCAGTTGAAAGTTGTGTTAGTTGCACGCCAGGTAAGCTTTTTTTAGCCAGGCCACCAGGTCATGGTCCATCTGCCCTGCATCGGTAATGCGTACCCGGTGGGTCACCATGCTGTTCCACGTTCCGGCATTTTCAAAGCGGTCGCTGGTTTCGGCGCCCTTTAGTTTTATGCCGATGTCCAATCGCTCCGCCGATGACGGCTGCACGATGCCAAATTTTTTACTTCCGCGCAGCAGGTTGATATAGGTTTGGCCAGGCGAAGTGCTTACATCCGGTCCAAAGCTGTTTATTTGAGCGACAAGATCGTCATACGACTTACGCCATTTAGCTTTGTTACCGCTAAATAGTTTGTCGGTTTTATCATCCGTCGATGCATTTCGATGTTCGTCATGAACGATCAGGTGAACGATTGCCATCGCGTGGCCATGGCCCAACCCGAAGTCGGATTTTAACCATGTGAGTATGTCGGCTGTTTTGGTGAGCTTTTTTTCGGCAGCTAATGCCTTAAAATCAGCAGTTTTGCCTGTTTTTTCCTTGATGTTATCAAGATAAGCCTGAAAGGACATGATGTTTGTTTTTAAAAGAATCAAGAGCCAAGAGTCAAGAACCAGGGAGAACACCTGCCATCTTCCTTTCCTGGCTCTTGGCTCTCCACATTATTTATTAAAAAATTCAATCAGCGCCGGTGCAAGCACTTTCATGGAAATATTATGTGTTTGCCCGGGGAACATTTTGAGTTCGCTGCCGGGTATGGCTGCCGCCGTTTGCTTTACCGCATTTTGCATGGATACCGGGCTTTTTTCGCCGCCACCAACCAGCGCCGGTACTTTTACCAGGCCTGCCTTCTGCACCGGTAATGAAAAATCGCCCATAACCGTTGCATCATAGGGCAAGGTATGGGCCACAGCTTTTAGCTTTTTAAATATGGGCATTATGCTCATAATAAAAACCGCGAAGCCAGGCACGTTAACCATGTCCCGCATAAAAAACTTAACCGCATCGGCCCGGCGGTCTTCCGCAATCATCTTTTTTAGCTGATCGGCGGAATCTTTTGGCGGTTGATGCCCGGTTTTATCTACCATAAAAGGCGCTTCGTACATCGCCAGTTTTTTAATATTAAGGCCTGCAGCCGCCCCGGCCAGCGCGAGTGCCGCGCCCGACGATACGCCCGCCACAAAAGCCCATCCGCCGGCCGCTTGTATAACCGCGTCCAAATCTTCTACTTCTCTTTCGGGCGCATAGGGCTTAGTGTCACCACTTTCGTTGCGGCCGCGGCGATCATAGTTAAATACGGTAAAATGCGGTTCCAGTAATTTAGCAAGCGCGGGCAGAGGCCCGAAAGCGCGGCTGCACAAGGCGCCGTCAACCAGCACTACTGCCGGTCCGCTGCCTCTTTGGTCATAGGCTATTTGCGTTCCGTCTTTTGAGGTTAGTGTTTTCATGTTGTAGGGGATTATTAAGCTTTTAGCTGAGATGTTTATCATTTAATATAGCGTCCTAAAGCGGGGACTGTGCGATTATGGATGTTATAATTTGCTTTTACAGGCATCCATTAGCTCCTTCGTCGGTTCCCCTCTTGAGAGGGGCGGAGGGGTGTGTTTACCAACACGCTGGTGAAACACACCCCCGCCACCGCACTTCCAGGCGCACCCCCTCTCAAGAGGGGAGTCGTTCTGCTCGATCATTTTTAACTTTATTTTGAAAGCAACAACTGCAAATTTTCAGCAAGCCTGTCGATGCTCTGGTTCCACCCTGTGTTCATTCCACCGATCGACTGGCAAGCATCCGGGGTCGAGCGAAGTACAACAGCCCTGAATATCATTTTTGTTTTTCCTCCTTCTTCCAAAAATTTCACGGTATTCTCAATTTCCAGCTGCGCGCTGCCGTCATCGCCCTCTTTTATATTGTGAAAAACGATCAGTTCCGGCTCCACTATTTTTGTAAAAACCCCGCGCGTAGGGTATTGCATGCCATCCGGCCCGCGCATCACTATCCGGATACTACCGCCAACCCATGGGTCCAGCTTACAAACCGGGTTGGTAAAATCTTTTGGGCCCCACCACTTTTCAACCAGTTCCGGGTCGGTCCACATTTTAAAAACAAGTTCACGCGGCGCATCAAATATGCGGGTGATGTTGACTTCCTGCCCTGCGCCATTGTCAACCAGGGTGCTTTTTGTTTCCATTAGTTTTATTTTTTGCCTGTAATTCCTTTAAAGCCTGCTCCATTGCGTCAAACTTACCTTCCCAGAATTTTTTATACTGGCTCAGCCAGTCCCAAATTTCGCCCAGGCGGTCCATTTTCGCTTCGCAATACCGCTCCCTGCCTTTTTTGGTAATGGTTACCAGGCCGCATTCCATGAGTATCTTCATGTGCTGAGATACCGCCGGCCGCGTAATGTCAAACTGGTCGGCCACCTGGTTTACGTTGAGCTTCCCATTGGCCAACATGCTCAAAATTAATCTCCTGTTCGGATCGGCTATAGCTTGAAAAACATCTCTTCTCATCTCAATCAGCTGCAATATGTAAGTAAACGCTTACAAATATATAGGTAAGTATTTACTTACGCAAGAATTTAAAAAGTTTTTTTGAGTTAGCGCGCTTTATTTTAATCTATACCCAACGTTCTGCCGATCAATTACGAAGTATCACCGGGAATCTATCAGTTAAATAATCCCCGGCAGTTTTTATATGTCACTTTTTTGTTACTTTTATATCTAACATGAGAAAAGCCCTTATCGTAAGTTTATTAATCATTTGTGTGCTATCATGCAAAAAGGAAAAATCAAATTTAAACGTACCACCACCACCTCCTCCCTCGATCTCAGTAACTGTCGACCAGGATCAGCCCGGATTTAAAGTACCTTCAACCTTTGAAGGCCTGAGCTTTGAAACACAAGTGTTAACTGCTGACCAGGCTTTTTTAAATGCGAATAACAAAGTTGTTGTTCAACTAATTAAGAATCTTGGCCCGGGCATATTGCGTATTGGCGGCGGCACCAGCGATGAAGTTTTCTGGTCGGGGAACCCGGGGATAGCAAATTCATCGCCCGACACGCTTCGTAAAACGGATATCGATCGTTTATCTTCGTTTTCGAACGCAATAGGCTGGCCGGTAATATTTGGCTTGAACCTGGGCAATAACGATGCGGATGAAACATTAGATGAAGCGCTTTATGTACGCAGCAGCCTGGGAAATAATTTGTATGCACTTCAATCCGGAAATGAGCCGGATGTTTATGACCATGGCATGCGCTCCCCTTTTTATGATTATACAGCTTACCAGGGCGAATGGGAATCGTACTTTTCCAAAGTGCGGAGCGAAATGCCCGGGGTGCCTTTTGCCGGCCCCGACGTGGCCTATAATGCCAGCTGGATAATTTCATTTGCTGAAAATGAAAGCAAGAATGTAACCCTGTTAGACGGGCATTATTATACCACGGGCCCGGCTTCCAATCAATTTATTACTTACCATGATATTTTATCGTTTAACTTTCCTTTAAACAGCTATTTGCAATCAATTGAAGCGGAAGCCTCAAGCAATAACCTTCCTTATCGCATTACCGAAAGTAACAATGTTTACGGTGGTGGTAAAGCAGGAGTAAGCGATGTCTTCGCTTCTGCGCTGTGGGCGCTTGACGTGATGTGGACCGTTGCACAAAATCATGGTTCGGGCATAAATTTCCATGATGGTGATAGCCTTCATTATTCTCCAATTGTAAATAAAAATGGTGTGTTCAGCGCCAGCCCCGAATATTATGCCATGCTGGCTTTTAAGTTTGCAAGTGAAAACGGCACAATTATCCCGGCAACCAGTTCAAATTTCCCCGGACTTTGCAGTGTTTATGCCTGTTCTAAGCCGGATAATTCATACACCCTAACACTCATTAATAAAGACGACAAACAAGATTATGTAATCAATGTACAATTAACCAAAACCGCTTCGTCTGTACAAGTTGCACGGCTTTCCGCGCCTTCCATAACATCTTCCGCCGGAATCACGTTTGCCGGTGCGGCAATAAATTCCGATGGCATCCTGTCGCCTCAAAAATTCGAGCGGTATACCATTATCAGCGAAAGCGTTGACCCGGAGACGAACAAATTGCTGAGTTTTGAGATCAGCTTCAATCCTATCTACAAAGTTAAAGGTGATGTGACCGGCGTAGGCTGTTTCGGACGAAATATTACTGCATGGCTCGAAACAGAAAAGGCCGTTGTTGACCAGAACGAGCGCCTGCGGCATATTGCTTCGCTCACCTCGCATGAACTAAGGCGCCCCGTAGCAAGCATGCTCGGCCTAATCAATATTATGGACAGGGTCAACTTTTTTAATCCCGATAACCAGGAG
>JABDHD010000074.1 GCA_013285685.1 Bacteroidota bacterium
CTCGTCAATATAAGCCTTCATGGCATCGTGTGCGATAAAGGGATAATTGATATAGGGGTTGATCGGCGTGCCGTGGTGGATGTTGATAACTGTTGCGCCGGTTGCTTTTATGCTATCGATATTGGCATATTTATGGTAAAAGCGCGTGGCCCACTGGAAGTCGGTGTTGATGGCATGGAAGGGTGTGATCAGCAGGTTAAAATTATAATAAAGCACCTGGCCTTTCTTCAGCGTACGCGCACCGCTATAATTGCTCACCACTACGGTGTTACCCTGTTCGGTGATATTGATGCCGCCCTTATTATCATTGCCCCACGATGTGGGCAGCAGCAAAGGTTTTTGGAGGTAAAAGTTGGTATTAAGCGGCCTGACGTAATTCTCGTCTCGCAGCGAAAACTGCAGACCGGCATTTACATCGCCCATCCAGGCGCCGTCCTGGTTTTTGCGGGCCACATCCCATTTCCATTTGTAGCTTTGCGGCCTTTCTTCGCCTTTCAAATTCAAACCGATGATGTATTTGGCCGAAGCCTTATTAAACGGCAATTCCATCCGGATATCATTCAGCGAGATACTATCCAGCGCCGTTATTTTTACCGTGTATGAAACAAAGCCATCAAACTCAATGGAACCCTTTACGTCCATTTGCAGGTATTCTGAGGTATCCACCGCTTCCCATTGTACCGTGCCGGGCTGTTTTTGGGTAAACTTCATTCCCAAAGCAGTCCATGGTTCGGCGCCTTCGCTGTCTTCGGCAACAAACGATAGCGGCCTGGCAATAACCTCCTTCGGCTTAAGGGAAACGGAAGTCATTTCGGGTGTAAAATAAGTTTCAATTTTTTGCGGGAAACCATTTTTTCCCAGCACTACTTTTCGCCCTAACAAGGTGATTGAATTGCCTTTAACCACCAATGGTGTATAGGGCTTGATGACTGTATTCGTCTGGCCCAGGGTGGAGTTTAACCAGGTTAAGCGGGTTTGTTTCCAGGGCTCATTAACGCCGCCCTTTAAAGCTGTTTCATTGTCGACTTTTATGGCGACACCAATAACCGTGTTTTCGGCATTTTTTACAGATATCGTAACCGAACCTTCATATACGCCGGCAGCGGTCGTTGACGGGATATTTACCAGGCACCACATGGCCTGCACATCGCCTTTGGCAACGGTAACTATTTTTGAAATTTTGTCGCCCCTGTAATCAGTCCCCCCCGGTATTCAGGCACGACATCGCCTTCGCGGATATTACCTGCCCGGTTTCGGTTTTCAAATTTGAAAAAGTAATTTTAACGTCGTTCAGGTTTTTTGTAACCGGGTATATCCCCAGCTGATAGGCATAGTTCTCCCCTTTTTTGGCTTCCCCGTTAAACACACTTTCAGCATCGCTGATGATCCAGCGCTGCGGCAGATCGTGTTTCATCCGGATGGAATGGAGCCGGTCTTCGGGGAAAACCAGGTATGATCGGCCCGGATTCCGGTGTATCAGGTCGGTAACCTCGGCAGCGGTGGCAATCACCTCCATTGGGTAAAAGCTATTCAGGGCATTTATTTCTTCGATGCACGCTACTTCGGCTTTGGAAATATTTGCTGCATCGCCAGTAAGTCTAAGCCAGTCGATGGCCGCTGTACCTGCGGATGGCAAGTATTTGGCGTTAGGATAATTTGATTTTCGGTCGATTTTGTACGGCAGGTAGTAAACAAAATATTTGGTATCCTGCGGTTTTGGCTCAAAATATAAAATGCAAGCCTCGCGGGTTATTCCCCCAAAGCCAATGTTCGTTATTCTTTCGTTGGTCGCCGAGTCGATGACAATAACGTTCCTTTGTTCGGGATGAAGATCGTTCCTTCTCCAGGTGATCAGCGCTTTTGCCACTTTTTGCGCGGGGTCCGCTACGGTCAGCACCACACGGTGGGTGCCCAGTGAATCAGGGTCCCAATCGTTGTTTTTTATGACATATTTTAATTCCTGGCCGAAGGAGGCGCCGCAGGCAGACAAAAACAGGGAGAGCAACAGTAAACGTTTAATCATCGGGGAATATTTACCGGTAAAGTTAGTCGGTTTTTTTAAAAATCGGCGGCCAATCCACGATTGTCCCCTCGTAGGGGCGCTCCTTGCGGGCGCCCTATTTTGTTCGGGTGACCAAAGGGCGGTGAACGGATTTTCCCTTCGTAGAGGCGCCCCTTCCGGGCGCCCGATTTGTATGGTCCCCCAAATGCACATTGCGCATCGGGCGCCTGGAGAGGGCACTCACAAGGGGCGCCCCCTACGAACGATATTATTTTAACATTACCCGCGTGGCGCCGTAGCCAAATTTCTCTTTTTGGGCATCCATAAAGGTTTGCGCCCTGGGGTGTTTGCTTAATACCTTTTGGATCTCGTGCCTTAGGGTGCCATTGCCGGCGCCGTGTATAAAAACCACCTCAGGCATTTGATTTACAATTGCTGCATCCAGCATTTTATGGAAATGATCCAGCTGTATCTTCAATATTTCGGAGCTGCCGATAAACTGGTAGTCGCTGCGAAGTTTTTCAATGTGGAGATCGATCTCTTTTGATGGTTTTTCTATCGTCGCTTTTCCTTCCGGGGTATTATAAAAGCTTTCCTTCAATTTTTGGGCGTCTATGACCACTTCATGATCATCAAGCCGAATGAGCCAGCCCTGTTGTTTCAACAGCGGAATTTGCTTTTTCGACCCGGAAAAATCCTTCGCCTTAAATTTTTCACCAATGTTTAACGGCGCCGGGGGCTCTGCATTTTGCCTGGTGTGGAAAATCACATGGAATATAAATTTCGGCCAAAGCTGCAGGTCCGCCAATTGGGCCGAATAAACTTTTTCTGCCGATTTTGGCTGGATGACCCCGGAAAATTCTCCTTTAAACTTATCCTGTTTTTCTGTCGTCAGCGATGCCAGCAATTGAAACGAAGTCTCGTTCACCAAATAAAAATGCACTACTGAATTTGCTTTCGGATCGCTTACCACCGCCGCGAACACGCCGCGGGAGATGAATTCGCCAGCAGGCACCGCTTCTTCAACGCCAGTTTCTTTTACACTACCGGGCGGCTGGTACCCATACACTGATGTTACCTTGCTGGCCAGTACGGGTATCTCAAAATCATCCTCGGTGGTTACACCGATCATCTGGTCATCAATGATGCGGGTAACAAAGCCCTCCAGCTTCTCATCCACAAAACGCACAAAATCGCCGAGCTTGTATTTCATATTGATTGGGATTACACCGATTTGGGGATGATTTCACCGATTTTATTTCTTGGGATTTCACCGATTTGTGGGTGATTTCACCGATTTTAAAAGGGTATTAATCTGTAATCTGCTTTTATTTAATTAGACTGAAAATCGTTTTACTTCGCAGCTTGGGTTTCCAAAATTTATCAGTAACCCTGTTTTAATTTTACTGGCTTTTAAGTAGGACAGCACCTGAACTTCAAAAAGTTTTGGGAGAATACCAGTTACTGATTTAAGTTCAACAATTACTGTATTTTCAACAAAAAAGTCGCTTCTGAAATTACCGACGAACTGCTCTTTAAAAAACACTTTAAATTCCTTTTCGGCAACAAAGCTAAGATTTTGAAGTTTTAGCTGATGCTGTAACGCATTCGAATAAACTTTCTCATTAAAGCCCGGCCCCAACAATCGATGTACTTCAAAGCAACATCCAATTATTTTCTCCGTAAGCGGATCATGTTCAAAATCAGCCATCTTATTTTTTTGGATTACACCGATTTTAGAGTGATTTCACCGATTTTCAATAGGTTCATTCCTGTCCTTTTCGTTTTTTGGACTACCGCGACCTGCATTAACTTTACCGGCTTTTGGAATCCCAAAACAAAAATCGGTGAAACCTCAAAAACAAATCGGTGAAATCAAAAATCAATCGGGGTAATCCCAAAAACTAAAAAACCACCCGCCCGAAGGCAGGTGGCTACAAATTAGTTATTTAATACCCCTATTAAAATAACTGTTGCAAAGTAAAAAAATATTTATTTCACTGCAAATAGTATTGTGTATTTTTTTGCAAATAAGTTGCAATTGGGATTTTCATAAATCAACCCGTTGAAAATAAGTGACTAAGCATTTAGCAGACGGCCGATTTGGTGGTCAGGCGGCTGAGTTTTGAATAATTTGTGCCTGCTTTGCAGGTAAAATCGCCTCAAAATCTACAAATCGTTTGATCGGAATCAGTAAAAAGCAGCTGACAGGTATAAGCTGCCGATAAAAATATCAGCGGTTATGCGGTCCATTCGAGGTGATCTGCGCCGCTGGAGATAAAAAAGTTGAGATTTTTCACCAAACACGGACGATTTGGGAGCATAACCAGAAACGCATGGTGGTAACAATCAAATCTTCAAATCCATAAAAATTGACGATGGCGTTTTTATAAATGCCGACGAAAGCAACAATACCGGACTGCAAAGTAGACAATATGCCGCTTCGCTATTTTGCGTGTCTTGCTAACCAACGTGTGAAAAGACATTTCCGGAGATGCGATGTATCGCGTCTCCACATAAAAAAACCCGGTTGTTCGCCGGGTTTTTTATTCAATAAGTAATTCAGTTATGCTTTCTGGATAGCTTCATTAACGTCGTTCGAGCCGTTTTTTATGTGGGCTTTGCCTTCGTTAATCTTGCTTTGCACCTGGTTTTTCAGTTCGCGGCCCTTAACGCCAGCATTTTCAACTATAGAGTCCTTCTGATCATTCAGTTCATTTACAGCGCCTTCGAATTTTGATTTAGCTTTGCCGTATATGCCGCTGCTATATTTTTTTATGTCGTTAGCCCTTGACACCATCGCGTCTTTTGCTGTGTCGACCAGGTCATTTATACTATCGGCAATGTTGCCGCGAAGTGTTTCGCCTTTTTCAGGTGCCAGCAATAATCCTAAAGCCGCACCCGCCGCTGCACCAATTAAAAGCGCCGCTATTATTCTGCTTGTATCTTTCATGGTTTTGTTTTTTTGTAGATGACTATACTTATGCAACAACAATGCCAGCCTTATACTGTTTCTGTTAAAAGAGTTTTTTATTCGTCTTTTGCAAAACTAATTTACTTCCGCTGAAAAATCAGTTGCAGCTTCTTTGCGCCACCGCTAAAGCTATGGCGGCGCACGGTCGGACTTTCGGTCCCGATAGCTATCGGGATTCCGGCCTTCAGACTTCCTTTCAAAAAAAAAGCGCCCGCTCTTTTGGAGGGGCGCTGGTAACGTTTAATGTCTAAAATTTATAATTAAATAACTTTTACATTTACTGCGTTAACGCCTTTTCTGCCGTTTTCAACTTCAAATTCTACTTTGTCGTTTTCGCGGATCTCATCGATCAGGCCTGTCGAGTGCACAAATACGTCCTGGCCACCGCCATTGGGGGTAATAAAACCAAAACCTTTTGTTGCGTTAAAAAATTTAACTGTTCCTTCTTGTTGCATTATTTTATTTATTAAGAGTGCAAAGGTATGGATAATATTTGGTATGTCAAGTGAAGGGTCCGAAAGGGGTGCAATTCAAATTGTCGCATAGCCACCAAACGTTCCCACGGAACGTAAAGAATATTTTTTTACTTTCTACCTACCAGACGCCCCGATGGGGCGAAACTTCTGCAATCCTCGTCCCATAGGGACGGTTGGTGGGTAGATAAATTAAATATTGGTTTTAGCGTTCCATCGGAACGCTTGGTTAGCGAAGCGACAATTTGAATTGCACCCTCCGAAAGTCAGTAATCCAAATAGCTATCGGTACCGAAAAGTCCGAAAGACAGAAAGAAGAAAAGTGCAAGGCTGAATAGATTGCACACCTCAAGGCCCGGAGCGCTGATTCTCGTACCCGCTGACAGGTACCCTCCGCACAGATTTTTTTGACCTACGTTTATCATAACTTAATCTATCTTTGCCCTCAAATTTTTACAATTGTATTTACATGGCAAAGGCATCTGAAATTAAAGTCGGCAACATATTGCGGTTTAACGGCGAACTGGTAGCTGTTACCGAAGTACTGCATCGGACACCGGGCAAAGGCGGGGCGTTTTACCTGGATAAATTCCGCAATATTAAAACCGGGCGAATTGTAGAGGCCCGTTTAGCCACCGATGAGCAAGTGGAGATTTGCCGCGTAGAAACGAGTGATTTTCAATACTTGTACCCCGAGGGCGATTACATGGTGATTATGGATAATACCACTTACGATCAGCATAATATACCTAAAGCGTTGTTTGGGCCGTCGGCGAAATTTTTGAAGGAGGGAATGAATGTGATCGTTTCCTTTGAGAGTGAAGAACCGATTATGGCGCAGGCGCCCAACTTTGTAGAGCTGGAAGTTACTTATGCCGAGCCGGCTGTTAAAGGCGATACCTCATCGGGCGCGCTGAAAGCGGCCACAACAGAGAATGGCGTAGAGATAAAAGTCCCCCTTTTTGTAAACCAGGGCGATAGGGTAAAAGTAGATACCCGCACCGGCGAGTATGTGGAACGCGTGAAATAGTAACCTTGGCGGCAATGCTGGAAGAAGACTTGCGAAATTTGACCCGGTATCGTTTTTTTCAAAGGCCTGGTTGATGGCGTCGCCGTTTAATTACCTCGTAAGTTTCAAGTCTCACCATAGTGTACAATTACTTTATCCTCCCGTATTTTTTCAGCAATTCGATCACTTTATCATGGGGCAGGGCGTAGGCGGTATTGTCGTTTACGCCTTTCATCGTTTCAGCAGCGACCATGGCATTGATGATCGCTTCTTCAACAGCCTGTACGGTACCCTCAAACAGCGGGTTGATCTGGTCGTTCGGAAATTGCTTTACGCTCACTACTTTCTGGCGGTTAAAAGCACTGGCATTAGCGGTGGAAAAAGCGATAAAAATGTCTCCTGAACCATTCTCGCCCCTTCCGCCTACCTTACCCACGCCCAGGGCAATGCGCTGGGCAATGCGTTTAAGCTGGTGTGGCAACAGCGGCGCATCGGTAGCCAATACCACGATGATGGAGCCGTCGCCCTCCTGGTAGTGGCTCTGGGCCAGTTTGTGTACCTCGTAATTCAGCGTATCCTTTAGGGCCTCGCCTACCGGTACACCGTCGATCGTCAGGTTTTTCTTACGGCCGAAATTGGATTGCACCAGCACACCAATAGTATAAGTTGAGTCTCCGATCTTGATCAGCCTGGAGGCTGTGCCGGTGCCGCCCTTAAAGCCCAGGCAGCACATGCCGGTTCCGCCGCCTACGTTACCCTCCTGTACCAGTCCTGTTTTGGCCGAGTTAAGGGCGTCAAAGGCATTGCTTTCCTTTACATGGAAGCCGTAGATGTCGTTTAAAACGCCATCCCAGGTCTCGGCAACTAAGGGGTAAGTGTACCAGCCGTCTTCCTTTATCCAGTTTTTTTGCACAAACCATTTCAACATGGCATCCCGGCAAACGCCCACGCTGTTGGTATTGGTGATCAGGATGGGTGTCTCCAGGAAGCCGGATTCGGTCACCCAGGTGGTGCCCGTCATCTCGCCATTGCCATTCAGGGTATACCAATTGGCATACACAGGCGTGCTGGATTGCCCCCTCGGCAAAATCGCAGTAACACCTGTGCGCACCGGCCCCTTGCCGATGATATTTTTGCCATCGCCTTCGATAATAGTACTAAAACCTACCTGCACGCCTTTAACATCCGTTATTGCGTTATACTTGCCTGGAGTGCCGTCAAAAGGGATACCAATGTCCCTTGCCCTGGGTTTTTGCGCCTGTGCCATGGATTGCATAGTTAGTAGGATTGCTATGGTTAGGAGAGTTTTCATTTAGTGAGTTAGTGAATTAGTGAGTTAGTGAGTTAGTGATTGGAAGAAAACCTCGTTCTTTTACCTTTTACCTTTCGCCTTTCACCTTTCACCTAAAGAAGCGTCCGCAATGCGCAGCGCCTCACTTATAATTGCCAGCCCTTCATCAATTTCTGCTTTCGTAACACACAGCGGCGGTGCTATAAAGATAAAGCCCCAGCGTACAAAAGTGTACATACCCAGTTCTTTAATTTTCGCGGCTACTTTGTTCATCACCAGCATTTCGTCGGGTTTTGCGTTGAAGGGGGCCATCGGCTCTTTGGTTTCGCGATTTTTGACCAGTTCGAGGCAGCCCAGCAGGCCGGTGTTGCGCCAGTCGCCGATAGACCGGTGTTTTTGTTTTAGTAACTCAACCTGCTCGTTCATGTATCGGCCCATCGCGATAGTATTTTCGATCAGCTTGTCGTCTTCATAAACTTTCAAAGTCTCCAACGCAGCCGCGCAGCAAACCGGGTGGGCGGAGTAGGTGAGGCCCAGGGGCAGCATGGCGTCATCGTATTTAGCGGCTATTCTATCCGACACCATCAGGCAGCCAAAAGGTAGATAGCCTGCGGTGAGACCTTTGGCCATGGCTACCATATCAGGCACAATATCATGATTCTGGAAACCGAACCATTTGCCTGTACGGCCGAAACCGCTCATCACCTCGTCGATAATAAGCAAAATACCATGTTTATCGCAAATTTGCCGCACGGCTTTCAGGTATCCTTCGGGGTATTTAAAACAGCCGGATGAGCCGGATTCGCCTTCAAAAAGCATAGCGGCGATATTTGCCGGACCTTCATAAGCGATCATCCGCTCCAGGTTACTTACTGCATCAGCCAGCAAACTTTCCTGGCTGTGCGGCCAGCGATACGCATAGGGAATATCAATATGGATAAAATTTGGCGCCTGCTGGGAATCAGCCGGTAATTTGCGCGGATCACCCCCGGCCGACATCACGCCATAGGTAGAACCGTGATAGGCCTGGTACCGCGCAATGATCTTGTGCCTGCCGGTATAAAGCCGGGCAAGCTTGATGGCGTTCTCTATCGAAGTAGCGCCGCAAAGGGTAAAAAATGCTTTGTTCAAGTCGCCCGGAAATAATTCAGCCAGCTTTTTGCCCAGGTCGCCGCGGGCCTTGGTGACACAGCCGGGTGTTATATAGCTTACCTCCTGCATTTGCCGCACTACCGCTGCGGTTATCCGCTGGTTACCATGGCCGATGTTAACATTCATCAGCCCGGATGAAAAATCGATATAGCGTTTGCCGTCGTAATCATACAGGTAAACGCCTTCGGCCCTTTTTACGGCAATAGGGTCAATGCCCTTTTGTTTGCTCCAGGAAAATAGGGTATGGTCCAGGTTGTCCCGGATGATATCCTGTGCTGCTGAGATTTCGGTGTCTATCATGGTGCATTTTGTTGAAATAGCTTAAATATATTAGTTCAGCTCCGGCGGCGGCTGTTTTACTCCCTTTGCCGACATCTCCCCCTAATCCCGATAGCTATTGGGATTAGGGGGAGAAATTTTTTACTCCTCCCCTAAATTTAGGGGGAGGCTGGGAGGGGTAAAACCTAATGCCGGGAGTTTTCCATTCGGCCCAGGTATTACCCTTTACCCCCTCTGTCGACTGCGTCGACATCTCCCCCTAAATTTAGGGGGAGAAATGTGTTGTTTTGTACTCCTCCCCTAAATTTAGGGGAGGCTGGGAGGGGTAAAACCTAATGCCGGGAGTTTTCCATTCGGCCCAGGTATTACCCTTTACCCCCTCTGTCGACTGCGTCGACATCTCCCCCTAAATTTAGGGGGAGAAATGTGTTGTTTTGTACTCCTCCCCTAAATTTAGGGGAGGCTGGGAGGGGTAAAACCTAATGCCGGGAGTTTTCCATTCGGCCCAGGTATTACCCTTTACCCCCTCTGTCGACTGCGTCGACATCTCCCCCTAAATTTAGGGGGAGAAATGTGTTGTTTTTACTCCTCCCCTAAATTAGGGGAGGCCGGGAGGGATAAAACCTAATGCCGGGAGTTTTCCATTCGGCCCAGGTACTACCCTTTACCCCCGCTGTCGACTGCGTCGACATCTCCCCCTAAATTTAGGGGGAGAAATGTGTTGTTTTTTACTCCTCCCCTAAATTTAGGGGAGGCCGGGAGGGGTAAAACCTAATGCCGGGAGTTTTCCATTCGGCCCAGGTATTACCCCCTTTACCCCCTCTGTCGACTGCGTCGACATCTCCCCCTAAATTTAGGGGGAGAAATGTGTTGTTTTTTACTCCTCCCTTAAATTAGGGGAGGCCGGGAGGGGTAAAAATAAAGTTTAACTCATCCAATTCACACCTGCTTCCGCGTTCCATTTGGTGGTGCTCTTTTTCAATTTCGTCCAAAACTCAATGGAACTTTTGCCGGTGATATCGCCCACGCCAAATTTACTTTCGTTCCAACCGCCAAATGAGAATGGCTCCCGCGGCACCGGTACGCCAATGTTTACACCGATCATACCGGCGCTGGCTTTCTCTATCACATACCTTGCGGCCCCGCCATTTTGGGTAAATACACTGGCAGCATTACCGTAAGGGTTTGCATTCTCTATCGCCAGGGCCTCATCCAGCGTTTTGGTGCGCATAATGGAGATCACCGGGCCGAAGATCTCTTCCTTTGCCACGGCCATATCCGGTGTTACGTAATCAATCACAGTGGGGCCAACGTAGGCGCCGTTTTCCTTGCCGGGGACTTTAACATTCCGGCCGTCGACCAGGATTTTTGCGCCTTGTTGTTCGGCTTCGGTAATGTAGCGTTCAATTCTTTCTTTGGAGGCCTGGTTGATCACCGATCCCAGGTTTTCGCCGGGTACCAGCTTTTTCGCTTCTGCACAAATTTTATCGATGATATGGTCAACCGCGCCAACACCAACCATCGCCGAGGCGGCCATGCACCTTTGCCCGGCGCAGCCGCTCATAGAGGCAGTGATGTTTTGTGCCGTCATATCAGGCGTTGCATCCGGCAGCACCAGCAAATGGTTCTTTGCCCCGCCCAATGCCAGGCAGCGCTTTAAGTTCTGTGTGGCCCGTCGATAAACCGCTTGTGCAACTTTGGTCGACCCGACAAATGATATGGCTTCAATGTGGGGGTGATCGCAAATCGCATTAACGACCTCGGCATCGCCATGCACAATATTAAAAACACCATCGGGCAGGCCTGCTTCTTTTAGCAGTTCGGCAATTCGGCCTATGCTTAATGGCACTTTTTCTGATGGTTTGATGATCATGCAATTGCCCAGCGCGATGGCGTTGGGTATGGTCCAGTTGGGCACCATGGTTGGGAAATTAAATGGTACGATAGATGCCACAACGCCCAGTGCAACTTTTTCCGTGCGGCATTCCACACCCTTGCTAACCTCGAGGATTTCGCCGGTTACCAGCTGGGGCAGCGAGCAGGCAAATTCGGTCAACTCGATGCACTTTTCAATTTCAGCGACGGATTCTCCCAACGTTTTACCGTTTTCTTCGCTGCCAAGGGCCGCTAATTCCGGCAAGTGCTTTTCAAGCAGAGATTTATAGCGATAAAATACCTGCACCCGCTCTTTGATGGGGGTTTTGCTCCAGGCCGGGAAAGCGTTCCTTGCTGCTAACACGGCTTCGTCCAGATCGGCATTTGTTGAGCAGGGTAGTTCCGCTAAAAATGTTCCGTCGACCGGGGAAATGATCTCCAGTATCCGTTGCGATTCGATCGCGACAAATTCGCCGTTTATAAAGTTTTTTATCCGCCCGTATTTCATGTCGATCAAAATTAATGCATAATTTTTATATTTTGCTATTATATTCTGCAAAATATTTACTTTTGGAATACATATTCTGAAAATTATTCAATTTGACCGATGCAAAAGCCCGACACCAGTCTTGATGAGATCGATTTTGCGATCATCAGTTCCCTTCAAAACGACGGGCGGACGTCTTTTACCGTAATTGCCGAAAAGCTGAATGTTTCTATCGGCACCATCAGTACCCGTTTTAACCGGCTATTGGACGAAAAGGTGATCACCATTGTAGGCCGCGTTGATCCGGGCAAAGTAGGCTTTGGTTCCTACGCGCACGTGGCGGTTTACGTGCGACCGGCGGCGTTAAAAGAAAGTGTTGCGCAAAAGATCGCCCTGATGCCCGAGGTAAGTTTCCTGGCGGGAACTTTCGGCGATTATGACCTGGAGGTTGACGTGATGTGCCGCGACAACGATCACCTGGTGGATTTTGTAAACAGCATATCGGTGATAGAGGGAGTCTATCACACCAAAACAACCATCTATTTTAAAGTATACAAATATGCCCAGCCCGATTTGGGTTTGCTGGATAAATAAATCACCGGTGTGTCAAACAAAGGCTCACATTTAGCTATTATTTAGTTAAATGCTTTATATTTACCATACATTTATTAGATCGCTAACCTGCTAAATCCAATTGTATGAAAATTAAAACCAAATTGCTGATTGGGTTCGGCCTCTTGTTTGTAGTCGTAGTGTTTTTTGGCGTCGTTTCGATCTATTACATTGAAGACATTTCAGAATATTCAAAGACCACTGTAAAGAACAACTACGAAACGTTGACTTTTACCCGCGACATGCGGTCCGTTTTGGATGAAAATGATCTTCCATTAACATCCGCCGCTACAGCTGCGTTTGATAATGCATTAAGAAAACAGGAAAATAATATTACGGAGCCCGGTGAAAAAGAAGCAACTGCAGCGGTTAGGAAAGCTTTCAGCGGCATCACCGACCTTGGCTCAGCTTTAGCAGCAAAGCAACAAGCCGAAAGAACCGCCCGGCTTCAATTGAACACAATCGAGGGCCTGAACATGAAAGCCATTGTTCAGAAAAACAATTATATTCATGAAACCGTCTCCAAAGCTACTTTTTACCTGGGGGGCATCGTGTTTGTTACCTTTTTAATCCTTTTCGTATTCATTATCAACTTTCCGGGTTTTATTCTCAACCCGCTTAATCAATTTATTGACGGTGTACACGAGATTGGCCAGAAGAATTATGACGCCCGCCTTGAGTTTAAAACAGGCGACGAGTTTGCCGCCCTGGCCGTTGAGTTTAACCAAATGGCTGCCAATTTAAGTGAGTTGGAGAATAAAGGCCTTACCAAAGTAATATCCGGAGAAAACCAGGTAAAAATATTGATGGAGGAAATGCCTGCTGCGGTGATCGGGCTGAATGAGAGACAGGAAATTTTGTTTATCAACAGCCGGGCAAGGGGCCTTTTAAAAATGGACGATAAACCGGTTCACGGGCATCCGATACATGATGTGGTGAAGAGCAGCAACCTGTTAAACACCATTTTGGATAGTAAGGATGGCGAACGGGGCGTTCGGCTTGCGCTTGATGGTAAAGCGTCGAAATATCAAATTAAAAAGTTCGAGATCGTGGTGCCGAATTTGAAACCAAAGCCTTTTGATACCTTGCAATTTGCCGGCTACCCTGCCGGAATGATTTATGTCGTAAAAAGTGTGGAACAGCCGGAACCCGATGCTGTTAAACCCGCCTAATTTCAAGTCTGAAGTCTGTAGTGTCATGTCAGCATTGAAATGGCGTTTGGCCTTTACAACGGATTTTAATTACTTGTAGCTAAGCCGATAAAAAATGGTTTTTTGTCTGTTGACAAAGGTTGCCGGGCTGGCATAATGTTATTTAATTCACTGACAAATTCATGTCAGCGAACGCAAAAAAAAGATGTTAAGGCATTTGACTGATTTTTATTATAAATATCTGATTATTAATAATTTACAATATGATTAACATTGAAATATGTTAAGTTGTGTTAACCCTTTTGTGTGATTATTGATGCGCGATACCGTGTACATTCGCAATGAGTAATCAAATACACTATCAACTACATACAAAGGTCAAATTGAAATTCTTTTTATGATTATGCGATAAAAACGTGTTGACATGACACTATTCGAAAGTCTATTTTTTTAACGACGACTTTAAAGTTCGACTTTAGCCTAATGACTTTTTTTCCGCAGTCCGCCTTTATTTATACTAACACTTCCCGGTATTCTACGTTATAGTTTAGCAGTGGGCAACCGCTTGCTTGTTAAACCCGTAATTGTAAATAAAAGTATATGCCCTTTATAGCAGCTGCATCAACGATAGATTTCCCATATAAAATAACACAGAATGAGGCCAGGGCGCAAGCGCTCGAGATGTTTTCTGCTAATTTCCCCGAGGCTGAACGCCTGATCTTCGCCTTTGATAATACCGAGATCATTAACCGTAATTTGTGTAAACCACTGGATTACTACCGTAACGCTAACTCGTTTGAGGAAAGAAACAACGATTATATCCAAACGGCGCTGGACTGGTCCGTGCAGGCGATAAAAGATTGTCTAAATAAGGCAGGGCTTAGGAAAGATGAAATAACCGACCTGATTTTTGTTTCGACAACCGGTTTGGCCACACCCAGCCTGGATGGCTTGATCATTAACGAATTAAGGCTAAACCCGCATGTTAACCGGTTCCCCGCATTCGGGCTTGGCTGCGGAGGCGGGGTATCGGGTATGGCAAAGGCCAACACCTTTGCCAAAGCCAACCCTGATGCCGTAGTTTTGCTGGTAGCAGTGGAACTATGCTCCTTAACGCTGATCAAAAGCGATTACAGCAAAAGCAATTTTATCGGGTCGAGCCTTTTTTCGGATGGCGTAGCGGCTTGTATTATAAAAGGCGACAACCACGCGAATGATACCGGGGTCAACTATGTGGCGGCAAGCAGCAAATTGTATTACGATACGCTGGAAGTGATGGGCTGGGATTTCCAGGATACGGGCTTTAAAGTATTATTTTCGAAGGATATCCCCGCATTTATACGGGAACACATCAACGATGATATTGAAGAATTTTTGCATAAACAAGGCCTTGCGCTAAGCGATATAAAAAACTTTGTTTTCCACCCGGGCGGCCGTAAGGTGCTGGAGGCTTATGAAGGTGCTTTAAATCTAACCAATGGTTCCCTTAAAAAAACCAGGGCTGCGATGGCCGAATACGGCAATATGTCGAGTGCCTCGGTGCTTTACGTGCTGGAAAAATTTATGAGCGAAGGATTTAAGGAAGGATATGCCTTAATGCTGGCCATGGGGCCGGGATTTTCAAGTGAGATGGTTCTTTTGGAGGTGAAAGGTAAAAGGTGAAAGGCAAAAGGTACTTTACGTTTTTTACCCGATTAAGAATTTTATATGAGACAAAATATGACGGCAGCTTTCGCCTTTCGCCTTTGACCTTTTACCTTTAACCTAAAAAATGGCTTTCATCGTCTTCATATCCTTCTTTATCCTCCAACGGCTTTCGGAATTATTTATCGCGCGGCGGAATGAAAAGTGGCTGCTTTCACAGGGGGCAATTCAATATGGACAGGACCATTACCCGTTCATGATTGCCCTGCACAGCCTTTTTATTGTTGCGATAATCGGCGAATTCATCTTAAGGGGTCAACCACCTATCAACTGGCTGTTTTTGATTTTATACCTGTTGGTTCTATCCTTTAAATTTTGGGCTTTGTCCTCTCTTGGCAAATACTGGAACACCAAAATATACCGCGTCCCCGGGGTTTACCCGGTTAAAAAAGGGCCATATAAGTTTTTAAAACATCCCAACTACATGGAGGTGGTTTGCGAGGTGGCCATTATCCCGCTGGTATTTCATCTGTATTATACAGCAATCGTTTTTTCAATATTGAATGCCGCCATGCTTTGCGTGAGGATTAATGTGGAGAACAAAGTTTGGGCGGATGTAAAATAGAAAAAAACCAGACTTACGAAGTTTTTGAAACTTCGCAAGTCTTACCGTGATGCTCTTTTTTCGGACTTTCCTGACTAACCCAAAATCTCATCTACTATTCCAAACTCTTTTGCTTCGGTGGACGTCATCCAGAAGTCGCGGTCGGATACATCATGTACCTTTTGATATTCCTGCCCGGTATGTTTAACATAAATGTCGTACAACTCCTTTTTTACCTTCAATATCTCGCGGGCGGTAATCTCGATGTCCGATGCCTGGCCCTGTACGCCGCCTAACGGCTGATGCAGCATAACCCGTGAGTGATTTAGCGCCGCGCGCTTCCCTTTTGCGCCTGCACAAAGAATAATGGAGGCAAATGAAGCTGATAACCCCGTGCAAATGGTGGCGACATCCGGCGCGATCAGTTGCATGGTATCATAAATGCCAAAGCCGGCATAAACCGAGCCGCCGGGAGAGTTGATATAGATCTGTATGTCGCGCTTAGGATCTGCAGACTGCAGGAAAAGTAACTGCGCCTGGATGATGTTTGCTACGTGGTCGTCGATGGCGGTACCGAGGAAGATAATGCGGTCCATCATCAGCCTGGAGAACACGTCCATTTGGGAAATGTTGAGCTGGCGCTCTTCCATAATATGGGGCGTCATGCCCATTTTGAACGCGGTCGCGCCGGTTTGCGATACATACTGATCTACTAAAGTTGAGTCAATACGAAGGTGGTTCACGGCATAGCCGCGAAATTCATGTTGGTAATTCATGTTGGTTGATTAAGTTAGATTAAGTTGACTAAGTTGATTGAGTTATTTGCGTCAACTCCAATATTCTATTTGAAAAAACTCAATATTTTTTGTCTGAAATTTCCGTGCGCCGGTTCGCTAAATAATTTTTGATGGGCGGATTCGATTTCTGCCTTTAACTTTTTTCGGCTATACTGCTGCAACAGCGTATGTGCCTTTTTCTGCCAAACAATTTGGCCGGATAGCTGCGGATTGATGATCAGCATGGCATCGAATAACAATGCCTCTTCAGCCGGGTTATTGTTAAAAATATAGCCGTCGATCAGCCTGATCTCATTCAACGAAGTCCTCATAAGCCAAATGTTTTTCTTTAATGGTTTCCCGCACCTTTTCCATGCATTTATATTTCTGTACCGTTGCTGATCTTTCGCCCGAATAGCCAAACAAACCGGCGATGGACCTTATGGGCAGATTGTCATAATAAAATGCTTTCAATAATTCCATACATTTTTGCCCTGCCGTTTCCAGGTAGTGCATAAGTTTGTTTTGGGATGGCTGCATTTCATCCTCTTCAATAAAATCCGTGGGTGTATCTAATGAAGTATTCAAAATGCTTTCCCTGAACTTCTTCGCCCATAAATGTTTAGCGATACCGAGCAGGTAGGCTGATTCATTGAGTTGTAGCGCTATCCCGCCATGAACTGATTTTTCATAGAAGATCACCAGTGCATCCTGGAAAATGTCTTTTGCATCGTCAAAAGAGCCGCCCATTTTGCTCACCTGTTTTGCCACTGCCGGGAACGCTTTTTTATAAAGTGACGTGAAAGCTTGTTCCCGTTCCGCAGTTGTATGTCCGAAATCTATTTGCTGCGCCATAAACCCGTTTTTAATAACAAGTGTAATAAAATAACAAAATATCACCCGGAAAATTGTTTTTTTATAAAAAAAAAGCCGTCTATTGCTAAACGGCTTTTATCTTAAACTTGGTTACGTTGCTAAAGCAAGAGGCTTGACCAAGCATCACAATACAAAAATACAAATATTGCGCCAATAATACAATGAATTTTCAAAAGTTTGAAGACCTTTTTTCTCCCGCCCGAGTGAGCAGATACATGCTGACCGCTTCTAATAATAAAAGAAAGGCACAGAAACTATACTGTGCTAACTTAAAAGTTGCCGCAGCTTTTCACCCGCTGTTAGGTCTAACAGAAATTATAATTCGCAACCGCATTAACGCAGTTTTGAGTAACCATTTTAATGATTCAGATTGGATAGTTAATCAAGTCAGCGGCTTCATGGCAGATTCGTCACTAATGCGTACCAATAGAATGACTGGAAGGCCAGAACCGGATCATTACCTGAAGAAAGAGGTTAACAAAGCGATTAGTAGATTTCGAGCGTCGAATACTCCAATTACTTCGGGAAAAATAATAGCAGAGCAAACATTTGGTTTTTGGACTGAGCTTTTTGAACCCAAATACTATCGATTAATTGCTGGGCGCCCCATACAAGCGTTCACCAGATTACCTGTTGGTTATAACCGACGGTTAATTTTAAACGAATTAACCACAATAAGACAGTTCAGAAACAGGATAAACCACAACGAACCAATATGTTTTGATCAAAATAATAACCTGGATTTTACCGCTGCTTTAGAAGTCTACAATTCTATCAGAAATATGTTGACGTGGATCGATGGTGATTTGATAACGTTAGTAAATAAACTCGACCAGGTGCCAACGACGGTAAAAAAAGCTGAAAATATTTTATCTTGGTGGAATTTTTTTTAAAACTTGTAGGCTGAAGAACTTTTGAAGATTAAAACAAAACAGTTAGATTATATTTTGTTGTCCAAAAAGTTAGTTGCTTCGATGTTTATATTATCATAGCTATGATCAAAATGCTTCCGGAAAAAATTATTAAAAATAGAGTTCTGGGAGCTCCAAATGAATTGTTTGTGTACGAAAAATGTCCCATATGCAACGAAACGAAAATCACAAGACTGGAAATTTGGATTGACAGAAATACAAGTGCCGAAGAAATAAAAAATCAACAACTAAATGTAATTTTAAATATTGTAAGAAAAAGCCCATTTATTGACAAGATAAACAATTCATTTTGCGATTGCTCATTTGTAAAGACCAAATGTATTCTAACCCAAGTTGTCTTTTGTACTGAAATCGGCCAAGGTGAAATAGATAGACACTATTATATCGATACAATTGAGGAAAACTTACGGGAATTTAATTACCAAAAATTGCCAAATATAAGCATTGACTTTATGAAACTTTTGGATTTTATGGCTCCCAATGACCAACAACAGGAACTAGTAAAGTCAAAGGTTCGGCCACACTATATTGTTTTTGATACTGAAACTACTGGTAAACCTAACAATTATAATTCACCGGTTTCAGACTCAGGTAATTGGCCAAGATTAGTCCAGATTTGCTGGATTGAATACGACATCAATCAAAACAAAATAAATGAACAAGATTTTATAATAAAGCCAAATGGATATGTAATCCCTTTATCAGCTACTCAAATTCATAAAATAAGTCATGCCGATGCTTTGCAAAAGGGCGTGGACTTAGAAAGCACTTTAAAAAAATTTATAGAAAAAGTTGAAAAGGCGGATGTATTAATTGGTCACAATTTGGCTTTCGATATCAACATAATTGGCGCGGAATTATATAGATTGAAGATTCGTAATCCTTTGAATGCAAAGAAAAAAATCTGCACGATGGTCGCCACTACAGATTATTGTGGTATTAGAAACGCATATGGCTTTAAATATCCTACGCTTCAAGAATTGCATATAAAACTTTTTAATACCTCATTCGAAAACTCGCATAATGCTTACGATGATACGCGGGCAACTGCAAAATGTTTTTGGGAGTTGAAGGAAAAACAAATAATATAAAAACAGCCAGATTACAGCTAAGGCAGTTGAGTTTAGGAGGGAATTTGTTTGAAATAAGATAAAGGCGCTTGAATCTGGTTTAAAGTTCAAGCAATTATTTAGCGCGGTCGCAATTTATTGAACATCATGTTTTTTATTCTCCTCCGTCCCCCTCCCATTCCACCAAGTCGCCAAACACGATCCGCTAATATTCATCACCGGGCCAAAAACGGCAGGCGCCAGCCCGATAGTTGCCAGGCCGCCCATGGTTAAAGCAAGGTCGGATGCCAGGCCGCTGTTTTGCATACCTACCTCGAGTGATATGGTTCGGCATTCTTTTTCCTTAAAACCAAGCAAGCGGCTGATCCAGTAGCCCAGGGTATAGCCCGAAACATTCTGGATAAACTCTGCCACAATGAGCAGTAGCCCCACTTTTAGCAGGCTGTCCCTTCCTGCTGAAATTATGATCAGTATAATAACGCCGATGGAAAGCATGGACAGCAGCGGCATTAATTTATCAAGCCATTTTAACCTGCCTTTTACCAAATAATCAAACAGTAAACCAGCAGCTATTGGGATAATAACCACTTTCGATGTATTCCAAACCATATCCCAAAATAGGATATGGACAAACTTGCCGGCCAGCAGCTGCATCAGCAAAGGCGTTAAAAAGGGCGCTAAAAGGTTTGAAACAGCGGTCACCGTGATGGAAAGCGCCAGGTTTGCCTTTGCCAGGTACGACATAACATTTGACGCCAGTCCGCTTGGGCAGCAGCCCACCAGGATGATGCCGGCCGCAATTTCCTTTGGAAAATTAAACACTGCGGCGAGCGTAAAACCTACCAGCGGCATAATGGTGTAATGGCAAACTACAGCAACGGTAACAGCCTTTGGCATTTTTATCACATTAGCCAAATCCTTGATGCTCAATTCACAGCCCATGCCAAACATAATGATCTGCAAAAGCGGGGTAATTAGGCCGGACAGTTTAAAGCCGCCGATATGAATAAAGTATTGCGGGTAATACATGGCGGCGGTCACCACCGCAAAGATCATGATGGTAAAGGTAAAGCCCTTTAACCGGGGGTTACGGTTAGCGGCCAGCGCCAGCACGACAAAAAAAAGAATAAGCACATAGCCGCCATACCGGGCGTAGGTAGTAAAACTTAGCGCAGCAAAAACCAGCAGCAAAAAAATGCCCGGCCAGTAGCGCTTAATCCAGGTCATATTCTTTTTTGAGGTACGCGATCAGGCGCCTGGTGTATTTTAAATGATCTTCCTGCACGGCTGTATAGTTAGCGAATTAGTGAATTAGTGAATTAGTGAATTAGTGAATTGGTAATTCAGTGAATGTAATAGTTATATAGGAGTTAAATGGCCCCTTGTCAAACCACATAGTGAATTTCTAAAACACCCATTCAATCACTAATTCACTAATTCGCTAATTCACCAATTATCTCCGCTCATCATAAACCCCAAACTCCGCTATCGAGGCCTGGTGATCTGATTTATCGATCGACATCCGCACTTTGCTGCCCCAAACGCGGTCGAAACGGTTGATCTTTACCTTTTTGTTGTTTTCGCCATTAAAGATAGGTTTCCATTCGCCGTTCGAAAAATATTCCAGGTGATATTTACTGATGTTCGGCTTTTCTTCAGCAATGCTCACGCAATTAAATGCCCTTTCCCGGTCGAAATCTATTTCGTACCACGGCTTGGCCACAGTAATGTTGGATACCCACGACGTAGTAAAATCATCGTCGTTTGCCAGGTCCATAATGTTGTCATCATCGCTCCAGCTCGAGCTGGAGGCTTGCTTTTTGGCGATGTTTGACGAAATGATGGGCGCATCCAGCGGAGGTAGCGGGGTCACCGGACCTTCGTTGTGCCATATTTCGCCTATCTTTTTTAAGGCTTCCAGCGCATTATTATCAATCAGGCCATCGCGGTTGGGCGCTACATTCAATATAAAATTACAGTCCACCTTGTTTAGCGGGATTAAAGTTTCATTAACCAGCTTTACCGGATCTTTCACCGGTTGATCGGGGAAAGATGTTTTCCAAAACCAGTTTGCCTGCAGCGGCAGGCAGGCAAGCGCCGGCATCAGGCTGCTTTCTTTTCCTACACGCTGCCCGGCGCCCATTTCGTAGGTTTTGATATCGCTATAATATAAACCTTCCGGCGGGTATTTGGCTCCATTCAAATCCATCAGCACACAATTGGGCTGGAGCTTTTTTACCAGGAGGTAAATATCTTCAAAAGGTATGTCGTCATAGGAGATGCGCGACCAGGGCGCGTCCCAACCGTCAATAATCAGGGCTGATATTTCGCCGTAGTTAGTTAAAAGCTCTGTGATTTGCGCTTTTACCATTTCGATATGTTTGCGGGTGATCGAATTTGGGCGCAGCCGGTGATGCGTATCCAGGATGGAATAATATAGCATTACTTTTAAGCCATTGGCCCGGAACGCATCGGTAAACTCCTTCACTACATCTCTTTTCAGCGGGCTGTTCATCACGTTATAGTCAGTAGTTTTGGTGTCCCAAATGCAAAACCCGCTGTGGTGTTTGGTAGTAAGGCAGCCGTAACTCATATTAGCGGATTTCGCCGCTTTTGCCCATTGGTTGCAATCTAATTTGGTTGGATTGAATATCGTTGGCGATGCATCCGGGTCGGGCCAATCCTGGTTCATATAGATAGGAATGTTAAAATGAATAAACATCCCAAACCTTAGGTCGACAAATTGTTGCTGCAATTCGGAAAGCGGGTGTCCGGCTTTAGCCTGTGCTGTTACATTTAAAGAAAAGAAACCGTTAAGGGTTATGAAAAGACAAAGCAGCTTTTTATTCATGAGCCAAAGCTATAAAATTTGAGAAAATATAAATTGACGCCTTTTATTTCATCTCAAATTATTTAATATTGCATTTCACCTAATACAACTATGAGTAAGCTTCTTTCGACTTTGAACTGGCGGTTGATCATTATCCAACTGGTATCTTTTTGGTTTTTCTTCTATGCCTTTCAAATCCTCTCATTTTTAAAGGACCCTGCCCTTGCCAACCCAATGCTGAACAGTATTATTAAGACCAGCGAAAAACCCAGGTACTCTTTGGATGAAACTTTTATCGAGCAAATGGGTAACATCGGTTTGGTGGCCGCCTATATCCTCTGGTGGTTTATTGCCTCAAAACGGGACTGGCATTGGATAAATGGCGTTGTCGCTTTCATCGTCGCCTTTGCATTGGGCGCCCGTAACTGGTTCGGCTGGGACTATCTCTCAGATATATTCCTTGCACCTGGCAGGCTGTTCAAACAAACTTCCATCTGGAACTTTTTGTTGAGCGGCAGTATTATGCTGGCGTTGGGGTTGCTTTTAGCATTGTTGAAAAAAGTGCAATTGTTTATTGACAAGGGAAACTACATAGATAAAAAAGCAATTGAGGAGGATAAGAAAAAGAAAAGGGTGAGGTAATTTGTCCGACTTTGATTTGATGGCTATTAAACAATGTAGTTTAATAACTCCTTAAGCTCATTAGGAGCGATATTGTCTTTTTCACCCTTATCGAAAATCGTCAATAAGTAAACCACTGTTTCTGAAATCTGCAGATAAGTTATTATTCTGGCCCCTCCTGATTTGCCTTTCCCCTTAGAAGCGATCGGAAGACGAATTTTAAAACAACTACTGCCCAATGCAGTCCCTTGTTGGGGGCTTTCTTTTAAACTCCTAACCAGTTCAGGATATTCACTTTTGAGGGAAGGGTATTTTTTGGCAAGGCGTTTTAACTCCTTTTCAAACTTAGGCGTAACTTCAACCTTATAACTCATTGAAAAGGTCTTCGGCGTTGCGCGCTTTCAATTTTCCGGCTTTGATCAGGTTTAATTCTTCAACAGCCTCTTTTAAATCCCCGAGTACTTTAGCTTTATACGGCGTAAGCTCTTTTGCTTTAACATAAGAA
>JABDHD010000075.1 GCA_013285685.1 Bacteroidota bacterium
ATCAAATCCTCCCGCATCGAATCCCAATTTAATTCCCACGCCGGTCTCCCACAAAAATAAACTATTTTAGCCCTTTTAATACCAGAGAGGTACAATGGCACTAACGCTTAAAAACTACTCGAAACAACTTACTGAAGAACTAATCAAAAGCGCCGGTAAAAATACGGTTAGGGAATGCGACGAAACGGAAAAAGGTGTGTTTGTAGCTTATGTCGACGAAGGCAGCAATACATTTGATGTTTCACTCAGCGTATCGCCCAAAGGCGAAATAATTAACAGCAGTTGCGATTGCGGCGACAGGCAAGCCCTTTGCCGTCACAGGGTTGCCTTGTTAATGCACATCGCCACCGGCGCTAAAACAGATATTAAGCCGGTAAAAGCAAATAAAAAAGAAAGCCCTGCAGCTATTTTGCTGGACGACATTGATGTGGGCGACCTGAAGGAATGGCTGAAGGCGCTGATGCAAAAAAACAAGGAGATAGAACTTGCCTTTACCAGCCATTTTTCGGCAGGGCGGCAATACTACAGTCCCGATGATGTAATAAAATTGATAAAAGATACGGCGACCGCAGCGGGTTGCAACAAAAGGAACGCAGACAGTTCGCAGGTGAAAAGGCTGGTGGAGCTTTGGGCCGACGTGTTGAAACCGGTAACACAATATTACCAGGCAAATGCAATGGATGAAAAAGCATTTTTAAGCTTTCATACGCTGGTGGAGCAATGCCGGGCTACAAATTCCGGTATTAATACCAATAGCGTGCGGATAACCCGTTATGTAGAAGATGTGTTGAAAGAGAGTGAAGCTGCGATAAATCAATTGCAGGCCGAAGACGGCTGGTTACAGGCGGCGGGTTATTTTGTGCTTTACGTCCCTGATGGCAAATACCACATCCGGATGCATTATTTGTTGCACTTGAAAAGTATCATCGATGGAGCAGACGGTGAAAGAAAAGAAAAGCTTATCAGCACCCTTGCCCGGCAGTTCGAAAAGCAAACGCCAACGGACAATGCGGAGTTTACGGGCTATGCCAAAATGATTTTTCAAATGGTAAGCGCCAACAATTTGTTTCCGCAATTTGATAAGTCGTTTAAGCCGCTGCGGTATGAAAATGAGTATAATTTGCAACTGATTAACCAGTTGGTAGCGAACAACCAATTAGCGCCGGCAAAGAAATTTTGCCGGGAACAAATTGCTGCTAATTACCAAATAATATACAACGTGCCGTACCTGGAAATTTTAAAAGCCATTTATGCCACTGAAAATGATGAGAAAAACCGGGTTCAAGTGATGACGCAACTTCTTCCATACACGTTTGATTTTGACGAATATCTTTTTGTTACCGGGCCGATGGACGAAGAAGAAAAAAAGAAATTTCGTGTCAAAGTGCTCACCAACGCGCGTCACACGGAATCGAACAACACTGCGGCTGCCTGGTTTAGTTTTCTGTTGATGGATTACGAAAAAAAGTATAAAAAAATGATAGATTATATTACCCGGTTTACGCCATACCCTGCCATTTATAAATATTTTGAACGCATGCATACCGCTGATAAGGAAGGTTTGCTTAAAGCCATTATCCGTAAATCCGACCGGGATTCGTATACGCAGTCAGAAAAAGAAAGAGAAGAAAATCTGTGCTTCCCCGACCTGTTTGCCCTGCTGCTGAAATACTATTCTCCCGATTACTTAAAAACGGCGGCAAATTCGTCTGAAAAAAAATTGGGGTATTATTATAATCGTGAGAATCGCTTTATGACGTACATAAAAGAACAGTTGGGGAAATGATTGTTAAATTTACTGTCGTTAACTATATTTGTATATGAACCATGAAATAGCTTTAGAGGATATGACCCGCAGGGGCGGGATGGTCAAGTCTCCGTTTGATATGACGCCAGATGAATATGCAGACTGGAAAATCCAGGTGCAGGTTCGTGCCAAAGAATATTTATTTTCTATTGGACAGCCGTATGTCACACGAATCAATGGAGTTATAGTTGCGGAATTCCCTGACGGTCGTGTTCAGAGCATCGAATAATGTCTCAAATTTTTGTTATCGCCGGACCTCCGGGTGTTGGAAAAAGCACTTCCGGTTATGAGTTTGTTGACCCTGAACTTGAAATTCTGAACGAGGATGAGATGGCGTTCAAATATCGAACGCAGGGTTATCCGGACTATAAAGAGCAGGCTATTCACCGGCTCACGCAGACTATCCGTACAAAATTAATCCGCAATGAAGATTTTGCCCTGGAATTGAACCTTGGCTAACCCGAACCCTATGATTATATCTTATCGGCCAAAAAATTTCGCGAGGACAACACACTTCATGTAATTCTCTTTTGTACAGACGACTTAAATAGCTGCATTGAGTGCGCCAAATTGAGATTTGAAAGCGGTCGCCATCTGGTTAAACCGGAAACCATCCGCGAAATGTACGCTAAAACATTACCTCTTTTACAATCAAATTTAGGACAAATAGATTTATTGTATTTCGTTGATGCAGGTAGCCGGCAAGCAATACCGATAGCTACTTATGATCGCCTCAAAAACAAACTGAAGATTGAAGAACTGAATTGTTTATGGTTTAATGAAAAGGTGCGTCTGTTTATCACCAACCGTTAACGAAGACTTAAACAAATATTATACCTTACTTATAGAAGTTTAACATCGGTGCAATCAATCCCCAATTGGTGAAATCCAAAATCAAAATATCACGCTCATCCCCGCATAATAATTCCTCGGCGCAGCTGCATTATAAAACCTATTCCCTACCGCATTAAAATCATCCCCCAAACTATATTTTTCATTAAGCAGGTTGTCAGCGCCGGCATAAACCTCTAACCGCGTTTTAGCGCCGATATAATGATGCCAGCCCGCTTTTGCCTGCAATAAATTGTAAGCGGGTGCAAAAGCTGTGCTTGCATCGGTAAGCGGGATGCGCGAGGTATAATTATATTCAATGTAAAAATAGAAATACTGCGGCAGCTTAAACTGCAGGCTGGTTACAATCACCTGGTCGGGCACGCCCGTGAGCTGGTTGCCGGCATAACTGCCGTTAACATCGTGATAATCGTTGCTGAAGGTAAAATGATCGAGCGTTAACGATTCAGTAAACTGCAAGCCCCTGATAAATCCTGTATTTCGTTGTTTGATGAGCCAATCGCTGAAATAAATTTCCATACCGGGTTGGTTAAGGCCGCCGGCGTTAATATAGTATTCGGTTTCGTCGGCATTAAAGCGCGGTACGATGGCATTGTTGATATGGTAATAAAACACCGAGGCATCCAGGTACAGGCTTTCATCCTTATTAAAAAAGCGCAAGCCGGTTTCGTAGTTCCAGCCGTCCTGGGCCTGCAGGTTGGGGTTGATTTGGTGATCGGTCGGCCTGATCTCCGACGTGGTGGGCGTTGAATATCCCCGGCTTATGGAGGCCCGCCATACAAACTGGTTGCTCAGTTGGTAGGCCAGCGCGATCCTTGGCATCAGTTGGGGCGTAAAACTGCGGTCGGTAAAGGCCGCTTCATCATTCGGGAAAAGGTTTTTGAATTCGTAGTCGTAATAATTTAGACTAAGCGCTCCTTCAACATGCAGGCGTTTTGCAAAATCTGCAACGTAACGCGCAAATAGAAAATGCTGGTTGGTGTTGATCTTATCCAAAGTTTGGGCCGTGTCCCTCACGCCAAGATCATTCCCATAATTATTAATATCCGCATTGGTTTGCTGCCATTCTATGCCGAAATCGGCTTTCCATTTATAAATTACCCGGTCGTTACTGGTGTATTCAAAATAGGTGCGGAAGCCATAGGTGCTTTCGTACCGCTGCTCATAATCGGTGATAAAGGGGTTGGCAAAATCGACATAAGTGCCAAAAACCGATAGTACATTTCGCCAGTGATCATCAAAATGATATTCATTAACCGCACCGCCAAACAGCATTTTTTGGTAAATGCCTGCGTTTTGCTCAACCGAACCGGGAATAGTTTTGGTTGCCGGCCTGGCTAAGGAAGGGTCGGCCTCATACTGCGCCAGTGTTAGTCCGCCAGGGGTTTGATAGTCGAGACTGGAGTAGAAACCCAACAAGCGAAACTGGTCGTTTTTGTTATAGTTCCAACTGTTTACCATTTGCAAATAGTTGCGGTGCATGGCGCTGTGCTGCCTGTAGCCGCTATAATTTTCATAAGCCTGGTCCAGGTTCAGCTGGTAATTACCTGCCCGTTGCTGTAAAGCGGTATTTTCATGAACAAAGCCATAAGACCCGCCATTGAGGCCCGCTGTAAGAAAACTGCTGTCGGCATGGTGATTTACGGGGGTCATTAAAACCACGCCGCCGGTGTTGGCGCCGAATAAACTCCCGTCGGGGCCTTTCAGCACCTCCATATTATGGATGCTGTTAAAATCGATTGCGTTGAGGTAAGTATTTCCGCCGGCGTCGGTTAGTGGGATTTCGTCAAAATAAATTTTAACATCCCTTACGCCAAAGGGCGACCGCAGCAGGCTGCCGCGTATGGATAAACGGTAGCTCCCGGGCGAACGTTCCTCGGCCCGCACGCCAGGCTGGCTGTTCAAAACCGGCACAAATGAATTTTGAGGCTGTACATCCAGCTGCTGCTGGTTGATAACATTGATGGATGCGGGCACATTCAATACCGGCTGCTCCGACAAGTAGGCTTTTACCGTTACCGGCTGTATCTTTATCGTATCCTTTGGGGCAGCGGGCTGACTTTGCGCGTTAACGCCTGCAATAACCGCAAAAAGAAGAAACAAGCTTGCGTAAATTTTTATCATAGGCATTAACCAGGATAACAAAAGTAGTTTTTTTGGATTGATAAAACCATTGGGAGAGAACATTTTAATGATAAGCTAATGGATGCTTTCCCATAAAAAATTTACATATATCATAGCCTAAAAAAGGCTATTTTTGGTACCTTGATGTATTTTCTGCTAACCTGTTGATGCGACCAATTAGTTTTAAGCTATTCTTACTTATAGTTTTTTGCATTTCGCTGGGTTCCGGGCTTTATGCACAAACATGCAATGGCAGCCTGGGCGACCCCGTAATTGATGAGGATTTTGGTTCAGGAGCTAATCCCGGTCCACCATTACCTGGCTCCGTAACCAACATGGAGTTCCTGAACGCAGGCTGCCCTAACGATGGCCAGTACACCATAGCCAACAGCTCAGGCGGCTGCTTCAACAATACCTGGCATTTTTTAACGCAGGACCATACCGGCAATCCAAATGGCTACATGATGATCGTAAATGCATCCTATCAGCCAAGCATCTTTTTTACACAGCAGACGCTTGCCGGCCAGTTATGCCCCAATACAACCTATGAATTTGCTGCCTGGATATTAAATCTTGACGTGAGTTCGGGATGCGGCGGAACACCGATTCTGCCCAATATCACTTTCACCATCGAGACAACAGATGGGACTTTATTATCACCACCCTATAATACCGGCGATATACCGATTGCCGATGGTGTAAAATGGATCCAATACCATACATTTTTTATCACACCTGCAAATTCTACCCAGGCAATAGTTGTTAAAATGACCAACAATGCGACCGGCGGCTGCGGCAATGATTTTGCTTTGGACGACATCACTTTCAGAGCCTGCGGACCGGTAATTCAGGCCGGCTTTGGTTCAACAACCGGATCCTCAAAGGCGGCCCTGTGCCAGGGCGGCAGCGCGGTTTATACCATAACCGCCAGTGTTGCCGGCGATAATAACCCTGTTTACCAATGGCAGTCGAACCTCAATGCCGGCGGGTGGACAGATATGGCAGGCAGTACCGAAAGTTCGTTAACCATTCCGTTTAATAATGCAGTTCCGGGTGTTTACCAATACCGGCTGGGTATAGCTAATGGCTCGGCCATCACTTCGGGGCAATGCCGCGTGTATTCACAACCCTTAACGGTTACGGTGAACCCGCGGCCTGTTGTACCCCCCATTGCCGATCAAACCCTGTGCCTGGGTGACCAGTTAATATTAAGCGCTTCCGGAGGCGCCTCTTATACCTGGACGGGCCCCGGCCTGGCGCCAACATCGCAAAACCCGCTGGTAATCAATAACATTTCGCCGGCAAACGCGGGTATTTATAGCGTTGTGGCCGTTTCAGACAGTGGCTGCACTGCCGAACCGGTGCAGGCAAGGGTTGCCGTTGTACCCCAAATAGTGCCCGGCATAAGTGGCAGCTTGAGTGTATGCGCCGGCGAAAGCACACAACTGGCGGCTACCGGCGGTTTATTTTATAAGTGGACGCCCTCAACCGGCCTTGACAACGATACGATTGCCAACCCCACCGCAACACCCCTGCAAACTACCACCTATACGGCGCATATAAGCAATGGCGGCTGCGTGGACAGCAGTAAATCGGTTACAGTGACGGTAACTCAAAACCCGGTGGCCGATGCCGGCAGTGAAATTATATTGTTTGAAGGGCAATCTGCTAAATTGAACGGCAGCGTTAAGGGTGATAATATTACCGGTTATTACTGGACGCCGGCAACATACCTCAGCGACCCTGCTTCCCTTACATCTCTCGCCACGCCAACCGACAATATTACGTATACCTTAAATGTAATTTCGCAAACCTGTGGTACGGCAACCAGCACTGTTTTTGTAAGGGTTTATAAAAAGATCACCATTCCCAATACTTTTTCGCCCAACGGCGATGGCATAAACGATCGCTGGGATATCGATGCCCTCATTACCTATCCCGAAAGTATTACGCAAGTGTTCGACCGCTACGGTCAGCAGGTTTTTCAAAGTACCGGATACGCCCGGCCCTGGGACGGCGCCAATAACGGCAAACCGCTGCCTCCCGGAACATATTATTATATCATCGACCTGAAAAACGGCCAGCCCAAGTTGAGCGGATGGGTGCTGATGTTGAAATAGGGTGATAAGTCAAAAGTCTCAAGTCCTTAGTCAATTTTGGGTTTTCTGACTCAGGACTCAAGACTTTTAACTTAAAGTAAGGGCATTCCTGCCGCCTGGCGGACTTATGCGTTTCCAACAAAGTTGGCGAGTATCCGCAACGGCCGCTAATGTGATGCGCCGCAATAGTCTTACTTCAACTCAAAACTACTTTTCCCCATCGTATACCCATCTGCATAAAGCAGTACGGTATAGCTTCCTTTTTGGAAAGCACCCGGGTTTACCCAGTCGATGCTGTAAGTAATACTGTTATCGTTCTTAAAGTCGATCGATGACTTGTAGGTAAATTGAAGATCCTGCCCATCTGCGTTAAAATTGCCTGAATCACCTTCGGTGATCAGGTTGCCGGTTGGGTCAACAATACGTACATAAATATCGTGCATGCCCTTTTCGGCAATGTCATTGGTGGCAACGTTAAAATTGATCTTTATTTTTTTGGCCGCTGCCGAGCGTTTTGTATCCACTTCTTTACCGCTGCCCCTTACTTTGTAGGCAATAATATCAGCCGTTGCCATTTTAATAGCCGAGCCCACCTTAATCTTTGCATCCTTTTCTTCATTTTGCTTTGTAAGGTCGGTGTCCTTTTTCGCTTCCTGCGCCAGGTTGGTTTTGGTTGTGGTCAGGTTCGTTTTCAGGGTATCCCGTTCAACGGTCAGGGCGGTGTTTTGCTTTTTCAGACTGTCCACCTGGGCCTCATAATTGGTTACCGAATACTTCAATTGGTTTATGTCTTCTTTAGCCTGGTTAAGCTCCTTTTGTGTCAGCTTGCCCTGGTTAAGCTTCGTTTGCAGCACCTTGATCTTCGACACGAGTGAATCATTTTTTGCCCGCATGTCTGCAGATAATTTAGTCCTGCCGCTATTTGCCTGGTCAAGTTGGTCCTTAAGGCTGTCCAGCGCTTTTTGAAGCCTGGTTTTTTCGCTGCTCTCGGTGACAATCCGGGTATCCGATTTGTTTTTTTGCAGGTACAGATACACATCTGTGGCCAGTAAGGCCAATACAACTACGATGAGAAAGTAAATGACATTGGAATTTTTCTTGGAGGATTGGCCGTTTGGATTTTCCATGATAGATAGCTTTTAGTTTTAGTTCTGGTTAGATGAATTGTCGCCGGTTCACCTCGTGATCGATGTACTTTGAAAACCGGCCTATAAAAATTTCCTAAATCAATTTAACGCTTGATTTTTCCCTATAACACCCACAAAAATATAAATGTTTGTTTCGGATTTAAATATTCTTATGGCGCTAAAAATAGTATAATATGATTAAAACACAAAATAAGGGCATTTATTGTAGTTTATAATAAATCAGCATTGCTGGGAGTTCATATCTTTGCAGCTTTTAATAATTTGAATTGATGTACTTCTGTCGTAGGTTTGTGTTCGTTCTTCTACTTTTATCCACCTATATTTTCCGGGTTTATGCGCAGCAACCTGTCCAGTCGCCAGCTAAAGCCGACTCGCAGGCGAAGAAAACAGACAAAATCATCTTAAAAGCCATTGATTCCATTCGGACCAAGACAGAACCAAAACGCGAGTTCCGCGCCGCCTGGGTGGCCACCGTTGAAAATATCGACTGGCCAAGCGCGCCTGGTTTGCCGGTTGAGCAGCAGAAAAGAGAACTGACTACGCTGTTTGATTTTTTGCAGGACGCCGGCATGAACGCGATAATCTTTCAAATCAGGCCTGCCGCCGATGCGTTTTATGCAAAAAGCCGCGAGCCATGGTCCAAATGGCTGACGGGAAAACAGGGCCTGGCGCCTGATCCGGCTTACGACCCGCTGGAGTTCGCCATAAGCGAAGCCCATAAACGCGGAATGGAACTGCATGCCTGGTTTAACCCCTACCGGGCCACCAACGACAATAAATATTCAGCCCTAAGCCCTACTCACATCACTAATATCAAACCTGAGTGGTTTTTTACCTATGGAGGAAAGAAACAATTTGACCCGGGGATTCCGGAAGTGCGCGACTATATCGTTAAGGTTTTTTTAGACGTGGTTGATAACTATGATATTGATGGTGTGCACATGGACGATTATTTTTATCCGTATGAGATTTCGGGACAGTATATCAATGATGCCGCTACTTTTAAAGCCTATGGTGCGGGATTTACCGACATAAAAGATTGGCGGCGGCATAATGTCGACACCCTTATTGAAATGCTGAGCGACAGTATCCATCAGCATAAGCCACGCGTCAAGTTTGGCGTTAGCCCGTTTGGCATATGGGCCAACGCATATCAAAACCCCGAAGGGTCGGTGACGCATGGAGGCGCATCCTATTATGAAACGTTCGCTGATTCGCGCAAATGGATGAAAGAGGGTTGGCTCGATTATATCACCCCCCAGCTTTACTGGCCGTTGAATGACCGCTCCGCTGCTTTTAATAACCTGGTTGATTGGTGGAGCGATAATACCTATAACCGGCATTTATACGTCGGCATGGCAGCCTATCGCCTGAACGAACGCCGTAAAGGCAGCAAGTTTAAAGATCCGGCCGCCATGCCCGACGAGATAAAATACCTGCGTGATAACCCAAGGGTACAGGGAAGCGTGTATTTTAGCGCCAAATCGCTGGAGAATAACCCGCTTGGCTTTACCGACTCGTTGAAGGATAACTACTATAAATATCCCGCATTGCCGCCCGAAATGCTCTGGCTGGATTCCGTACCCCCCAATCCGCCGGTGGCGCTAACCGCCCTGGCTACCCCAAAAAATACAGTCGAATTAAAGTGGGCCACGCCTGTGCCCGCAAAGGATAATGAACCCGTGTACGGTTATGTTATCTACCGTTTTGAAGCCGGTGACAAGATCGATACTGACGACCCGCAAAACATCCTTAATATTGAATACAATACCAATACAAGTTACACCGACGACTCAGTCGAAAAAGGAAAAACCTATCGCTACATTGTGACAGCAATAGACCGCCTGAAGAATGAAAGCGAGGCCTCGACTATGGTGACGGTCGACGTGCATTGATTTAATCTGTACGCCATTGACAGAAAATACCCTCGGGCTTTAATATCATTTCCCCTAATTACTTGCCTGGTATACCCTTACATAATCCACCAGCATGGTTGCCGGCAGTTTGCCGGGATCCACATAAGCGCCGGGCCAGTCGCCGCCCACAGCCAGGTTCAGTATAATAAAAAATGGATTGTGGAATGCGTTGGTGCTGTTGATATTATTGGCTATATTACCGGTGACATATAAATTGTTGTCGACATACCATTTGATGGAATTTGTATCCCAGGTAACCGAGTAAATATGCCACTGGCTTGGTGTACTTGCCATATTTAGCCCATAGGATGCAGCCTGCCCGCCCGATGCCCAGTGCATGGTGCCATAAATTAAGCTATCGGAGTTAATATGTTCCATAATATCTATTTCGCCGCATACCGGCCATGAAACAATGCTAATATCCGATCCAAGCATCCAAAAAGCGGGCCACAGCCCGGCGCCCGTTGGCAGCTTTATCCTGGCCTCAATTTTGCCGTAGGTTACAGTGAATTTGTTTTGGGTATTCATCCTGGCCGACGTATAGGGCTGCCCGCCCTGCGATTCATTTTTTGCGGTAATAGACAGCATGCCATTGGCTACTGTAGCATTCGCAGCCTGGTAATACTCTTCCTCATTATTTACATGCAGGTTCCCGGTTTCAAAATTCCATTTGGTTGTGTCAATGCTGGAGCCGCTAAACTCATCCGACCATAAAAGGCTGTACTTGGTGGTATCAATTGTTTTGGTCGTATCCGGCGGAGGTACATAGGGGTGGTTGTTGCCGGTGTCCTGTACCTTTTGGCAGGAGGTTAAAGCGAAAGCGGCCAATAAGATGATCGCTACTGTTTTTAGCGGGGTTAATATTTTTCTTCTCATATTACTATTGGAGGTTAAACACACTACATACGTTAAAATTCTATTACCATACGTTGAGCGAGCACTATTCATCTATAACTGTGTAGCTTGGGCAATTGTTTGTCTTTTATAATCACGGCGCCTTCAGTCCCAACGCTTCGATATAGCCCTTGTTGGGGTGGCAGTTTTCAAACCTGCTATTTTTAATAAAAGCGTAAAGTGCATTTTTTATCTGTTCCCGATCCTGTGGTGCAGCTTTGCGGATGGCGGCAAAATCGGCCCGTGGTTTTTCGGTATAATTTACCAGGCTATCGTAGCCGGCCGGCTTGTCGAACGTAATAATGCCCGCGGTGTTGTCCATCTTTTTATAGGGCCAGTATTGCCAGCCGATGTTATTTTCTTCCAGCGTTTTGCGGAAAGCCTCACACCATTCATCTTTATTTTCGCCGGTTTCGCCGCAATAGATCGGTACATTGTATTTGTTCCTGAAGTCGATATAGTCCTGTATCACCACTTTGCCGGTGGTTTTGGTCCAGTATTTATGAAACTGGTAAACCAATTTTGCATCAAACGGCGGCCCGAAAGGTTTGAAATTGCTGTCCCATTGCGCCCCGCCCAGTATGAGGATATGGTTTTTATCCACCGAACGTACCGCTTTGGTGATCAGCTTATAAACAGGCTCAAGCGAGGGGTTAAACTCATCAGCATTAAAATAGGTAGCAATAGGCTCATTCAGCAGATCGTATCCCAAAATGATGGTTTCATTTTTATAATGATCAGCAATCCGCCGCCATATCTTTGCCGTTAGCTGCTGCATGGCGGGGCTTTTAAACAGGAAAGGATAGCCGAAGCCGTCGTCGATATTATCGCCGGTCTGGCCGCCCGGAGCGCAGTGCATATCCAGGATAACATACAAACCTTCCTTTTTGCACCAGCCGATCACCCGGTCCAGCAGCTCAAAACCGCGGTTTGGGTTATTTTGGCCGCAGTAATTTTCGGTGGTAAAAAGGCGGTAGTTAAAAGGTATGCGGATCGAATTCATCCCCGATGCCTTTAAAAAATGAACATCGCCGGCGGTGATATAAGTATCCTGATATTGTTTCCAAAATTTTGTAGCTTCCTCCGGCCCGAGTATTTCTTCCAGCGCTTCATCGATCAGCCTGGCTGAATTGACGCTTTTGAATTTGAACATATAACCCTCCGGCACCAGCCAGTTGCCAAGGTTTGTGCCCCTGATGAGGAAAGGCCTGCCATTGGCGCCGATGATTTCTTTTCCACGGGTGGTGATAAATCGCGGGGTTTGCGCGCTGAGCGAGCATAGGCCAAAAAATGTTAAAACGATTGTGGTTAAAAATGTCCGTTTCATTATTTGAGGTTGATTGTGGTTAAACAGGCAGCTTTTTTCATAACGGCAGGTAAACGCTTAATAATTGGTAATAAAACATGGCGCGACACACAGGCTTAGTGTGTAGGGTACACCATTTAAATGCTAATATAGCATTATAATTATTGAATGCATCAATAAATTTTTAGCCGAACAATTCCGCCCGATTTATAATCCTCATAATTCATAACAATGTATATTAGTAGTGTGTTTCCAATAACAGCATACATAAATTAAAAAATGCATTACCACTTATGAAACGACTGAATTTTTTAATCGCCGCTTGTCTATTAGTATCGTCTACCGCTTTTGCCCAGGATATAAAAGTGGCTGTGGCGGCCAACCTGCAAGCCGTTATCAAAGTATTAGGCGCAGATTTTAAGCAAAAAACGGGTATTACAGTCGAGCCGATAGTCGGCGCCTCCGGAAACCTTACGACGCAGATAAAGAACGGGGCGCCGTTCGATGTGTTTTTATCCGCAGATATGACTTTCCCGCAAACGCTTTTCACCGATGGTTTCAGCTCCAAAAAGCCGGTCGTTTATGCACAGGGGAGCCTGGTGATCTGCAGCAGCCAGGATATCGGTTTTGAAAACTGGGAAAGGGTTTTGCTGACCGCCCGGGTTAAAAAAATAGCTATAGCCAACCCGGCAATTGCGCCTTACGGCAAAGCAGCTACTGAAGTGCTAAAGCTAAAAGGCGTATTGGAGAATGTGCAGTCAAAAATCGTTACCGGCGAAAGTATCTCACAGGTGAATACGTACATTACCACCGGCGTTGCCGATGTGGGCTTTACTACACAGGCGCTGGTAAACGATCCTAACAACAAAACCAAATTGTACTGGCGGGTGATCGACCCAAAGTCATATTCGCCGATTGAGCAGGGAATGGTTTTACTGAAACATGCCGAAAATAATGCCGATGCCCAGAAATTTTATGATTACATGCTGAGTGCCTCGGCTAAAAGCATTTTGGAGCAATATGGATACCGTGAATGAGTGTTTGACCAAAGAAATATTCCTATTGCATTTTGTTTAAATCTTTGACTGCTTTAATGGATTTAACCCCCATCTGGCTTACCCTAAAACTCGCTGGTATCACTACAGTGTTGCTGCTGATTATTGGCTTACCTGTTGCCTGGTGGTTATCAAAGGGCCGGTCCTTTATTAAGGTAATTTTAGAGGCGATCATAACGATGCCTTTGGTTTTGCCGCCCTCGGTGCTGGGTTTTTATCTGCTGCTGGCATTCAGTCCGGAGCATGGCGTGGGCAAGTGGCTGCAGCAGGCTTTTAATATCCAGTTTGTATTCTCCTTCCAGGGCCTGGCGCTGGCATCGGTTATTTACAGCATGCCGTTTATGATGGGGCCGATAAAATCCGCTTTGCAGCAGCTGCCGGTTTCGCTTTCGCAGGCTTCTTATTCACTGGGCAAAAGTAAATGGCAAACGTTTACAAAAGTGCTGGTGCCGAATATCAAGCCTTCATTGCTCACTGCAATTGTGCTCACGTTTGCCCATACCCTGGGCGAATTCGGCGTGGTATTGATGATTGGCGGCAATATCCCCGGCGTAACGCGGGTGGCATCCATCGCCGTTTATGATTCGGTGGAGCAAATGGATTATTCAACCGCCAATGCCTACTCGCTCATTCTTTTTAGCATTACGTTTATCCTTGTAATTTCGGTGTTCATCTTTAACAAATACCGCTTAAAAAGCCCTTTGGAATGATCAGTATCGACATAGAAAAAAAACTGAAAGTGTACCAGGGTCAGCGGCTATTAAAAATTGCAGCTGAGTTCCCTACAGGAAGTATTATCAAAATCCATGGCCCTTCGGGTGCCGGTAAAACCACTTTTCTGAAAATTATCGCCGGGTTTATCCAACCTGAAAATGGAAAGATAGTAGCCGATAAAGTGACCTGGCTGGATACATCAGCTAAAATCATTCTTGCCCCGCAAAAAAGAAAAGCCGGTTTCGTTTTCCAGGACTATGCCCTTTTCCCAAACATGACCGTGCAGCAACACCTGGAATACGCTACTAAGGACGGTGCATGGATAAAACGATTACTTGCCATCGGCAAACTGGAAACACTAATCACACACAAGCCCGAACATTTATCGGGCGGGCAACAGCAACGCCTGGCGATTTTAAGAGCGCTGGCCATAAAACCAAAATTATTATTAATGGACGAACCTTTTTCGGCATTGGATGCGGATATGAAAACCGGGTTGATCAACGACTTGAGGTCCTTTTTTAAAGATCAGGGGACAACCGTTCTGATCGTAAGCCATAACCAGCAGGAACTGGAAGATTTGGCTGATAGGGAACTAATTATTGACACTAATTTTCACGAATGAAGACGAATTTAATAAGCACGAATTTTCACGAATGAAGACGAATTTTCACGAATAAGACATATCGCTTCTAGTGGAGGTAGTAATGAATGTTTAAAACCAAATCGACATTTCGCCATCATGATTCGTGAAAATTCGTGTCAATAATCAATTTGCTTCACTGATAACGATCTTATCCAGGTTGTGTAAATATCTTCTGCCGGTTTTCATATCCATCATCGATGTCATCTGGATGCTTTCGGGCAGCTGATCTGCCTTCACACCGTTCTTCTCCATGATAATGTATACGTGGTTGCCCACTTCGGTATTAAATAATTCGTTCCACGAGTACACTACCTTATAGCCATCGCTGCCCACGCAGGTATAATAAAATGCGCTGTACAACTTTGGGCTGGCGGCGTCAAGCAAGGTATGGCTTAAAATATCTTTTAGCAAAATGCCTTTTAATTGCTCGTCCTTATGTTTAAATGCGCCGGTATGATCGGTTACATTGATGTCGCCAACAGGCGAAATGGCATAGTGCATTAGTGAATCCATTGTAATAACCGAGGGATTTTTTATTTTTCCGCCAACAGAAAATTGTTGGGTGGTTTTATACTTATCCTGGCCAAAAGCGACGCCGGAATAAATCAGCATTAACAATAACAAAAGCTTTTTCATAATCCGGAAAATGTTGGGCTAATTTAGCTACACATTTGAGCATTTTCGGGAAAAACGAGTAAAATAATTTTTTTAAAGGACTTTTAAAATGTCACTTACAGCCGCGCGTTTGGTATAATCTTTATCAAAGTGTGTGTATATGATCTTCCCGGACTGGCCGATAACAAAGGTAGCCGGCACAGGCAAAACATGGTCGGAATTTCCATTATTCTTCTCGAGGTCGATGCCATAGCCTTTTAGTTTGCCGTAAAGACCATCATCCACCGTATAATTTACGTTGTAAGCTTTCATAATCTTGTAACCCTCATCGTGCACCAACGAAAAAGAGGCATGTGTTTTATCAACGGTTTTTGCAATGTTGTCAGGTGTTTCGGGCGTAACGCCCACCACGTATGCACCCCTGTCAACTACCAATTGCAGCGAATCCTGCAATTGACTGATCTGCCGGTTACAGTATGGGCACCACTGCCCGCGATAGAAAAACAGCACAACCGCTCTGTGGGTTTTTAACAATGTTTTTAGGTCGACCATTTTACCGGCATTGTCAATCGCCGTAAAGACCGGAGCGCCGGCGCCAGTTTTTAGCCCGCTTTGCGAAAAAGCTTTCGCGTTTAATGTTAAAGCGAGGAGTACAAATAAATATTTTTTCATCAGCTTTTATTGGATTTTAAAGGGAGAGGGATCACTCCCCCTCCAGGGAATTACAAACAAAACAACTCACATTTTACTGGCAGTGTCTTTTGCCATTTTCTTTTTGCCCATTTTTTTGGACATTTTCATCGAGTCTTTTTTCATTTTACCCATTTTCATTTTGTCCATTTTCATTTTGCCCATTTTACCGGTATCGCTAACAGCGATGTGATGAACGGAGGCAATTGGCCGCGCCTGAACATTAACACCTAAACAAGCTGCAATAGCGATGGCGGCAACTGCGCCGGAGATAATTGATTTCATACTTTGGTTTTTAGTTTTTTAATAATTTTTATGGGTTGGTCGGTAATCATTATCAAACCTTACAAAGTATTTTTATTAACACGAATAGGCACGAATTTATTCGAATTTTCACGAACCATGGCGGCGGGAACTATTGACACAACTCTTCATGAATAAAAACGAATTTTCACAAATTATAGTGGTAAGATGCCGGTTTAATTGGGATGCTATTTTGGCACTATCAAATCCAGCCATATACACCTTATTCGCGAAAACTCGTTTTTATTCGTGAAAATTCGTGTCTATTAATTTAGTGTTTATCATTTATTGAGTTCTTCTTCAATTCTTTCCTGCAAATCCTTTTTAAAATCGTCATCAAGTTTTACGCCTGGTTGCGTAGCGCTTCGGAAAAGTTCCCGAACCATTTTATTTATCGCCCGGCTTTGTTTGCCATATATCCGGCAAAATGAGCAGCCGATTAAATGTATCCGCAATTCGATATGTTCGCGCAGGGTAATGCGGCCCATTTCTTTCTTGTCGATCAAATATGTGGCCTTTTTGCAGTTATGTATAATTTTTTTCAAATAGCTCATGATTGAATTTTTTAAATCCAGTTTTTTTGGAGACAGGCCCGCAGGTTAAGCTTGGCGCGATGAATGATCACCCAAAAGTTGGATGGCGTTACCTTCAGTTCGGCGCAGATGGTGTCTGTCGGCTCCTCGTCAATATGTTTCATGGTAAAAACAGCTTTCCATAATCCCGGCAGCTTTAACAGGCATTTTTTTAGTATTTCTTCAAACTCTCTGCTGATAATATGATCCTTGTCTTCAATTCCTATTTCTTTCGGGCCGAATTCCTTTAGCCAATGGCCCGTGTCCTGATCAAAAAACTCATTTTGCTCCTGTTCAGCCGCCACAGTTTCCGCAGGCCGCAATCCCGAAGATTTTTTTCGGTAAACATCGATGATCTTATTTTTCAGGATTGCCGTTAACCACGTTCGTTCGGAGCTCCGCCCTTCAAAGCTGTTGGTTTTTTGCAGTGCGGCTAAAAACGTTTCCTGCACCAGGTCTTTTGCCTGCTCTTCATCATTAATGCGGGATATGGCATAGTTATACAGATAATCGGCATGGGCAGCAACCCATTGATGGGGATTTAGCAGGTTATTCATTTATAAAAAATTCAAATGCATTTCGTCTGTGTTGATCTTTCGTCGCGCTAAATGCAAAATCCTTACAATTAATGCCGTCTTTATTCGTCTTGCCTGTAGTACTAATTGAAACAAGTTTGTGCAAGTTGATACATTTCGGCACGATAAAGTAAAAAGATATAATTTTATTGTAAGGTTGATTTGACTTGAACGACTAACCCCGCAAACAACGCTAAATTTAAATCAGAAAATAATGAAACAGGTTAAAATATTTGCATTAACCGCTTGCCTGATGGCGGCGGCCCTGGGATCGACAGCATTTATTAACGTAAAGTTACTAAACAAGGTTAACGCCGAAGACAAAGGCTTTGCCGTAGTGGAGCTTTTTACATCCGAAGGTTGCTCCAGCTGCCCGCCTGCCGACCAATTGGTTGCTAAAATAGAAAAGGAAGTAAAAGACAGGCCTGTTTACATACTTGCCTACCATGTTGACTATTGGAATCGCGGCGGATGGAAAGATGCCTTCAGCAGTGCCGATTATTCCAAACGCCAGCAGGATTATGCGGCTTATTTGCATATTCAAACAGTATATACGCCGCAAATAGTAGTGAACGGGCGGATGGAGTTTGTTGGCTCGGAAGAATCGGTGCTTCGCGCGGCCATTACCGGTAACCTGAAGAAGGCACAAGGTGCGCCATTAAGCCTGAGCGCCGCTACGGCCAATAAAAACCAGGCCGATATTAAATACACAACCGGCAAAGCCGATAAAAACACGGTTCTTTATATTGCCTTCCTTCAAAAAAGTGCACAAACGAAGGTCGGGGGCGGTGAAAATAGCGGCCGCACTTTATCGCATGTGCAAATTGTACGGAAATTACAGAAGATAGCGCTGAGTAGCGAAGATGGCGAAACCAAAGTTCCCCTGCCTGCCGGTTTTGATAACCAAGACTGGGAGATCATCGGCTTTTTGCAAAATACCGGCACCGGCGTGGTGACGGGGGCCGCCAAAGCTTCAATTGTTGAGTAGCGCAGCTTAATCTAACTCAACAAACCGTTTTATCTATTTTTGCGTAACTTCACTTAAACTTTTAACGTGCCCCCAATGAAAGTCATAAAGGAGAAACATTCACTTGCTATGCGCTGGTGCCACTGGGTTAATTTCCCCATCCTAACCATCATGATATGGAGCGGGATGCTGATCTACTGGGCCAATGATATTTATTCCATTACCATTTTCGGCCACACTTTTGTCCGCTTCTTTCCGGATTGGTTTTATAAAACTTTAGGCATCCCGCAGCGCCTGGCCGAGGGCATGGCTTTTCACTTCCTGTTCATGTGGTTTTTTACGCTGAACGGGATACTGTACGTCCTTTACACCTTGTTTTCCGGCGAATGGCGGGAACTGGTGCCTAAAAGGAACTCATTCAAAGAGGCCTGGCTGGTGCTTTTGCACGATCTGCATATCCGCAAAACAGCCCCGCCGCAAAACAAGTACAATGCGGCACAACGCATCGCCTATACCGCTATTATTATCATGGGGTTCGGGTCGGTTATAACCGGGCTCGCCATTTACAAACCGGTACAATTTTATTACCTCACCTGGATATGCGGCGGATACCACTTTGCCCGGATTTTACACTTCGCCCTTACTATAGGCTATGTTTTATTTTTTGTGATCCATGTGGTACAGGTTTTCCTGGCGGGATGGAATAATTTCAGATCGGTAATATCTGGCTTTGAAGTGGTAAAGGAAGAGCCTGTGCCGGCGATTCAAACAGTACGCGAAGATGAAAAAGGCGAATAAAAAAATAAAAAAAGAGCTCACCGTTGAGCAAAAGATAAACCGGCGCAATTTTATCTCGTTCGGGGTATTCACCGTATTGGCGGCAGGCGCGTATGAAGGATGGCGCTGGCTGTATAAATCGCCGGATGAAGTGTCAGGAATAACCGCAGGCGCGCATAAACCATTGCGAAAAGCGCTGAATAAAACTGAAATATTTTTCAGACGGATAGCCTTCAGCGAAAACCACCTGGTAAAAACCTATCCGAAGGAAATGGCTGCCAAACACGTCAGGGTGAACAGCGATATCGGTATCGAGGCCAAAAAGAAATTCGACCCAGCACAATGGACGCTGCAGGTAATAAAAAAAGGCGGAGAAGTGCTTAAAATTACGCTGGACGAACTAAGATCATTGCCAAAAACGGAGCTTATTTACGATTTTAAATGTGTTGAGGGCTGGGACCAGATCTCGCACTGGGGCGGTGTAAAGTTCAGCGATTTTGTAAAACATTATCAGTTGGACGACTATGCCAAAATGCAGTACGTCGGCATGGAAACACCCGACAAAGGCTATTATGTCGGCATTGATATGCCCAGCGCAATGCACCCGCAAACCATCCTGGCCTATGAGGTAAATGAAAAGCTGCTGCCGCTTAATCACGGCGCGCCGCTGAGGTTGATCATCCCCACAAAATATGGCATCAAAAACCTGAAACGTATCGGAACGATTACCTTTAGCAATACCCGTCCGCACGATTACTGGGCCGAGCAGGGGTATGATTATTATTCGGGATTATAGACACGAATTAGACGAATTAAAGCGAATTGCACGAATTTGCTTTGGGTGATTTGGCGACAATCTTCTACAGGCTGAAATAATAAAAAAGGGCATGATCCTAAAACCATGCCCTCCCATATTTTGACTTCAGACTTTCGACTAAAGACTTTCGACTTAATACCTATAATATTCCGGCTTAAACGGCCCGTCAACGGTTACACCGATGTATTCAGCCTGGTCGGGATCCAAAACTTCCAATTCAACGCCGATCTTGGCAAGGTGCAAACGCGCCACCTTTTCGTCCAAGTGCTTGGGTAGGGTATAAACCTTGTTTTCGTATTTGTCGCCGTGGTTCCAAAGTTCCAGCTGGGCCAGGGTTTGGTTGGTGAACGAGTTGCTCATTACAAAGCTGGGGTGACCGGTGGCGCAGCCTAAATTTACCAGGCGGCCTTCGGCCAATACGATAACGTCTTTACCGTTGATGGTATACTTATCTACCTGCGGCTTGATTTCGATTTTAGTATCGCCGTAGTTGTCATTTAACCAGGCCATGTCTATCTCGTTATCAAAGTGCCCAATGTTACAAACGATGGCCTTGTCCCTTAGCGCGCGGAAATGGCTTTCGCGGACAATGTTCTTATTGCCTGTGGCGGTAACTACGATATCAGCCTCGGTGATCGCGGTTGACAGCTTCTTAACTTCAAAACCTTCCATGGCTGCCTGCAAGGCGCAGATCGGATCGATCTCGGTAACAATTACACGAACACCGGAATTGCGCAACGAATCCGCGGAACCTTTGCCCACGTCGCCAAAACCGCAAACAATTGCCACTTTACCGGCCATCATCACATCGGTAGCGCGGCGGATAGCATCCACCAACGATTCGCGGCAGCCGTATTTATTATCAAATTTTGATTTGGTTACCGAATCATTCACGTTGATAGCAGGCATAGGCAAAGTGCCGTTCTTCATGCGCTCGTACAGGCGGTGAACGCCGGTAGTAGTTTCCTCTGATAGACCTTTAATGCCCGCAATTAGCTCCGGGTATTTGTCCAAAACCATATTGGTCAGGTCACCGCCATCGTCCAAAATCATGTTCAAAGGCTGGCGATCTTCACCAAAAAATAAAGTTTGCTCAATACACCAGTCAAATTCTTCGGCGTTCATGCCTTTCCAGGCATAAACAGAAGTACCGGCGGCGGCAACGGCAGCAGCGGCATGGTCCTGGGTTGAAAATATATTGCACGATGACCAGGTAACTTCGGCGCCAAGCTCTTTAAGTGTTTCAATTAGCACTGCCGTTTGAATGGTCATATGCAGGCAGCCTGCTATGCGGGCGCCTTTAAGGGCCTTTGACGGGCCGTACTCTTTACGCAAAGCCATCAGGCCAGGCATTTCGGCTTCGGCTAACTCGATTTCTTTGCGGCCCCACTGTGCCAGCGAGAAGTCTTTTACCTTATATTTTACGTAGGCGGTTTCTGTTGTCGACATAAGCTTTTGTTTTTTGCGCAAAGTTAGGTAATTGCCTGATGAAATGCAACGTTAGTTGAGCGGGTTGATTTCTGAACCGCCAACGAAGCTACTATGAACTATCCCGCACGTGCGGGATGAACTATGAACCAAAAACTAAACCTCAATCATCTTCTGCTGCGGCTTGGCCAGTTTTTGGCCCTGGGCAAGTTTATTGTTTTGGGTCATGGAGAGGCTGCCATTGTAAACAGCGCCATTTTCAACCTGGAGGGTTTGGGTGCGTATTTCGCCGGTAACTTTACCGGTTGCTTTAATTTCGAGCGAATTGGTTTGGATATTTCCGGTTAACGTGCCGTAAATAACCATTTCTTTAGTGAGGACATTGCCAAGGATCGACCCTTTTTCGCCAAGTATGAGGCCTTCGTCAACCATAACATCACCCGTCACCTGCCCATCTATCCGGGCGAAAGCAGGGGCTTTGATATTGCCATCTATAATGCAGCCTTCGCTAATCAGGGTTGAAATAGACTGAAGGTCGAGTGAAACATTATCTTTTTTTGAAAAGAATGCCATAGCCCGTATGAATTAGTTGTTTAATGAAAGATAACTTATGGGGTTAATTGCCTTACCATTTTTCCGTATTTCATAGTGGAGATGGGTGCCGGTTGAGCGGCCTGTTGAACCCACCTCGCCAATTTTTTGACCGGCTGTAACGTCCTGGCCAACCTTTACGCTTATCCGTGAAAGGTGCCCGTATAGAGTTTCGAGATTATTATTGTGTGCGATCCGGACGCAATTGCCATAGCCGCCTGCCCACCCGGCAAATACTACCGTTCCGTTGGCAGTGCAGCGGGCATCGTCGCCCTTGTTCCCTTTAAAATCAATACCAGGGTGAAATTCGGCATCTGACGAGTTAAACGGATCGCTCCGGTAACCAAAATAGGAAGTTAACGCACTTATATGCGGGTATCCCATCGGCGTAAAAGCTACCGTATGCACCAGCCGGGTTAAATATTCATCATATAATGAATAAGCTTCATTGTCGCTGAGCTTGGCTGCTTCGGCATTGCCGTTGCCACCAACAGCCGTCGTGGAGAAACCCTTTAACCCCCTTTTTCTCAGGTAATCATTTATTTTTGACAGCTTACCTTCAATCGACTGAATGTAGGTTTGGGCATCGCTGCCCTTTTTA
>JABDHD010000076.1 GCA_013285685.1 Bacteroidota bacterium
GTGTGTGGACTTGCCTTCATCTTGGTTGCTTGGGGTGATACACCGAGTATAGGAGGCATTTTAGGGGTGGCGATGGGCATTATAATTTTAGTGGCTGGTTTATTTTGGTGGACAGTGCCGGAACTGTTTGTCGAATTTGATGATCTTGAAAGTATAAAACAAGAAAGAAATGAGATAAAGCAAAAACTTAAAAATGATCAACATGATATTTTTCAAATAATTGATTTAAACCTAAATCAGGTAAGTGAATATTATACTATCAATAAAGCTCAAGCTCGCATCAGTTTTATGTATAGTATTTTTGCGATTACCATAGGTTTGTTAACCATAATTGCAGGTATATGGCTACGTTATCTCGGCAAGATCGAATTTGAATTAAGTTTTCTTACCGGAGTGGCTGGTATAATTTCTGAATTTATTGGTGTATCGTGTTTTTTTCTATATAAAAAGAGTTTGGAGCAATTAAATTCATTTTTCAATCAACTTATGGTAATTCAGGACACAATGTTGGCAATCAATCTGGCTCGAAACCTGAGCACTCCGGAAAGTAAAAACGAAATAGAGACGAAAATAATTTCTACATTATTAGAGAGAAGTATTAGAAAATAAAAATATCATGTTAAGCGCGACTATCTTTGAGCGGGCGATAAGCCGGGAGGCTTGCGGTAGCATAGGGTACGGACAGCCGAGTTGCTTCTCCCGGTGTCGAAGTTCATTTTGACTATGAATTTAAAGGGCAAAAAACAAACACTACTTTCGGATAATAAATACTACTTTTATTAGCAATTTGTTACTGGTATAAATTTACTCTGTGAATTCTCAAAATTTCACGTTCTGTATATGAAAATAAACCTTAATAATGCTGTAAAATATTTTTTCCCTAATCCATCATTGGAGATGGTGTACTATGAGGCCATAGCCAATTCTATAGATGCCGGTGCAACAGAAATTGATATTCAAATCTCTATTGAAGCTTTATCAAAGCCGGAAACGTTCGCCATCGAAATAAGTGATAACGGAAACGGGTTTATTGATAGAAATTTCGAAAAATTCTCAAACCTCCTTGAAAGCGAAGAAAAAGATCATAAAGGCGTTGGAAGGCTCGTCTTTATCAACTATTTTAAAGGAATTGATATTTATAGCATATTTGAAGGCAAAAAGAGGATTTTTGAATTGACTGGTACATTCGATGGAGAAAATGAAATTATAGAGAACGTTAATGAGACAAATAAGACTGTACTAACTTTTAAACAATATAAAAAGGAAAAGATAAAATCTTATGACTATGTAAGACCTAGTTCCATAAAGCGATCAATCTTGACCCATTTTTATCCCCTGCTTTATAGCTATAAGGTTGACAATAAGAACCTTAAAATTACTGTTAGTTTAGTGGCAAAAGAACCCAATCTACTGTATGAATTTTATACGGACAAACAAGAAATAATCGTTAGCCAGATTCCAAACTTGGAATTGGTGACATTTGATGCCGAAGGCATTGACTTATTTGAAAAATTTGATCTTTATTATTCAGTCCAAGCGAATCAGAGCAAGGAATCTGCAACAATAACGGCCCTTTGTGTTGATGGTCGCACCCTTCCTATGGATATTTTGTCGAAAGAAGGAATACCGATCGGTTATGAAATAATTTTCCTTTTATATTCAAACTTGTTTACTGGCAAAGTAAATGCTTCTAGACAAGAGTTGAATATGGATGAAGGCGAATTGAAGGCGGTAAAAAGGCTTTTTGGTGAAAAAGTGGCCGAAATATTAAACGCGAAGATTCCCGATATTCAGGAAACCAATAATAAAATGACCTTATCGCTAATTGAAAGGTATCCACATTTAAATGGTTTTTTTGAGACAAATTCCGTAGGATTGATTGATCGTGCACTATCATTAGAATTGGCACAAAAGAAATTTTTTAACGCTCAAAAGGAAGTGCTGGACGCCGCCGAGATAACAGACGAAGTGTATGAAAAATCGTTGGCCTTATCTTCGAGAGTCTTAACAGAATACGTTTTATATAGAAATGTTATTATTGAAAAACTAAGAAAAACAGACAAAAAAAGTAGCGAGGCCGATATTCATAATTTGATTGTTCCGATGCGGTCAAAATTATCAAACGAAAACTTTCACAACGATCTTTTCACAAACAACGCCTGGTTATTAGATGATAAATATATGTCCTACACCACTATTCTTAGCGATAAAGACATGGGTGAAGTATTGGACAATATTATTATAGAAAGTGAAATAAGCGAAAAAAGCAGTAGGCGCCCGGATTTGGCCATAATATTCTCAAATGATCCAACTGAGGAGAAAAAGGTCGATGTAGTTATCGTCGAACTTAAAAAGCTGGGGATAGGCTTAGCAAAGAAAGAAGAAGTAACAAGTCAGTTGCGGCAAAGAGCGCGTAAATTATTGTTGCATTTCCCAGATAAAATTCAACGCATCTGGTTTTATGGGATTGTTGATTTTGACGACGAGTTTAAGGTTTCCTTACTGGAGGACGATTATATAGAATTATTCTCGTGCGGCACTGTTTTTTACAAAGAACAACCGATAATCATCGATTTAGAGACCAAGGCCCAAATTCCGGTTGGTCTATATGTTCTATCTTTCGATGCTTTTTTAAAGGACGCGGAAGCTAGAAACTCAACGTTTCTCAATCTGCTGAAAGCAGAAATGAAAACCAGCATCTGAGGCTCATCCCAACTGCCGCTCTGTCAAGTATTGAATTTTCCAGATCGACGATTACCCCAGTATTTTACCCCGCTCATCCCCATCCCCCATCTCCGGCAGCTGCTTCTCCGCATCAATCGCCAGCCACAGCAGACACCCCACCAGCAATACTGCGCCTACCACGTACACCGGGTAATCAAAACGGTGTGTGGCCTGTACGATTTGCCCGAAGATGAGGGCCAGGAAGAAGGCGCCCATCTGCCCGAAAAAGTTCATGGCGCCGGTTACCGTGCCGGCATTATTGCGGCCAATATCGGCACATACGGCGTAGGAGACCATCACCCCGAATGAAAAAGAGAAATTGGCCCCGATGAGGCAGCAGGCCGTGAGGGTATTATTGGCCGAGAACGCGGCTATAAACAACAATATGCCGCAACCGCCAAGGCCCGCCATGCCGGTAAGGCGGCGGCCCAGTTTAAGTCCTTTACGTTTTAGCAGCCAGTCGCCGGCCGCGCCGCCGGCCAGGAAACCGCCTATGCCCACCACAAAAAGCAGCGAGGTAACCTGTTTCATACCGTTTTCGGTAAAGCCACGGCCTTCCTGCAGGTAAACGGGCATCCAGGCAATAAAAAAATAATTGGCCCACTGGCAGCAAAAATACATCAGCAAAAGCGGCCACAGGGTGCTGTTGCGTACGATGAGTTTCCAGGGCACCAGGTGCTGCCCTTCCTGGTGCCGACATTGGGATTTGATGAGCGCTTTTTCGGCGTCGGGGATGGCTTTTACCTGGGCGGGGAAATCGCGGAACCAGGCATAGCAAACCCCCACCCATACCAGGCCGATTGCGCCGACGACAAAAAAAGGCGCCCGCCAGCCATAAGCCATGGCTATAGGTACAACGATGAGCGGGGCCAGCGCTGCGCCAATTTGCGAGCCAATGCCCACCCACGACAGCGCCCTGCCCGTTTCGCTCACCGGGAACCACCGCGATACCGTTAAAATGCTGTTGGGATAAGTACCCGATTCGCCCGCGCCAAACAAAAAGCGGATGAGGAGCAGGCTCAGCAGCCCGGTGGCCAATCCGGTAAGCGCCGTAAACACCGACCAGGCGATGACAATGCGTATAAATACTTTTTTAGGGCCGATACGGTCGCCCAGCATACCTGAAGGGATCTCGAAGATGGCATAAGCCAGCGCGAAGGCGGCCAGTACCCAGCCGAACTGTTCGTTGCTAAGGTGCAGGCCAGCCTTGATGCGTACGCCTACGATGGAGATGCAGATGCGGTCCATATAGGTGAGCGTGGTGAGCGCGCACAGCAATGCCAGCACGCGGTAACGGTACGGCACTGGCAGCTTAAAAGGTGGGCGCATTGGTTGGGGTTGTTATGGATTAATAAAGTAAGGGTTATTAGGGGAGAAGTGCAAGGTTGTCTGAATCAGAATTTACAGAATTAAAGAATTGCCAGAATTCTATAAATTCATAAATTCTGTAAATTCTGATTCAGACGATTAGGGTTAGTGATAGGAGCGGATACCGTCCGCCAAAAGGCGGATAAGGCCTTGTGAAGGAGCGGATAGCACGACCCGCCGTTCTATCACGGCGGGAACGCCCAAATTTTTGGTAGCAATAGAGATTTTCACCTTTCCGGCGGGAGACGCAATGCATTGCGTCTCTACAAATATTCCAACCTTTCAACAAAAAAAATCTTCAAAAACCATTCACTCAATCAACCTAATCCAACTTAATCAACTAATCCTAAAAACCATTTGACAATTAAACAAATTCCCGTATCTTTGCAGTCCCGAAAATACGGGGTATATAAACGTTTAATTAATTTAATTTTAAGCAAGTGAATACGTTAAGTTACAAAACTGTCTCGGCCAATAAAAAAACCGTTAACAAGCAATGGGTTGTTGTTGACGCACAAGGCGAGATTTTGGGGCGCTTGTCTACGAAGATCGCCATGATCATTCGTGGAAAAACCAAGCCTGATTTCACCCCAAACGTAGACTGTGGTGATAATGTAATAGTTATCAATGCAGACAAGGTAAAACTGACCGGAAACAAATTCAGCGACAAGCAGTATGTTTCGTACACCGGGTATCCGGGTGGTCAGCGTTTCATTTCTCCTAAGGAGTTAATGGCAAAACATCCTACACGCGTAATTGAAAAAGCTGTGCGTGGTATGTTACCTAAAAATCGTTTGGGCCGGGCATTATTTGGTAACCTGCATGTGTATGCAGGCGCCGAGCATCCGCATGCAGCACAAAACCCAACAACCATTTAATTAACTTTTAAGAAGAAAAAGAAATGCCAACAACAAACACTTCGGGCAGAAGAAAAACAGCCGTGGCACGCATCTACTTAACAGATGGCAGCGGCGCAATTACCGTAAACGGTAAAGATTACAAGGAGTATTTCCCCACATTGCCATTACAGTACATTGTTACCCAAAGCACCGTAGTTTCGGGCTCAGAGGGTAAATTTGATGTAAAAGTAAATGTAGCAGGCGGTGGTGTAAAAGGACAGGCAGAAGCCGTTCGGTTAGCTATTGCGAAAGCTATTGTTGAACTCGACGCTGAAAAGAAACCAGCTCTGCGCGCAAAAGGTATCATGACACGTGACGACCGTATGGTTGAGCGTAAAAAACCAGGACGCAAGAAAGCACGCAAGAGATTCCAATTCAGCAAACGTTAATCAAAGGAGGACAACACAATGGCAAAAACAACATATCAGGACTTACTGGATGCAGGTGTACACTTTGGTCACCTTACCCGCAAATGGGACCCAAAAATGTCGCAGTACATTTTTATGGAGCGCAACGGTATCCACATTATCGATTTAAATAAAACATTAACCAAACTTGAAGAGGCCTCGGCTGCTATCAAGCAAATCGTAAAATCAGGCCGCAAGGTTTTATTCGTAGCTACAAAGAAACAAGCGAAAGACATTGTTGCCGAATGTGCAAAAGGCGTAAACATGCCCTTCATTACCGAAAGGTGGCTGGGTGGTATGTTAACCAACTTCGCAACTGTGCGGAAGTCGATCAAAAAGATGTCGAACATCGATAAATTGACCAAGGACGGTACTTATGCTAACCTTTCGAAAAAAGAAAGGCTGATGATACAGCGTGAGCGTATTAAACTGGAAACTTTACTGGGTGGTATTTCGGACCTTAACCGTTTACCGGCGGCATTGTTCCTGATCGACGTGAAGAAAGAGCATATCGCGGTTTCGGAAGCCTTAAAGCTGAACATCCCGACCTTTGCGATGGTGGATACCAACTCTGATCCTTCAAACATCGACTTCCCGATCCCGGCGAATGACGATGCAACCAAGTCGATCGCTTTGATCACCGGCGTAATTGTACAGGCGATCATCGAAGGTTTGGAAGAACGCAAACGCGAGAAGGAAGACGAAGCTGAAAAAGAAGCAATAGCTGCAAAAGCGAAAGCCGATGCACCTGAGGCAGCGGCGCCATCGATACCGGCTGCTGATCGCCCGGCACACGAAGGCGGCAAACGCGCACGCAAATCGGCTGTTGAAGCCGAAGCTGCCGTTGTTGAGAAGCCTGCTGCTGAAGCGGAAGCGACAACTGAAGAGTAGTAGCAGGTTTTAGCGGCAGTGGCAGTTTTGTTGCCGATGCCAGGTAAGGTTCCGCTTAACTAAAAACATACGGTGGTAGTTGTACATGTTGTAGCTTTTTTTTGACCGCTACCGCCGCTGCAACTGCCACTTAAAATAATACTAAGAAAATGTCTACATTAACAATAACAGCATCCGACGTAAACAAGCTGCGCCAGCAAACCGGCGCGGGCATGATGGACTGCAAAAAAGCTTTAACCGAAACTAACGGTGATTTTGAAGCTGCAATTGATTATTTAAGGAAAAAAGGCGCTAAGGTAGCTGCCAGCCGCCAGGACCGCGAAAGCAACGAGGGCGTTGTTATTGCGCGTACCAGCGCTGACGGCAAACGCGGTGTAATTATCGAGCTGAACTGCGAAACTGATTTTGTGGCGAAAAATGCTGAATTTATCGCGTTCGCAAACCAGATCGCCAACGAAGCGGTTGAGCAAAACCCTGCGGACCTGGAAGCGTTAAATGAGCTTTCGGTTGACGTAGAAAGCAGCCGCGCAAAAATTGGCGATTTAATCATCGACAAAACTGGAAAGATTGGCGAGAAGATCGGCGTATCTAAATATACTTCGGTTGAGGGCGAAAAAGTGATAGCTTATATTCACGGTAATTTCCGCCTGGGGGTATTGGTTGCTTTGAGCGCCAATTTCGACGGAGCTGATGAAACAGGTAAAGACGTTGCCATGCAAATTGCTGCCATGAGCCCTGTTGCTATTGATAAGGACGGCGTTGACGCCACTACCATTACCCGCGAGCTGGAAATTGCCAAAGAGCAAACCCGTGCGGAAGGTAAACCGGAAGCAATGGTTGAAAAGATAGCTGTTGGCAGGCTGAACAAATTTTACAAGGACAGCACCCTGCTGAACCAGGAGTTTGTGAAGGACCCATCGAAAAGCGTTGCCCAGTTTTTAAACGGGGTTGAAAAAGGACTCACAGTAACCGCTTTTAAGCGGGTTGCTTTAGGAGCTTAAATAGTTTATCCCCCTCGTTTTCACGAGGGGGATTTTTTTTGATATTTGAAATCGCTTTGGCGATGAGTTTTAGACCTTGAATGTTTGAAACGTTCCTCATCCCTCTTTGCCGCTTGCGGAAGAGAGGGATGCCGAGCGCAGCGATGGCAGGGTGAGTACACGCCGAGCGACATTAGCGTCAATGCATTAGCGCTAATGTCCGCCAGGTTGACTCACCCCGAGTGCGCTGCGCTGCTCGACCCTCTCTTCGCCTTCGGCGGAAAGAGGGTAGCTGCAATTATTTTAATGTTTCGAACACCCAAGGAACCCATCGCTATGTTGAAAACACAAACCATGATAACCGCCCTCCACAACCTCCAAATCGTCAGTGATGGCAACATCACCCGTGGCAAAGCCGTTTTGATAAGCGGCAGCCAGATCACTGATATCATTAACGAACATTCCATTCCTGAAAACGCAGAGAAAACCGACCTGGAAGGCGCCTTCCTTGCGCCGGGATTTATAGACCTGCAGCTTTATGGCAGCGGTGGCAGGCTGCTCAGCATCGATACCGACGAAGCTACTTTGCTGCAAATGGAGAATGACCTGCTGGAGCAGGGAACCACGGGCTTTTTCCCAACCATTTCGACGAATACAGATGAAGTAATTGAGGAAACTATCAGGGTGTGCAGGGATTACCGCGAAAAAGCAAGGGGTAACTTTTTGGGCCTTCACCTGGAGGGGCCGTTTTTGAATCCAATTCGTCGCGGGGCGCATAATGCTGCCTTTATAAAAAAAGCAACGCTTCCGCTGGTGGAGAAATGGCTCGCCATGGCGGATGGGGTTATTACGATGATGACCATTGCGCCTGAATTGCAGGACCAGGTGGTGATCGATTACCTGAATGATCATGGCGTTATCCTCTCCTCGGGACACAGCAATGCCACCTACGAGCAAGGGAAAGGGTTTTTAAATAACCCGATACCTGCGGTAACCCATATTTATAACGCAATGCCGCAAATGCATCACCGCGACCCGGGGTATATCCCTGCCATATTTGAGGAGCGGCCCTATACCAGCATTGTGCCCGATGGTATCCACGTCGATTTTGTGATGGCCCGCCTGGCTAAGCGCGAATTGGGCGACAAACTGTTCTTTATTACCGACTCGGTTACCGAAACTGATCACGGGCCCTATCAGCATAAGTTCACCGGCGACCGCTATGTACTGCCTGACGGCACTTTGTCAGGCTCATGCCTCACCATGCTGAAATGCGTGGAAAATGGGGTAAACCATTTCGGGCTTGGTTTGGCTGAATCGGTTAATATGGCCACCTTGTACCCGGCACAGCTGGCTAAATTAAAAAAAGGCAGGATAGCAGCAGGTTTCGATGCGGATTTTACCGCTTTCGACGATAATTTTAAATTGAAGGGTACTTTCCTGGCCGGGAAACGAATAAACTAATAGACACGAATCCCGCACGTGCGGGACTAATTAAAGCGAATTATACGAATTAAAAAACCGCTCAATTCGTGCAATTCGAAAAAATTCGTGACAATTAGTGTCTGTCAAATTAAAAACACTGCTATGCAAGCTGATCTGTTTGATCTTATCGTGAACAACAACCTTGAGGGGCTAAAGGCAGCCTTGACGGCAAGTCCTGAATTGGCCAACGAAAGTGTTGCGTTGAATATAAACGGGAAAATAAACCCCGCCAAAGGGCACCCGCTGCATAGGATTTGTGACGCTGTTTTTGCCAATAAAATATCTGACATCCAGGCCATCGAAATAGCAAAAATCTTGCTGGAGTATGGCGCCAATATTGACGGTTTCATGGCACAGGGTGACAATAACACCCCTTTGATAGCTGCCGCCAGCTTACATGCAGAGCAGCTCGGCTTGTTTTATATTGAAAAAGGGGCGAATATTTTTTATGCACCTTCAAGTGACGGAGGTACAGCACTGCATTGGGCAGCGTATTGCGGTCGGGATAAACTGGTTGAAAAGCTAATTGAAAAAGGCGCTAATATCAACCAGTTGGACACTTCTTTCCACAGTACGCCATGCGGATGGGCCATACACGTTCTGGAGTCGGGAGAAACGAACAATCTTCGTAACCAGTTGACCTGCATTAAATTGCTTCTTAAGGCGGGTACCGACAAAAGCTTATTATACTCTGGTTCTATTAAATATTTACGAGATGCGGCTAAGGCCGATCCGGAATTAAAAACATTGTTAGAATAAAATTGGTGCGGGTTATTTAACACTAATTTAAAATTGATACTTTTGACAAACACTCTTTCATGGCATATAAAAGGATCTTACTAAAATTGAGCGGGGAGTCGCTGATGGGCGACAAGCAGTACGGAATTGATAACAAACAGGTAATACAATATGCCCAGGATATTAAAAATGTTTACGATAAGGGGGTTGAAATTGCGGTAGTTGTAGGCGGCGGGAACATTTTCCGCGGGCTGAGCGCCGAAAAATCGGGCATGGACCGCGCCCAGGCTGACTATATGGGCATGCTGGCTACCGTGATCAACTGCATGGCCCTGCAAAATGCGCTGGAAAGCATCGGGGTTGAAACCCGCCTGCAATCGGCCATAAAAATGGAGCAGATCTGTGAGCCTTATATCCGCCGCCGGGCGATGCACCACCTGGAAGAGAAAAAGATCGTGATCTTTGGCGCCGGAACCGGTAATCCTTACTTTACAACTGATACGGCCGCATCGCTGCGCGCTATCGAAATAAAAGCCGATGTGGTATTAAAAGGCACCCGTGTGGACGGCATCTACACCGCCGATCCGGAAAAAGACCCCACCGCAACCCGGTATGATGAGATAACTTTCCAGGAAGTTTACGATAAAGGCCTGAACGTAATGGACATGACCGCCATTACGCTCTGCCAGGAAAACAAGCTGCCGATCATCGTTTTTGATATGAACAAACCGGGCAATTTTGCAAAGATTGCCGACGGCGAACATATCGGGACGCTGGTAAAGTAGTTGTTAGAGGGTAGAGACTGGAGATTAGTTGGGTCAAAAGTCTGGGGGTTAAAATTTGTCTTTCGCCAACAGCATGCGCAACCAGTTTTCTAACTAATCTCTAATCACCAATCTCTCATCACTATATCCATCTTTTTATTATTTTTGTCGAAATTTTTAAACAGATGAGCGAACTCATTAAGAAACAAGTTGCTGATGCAAAGGCGCATATGGACAAGGCTATTGATCATTGCGACGGCGAGCTGCTAAAGATACGCGCCGGCAAGGCAAGCCCCTCCATGCTGGACGACATTACTGTCGATTATTACGGCAGCCCGACCCCTTTGAACCAGGTAGGCAGCATAAACACGCCTGATGCGCGTACCATCGTGGTGCAGCCCTGGGAGAAATCGTTGCTCGGGCCGATTGAAAAAGCCATTATGGAAGCCAACCTGGGCGTTAATCCGCAAAATGACGGGGTGATCATCCGCATCAACGTACCGCCGCTTACCGAAGAGCGCCGCCGCGATTTAGTTAAGAAAGCGAAAGCTGAAGCCGAGAACGGTAAGATAGCCATCCGAAACATCCGCAAGGATGCTAATGAGAAGATCAGGAAACTGAAAGCCGACGGTGTATCGGAAGATGAGATGAAAACCGGCGAGGCAGAAGTGCAAAAAATAACCGACACCTATATTGCGAAGGTAGACGTGCTTTCGCTGGCGAAGGAAAAAGATATTATGACCGTATAGCGTCGGACTAAAATATTCATTTTGAAAAAAGCCATTTCGGATAGAAGTGGCTTTTTCTTTTTTTAAGGGATATTTGGAGACGGATTTTTTACCGCAAAGTGCACAAAGGTTTCACAAAGGGCACCAAGCCTGTCGCTTTGATACATTATTTGGTGTTGGTGTTTTTTTGGCGAAATTCAATAATGACAACTTGCTGTATTTAGGCTTTGCGGCCTTAGCGAAACCCTTTGCGCCCTCAGCGGTTAAATTTTCCTTGTCTGATAGAAAGCTGCTTAAAGTTTAAAAATACGCCAAATGTCAAATTAAAGAGCTTGAGGTGCTTAGGCCGTCACTTTGTTTATTTTTGTTAAAAAACTATTGAATCTGGCATGAAAATACTCCTATCATATCTTAAAAAGCACCGCACTGTTGTAATTCTGGCGTTATTGATGGCGGCCTTAAATATTGGTTTTTCGCTGCTTGATCCTTATATCTCCGGGCGAATATTCGACGGTGTTATCGGCCAGCGCGGTTATCTTCTATATAATGACTACCTTTTCCGGGCATTAAAATTAGTGGGACTGGCAATTGGCGTAGCAATGGTGTCGCGCATCGCTAAAAACTTTCAGGATTATTTTACCAATATCATCACCCAAAAAACCGGCGCCGAAATGTATGCGGATGGTTTAAGACACTCCCTTGAATTACCTTATCAAGTTTTTGAAGACCAGCGCAGCGGCGAAACACTCAGCATCCTGCAAAAGCTTCGCCAGGATTGTGAAGCGTTTATTACTGCTTTCATCGGCGTGTTGTTTGTGAGCCTTATCGGGATGAGCTTCGTTATCGTTTATTCACTTTGGATAAGCTATAAGGTTACGCTCGTGTATGTTGCAGCTATCCCTGTTATTGCATTTGTGAGCATGGCCCTGAGCCGTCGGATAAAGAAAATTCAACGTACGATCCTTAAAGAAACCAACGCGCTTGCGGGTTCGACTACCGAGTCGCTAAGAAACATTGAGTTGGTAAAGAGCCTTGGCCTGGTTAAACAGGAGATCGAACGTCTTAATAATACTACGTATAAAATCCTTGGCCTCGAGCTTAAAAAAGTGAAATATGTGCGCAGCATGAGTTTTGTGCAGGGAACCACCGTAAACTTTGTGCGCAGTAGTATGGTTGTTGTTTTGTTGCTGTTGATTTTTGGGGCAACAATAACTCCCGGCCAATATCTCAGCCTGTTATTTTATTCTTTCTTCCTGTTTAACCCCCTGCAGGAACTTGGTAATGTAATGGTAACTTTTCGGGAGGCAGAGGTTTCATTGTCGAATTTTGAAGGGATCATCAATACACCCATCGACCCCAAACCTGAAAAACCGGTGCTGCTTGAAAAAGTAAAAACACTTGCATTCGATAATGTCAGCTTTAAGCATTTGACGGCCAACCGAAACGCGCTTAATCACATTGATTTTGAAACACGCAGCGGTGAAACTATTGCTTTTGTAGGGCCGTCAGGATCGGGTAAAACAACACTGGTAAAACTTTTGGTTGGGCTTTACCAACCGCTGGAAGGCGATATCTTGTACAATAATATTTTAAGTAAGGAGATCGACCTTGACCAACTGCGCGAAAAGATTGGTTTTGTAACGCAGGATACGCAGCTTTTCTCAGGCACTATCCGCGAAAACCTGCAGTTTGTACGCCCTGGCGCTACGGATGACGAATGTATGGATGTTTTACAGCGCGCCGCCTGCCAAACGCTGCTGGCTCGCGCTGATAAAGGCCTTAGCACCGTTATCGGCGAAGGTGGTGTAAAAGTTTCAGGTGGCGAAAAACAGCGTTTATCCATTGCCCGCGCCTTACTGCGCCGGCCGGATATTTTGGTGTTTGATGAGGCTACGTCGTCATTGGATTCAATCACCGAAGAAGAGATCACCGATACTATCCGCAACGTATCTGAATTTGAAAATCATATTACCATCCTCATCGCGCACCGCTTATCGACTATCATGCATGCCGATAAAATATTTGTATTGGAGAAAGGCCATATTGTCGAATCAGGTCAGCATTTCGACCTATTGTCGCAAAAAGGCCTTTATTATGCCATGTGGCGGCAGCAGATTGGGGAGAAGGTTTCTTTGGAAGTGTGAAGAGAGGTGAAAGGCGAAAGGTAAAGGGTGAAAGGCAGAAGACTTTTCCAAAAAACCTTTAACCTTTTGCCTTTCACCTTTCACCTCTTCTCAAACACTGATAATCCCTGTCTTAACCGCAAAAATCACCAGGCCAACCAGGTTTTTTGATCTTGTTTTTTCGAAAAGGCGGGCACGGTAGCCTTCAACGGTGCGCACACTGAGGAATATTTTGTCAGCTATTTCCTGGTTTGAACATTCCTGGCAAACCAGGCGTAATACCTCAATTTCGCGTTCATTAAAATCAGCCAGCGACATGGCGGCATTGCCGGCAGGGGAGTTGCCTGCCAGCTGTTTTATCAGGGTTACCGAAAGATGCTCGTTAAAATAGTAGTCCTTATGGTAAACGGTGGATATGGCTTCGATGATCTCTTCCGGTTCGGCGTTTTTGAGCAGGTATCCTGATGCGCCGGCCTTCATCATATCCACGATGTACTTGTCCTCGTTAAACATGGACAGGGCGAGTACCTTAACGCCAGGATAGCGTTGCTTTACCTGGGCGGTGGTTTGTATGCCATCCATCTCGGGCATCTTTATGTCCATCAGGATCACATCCGGCACATTGGTGGCCAGCTGGGCGATCAGCTGTTTTCCGTTCGAGGCTTCAACTATCAGGTCAAAATCTGGATTGTCTTCCAGCGTAGCTTTCAAACCGTTCCTGAAGATCTTATGATCATCGGCAATTCCTAATCTGATTTTTTCCATGGCGTAAGATGTTTATCAGCGACCGTTTCCAATCTTATCGCTGAAAAACCAAATTTAACAAAATTGCTTTAAGTTGTCTTAACCCTGATGATGGTAATGGAGCCGCTTTGGGGTTTGGTATAAATATTAATTTCGCCATTTATTAATTTTACCCGGCTTTGCAGGTTTTTAAGGCCGAAGCCGTGCGTCACCTGGTCAATATTAAAGCCTTTTCCATTGTCCTTAAATTCCATGATCAGCCAGCCGGGTTCGCTGGTTAACGTTAAATGTACGGTTGTAGCCGCCGAGTGCTTTATGGCATTGCTGAACAGCTCCTGCGCAATGCGGTAAAAAGCCAGTTCAATTTGCGGCCTGAACCTTATTTCGGTTAAATTTTTTTTAAGTTCGACCTTGACGCCTGTGTTTTCCTCCACTTTAACGCACAAGCCCTCCAGGGCTTCCAGCAAACCGTAGTCGGTAAGCACCGGGGGCAATACGTTGGATATGATGTTGCGTATTTCGCCAATACATTCGTCGGCCAGGCGGCGGGTATCAGCCAGTACGGGTTGGGCCGTATCGGTTACACAGCTTTTATCAAGCCGGTGCAAATTAAGTTTTATGGCCGATAGCACCTGCCCAACGCTGTCGTGCAAGTCTTCCGCCAATCGCTTGCGTTCGCTCTCCTGTGTTTCAAACACCGCCTTTAACAATTCGGATTGTTTTTCGTCCTGCAATTTCCGTAACTCTACCTGGTTCTTTATCATTTTGCGTTGATAGATGATCACGAAAAAGAATAAAAAAACAATCAGTATCACAATTACCAGCGTACCGGTAATTAGTACCGGTACGAGGTTGCTTTCTGGTTCTGGGGCTTGCACAGCAGTCCGACGGTAAATAAAATATTAGCGACTATGTTTGTTAAGTTATTGATGAGGTATAAACTCACTTTGTGTTCAGACAAGATACGCTTAAAAAGCATGAACACAAAGATGTTGATGGCAAAATAGAACAGCATGCCGGCGTTGATCCAAAACAATGCCTGTTTTTCGATGTGCACAAACTCCTGCCGTGTAAGCAGCTGATGGAAATACAGCAGCGAAAAACAGGTGATCAAAATACTTAACACGGTATTTGACAGCGAGGGGTAGTCATTGATGCCTTCCATAAAGATCATGTTGGCGATGGCAAAAGCAAGCACAACTGACGATGTGACCAGAACTGTTTTTTTAAGGAGGGGATTAAAAAACGCATCAAAATACATAGCGCCCAGCAATAAAATGCTCACCGCTATGTAAATATGGATGACGGGATAATTATTTGGTAAACCTGCCCTCACCATCATCTGCAATGCAATATCGGAGATGACGGAAACCAGGCAATAAACCACAGCGATCTTTAATGCTTTATCCAGGTTTTTATAATTAATAAGCGCAGCTAAAACCGGCAAAAAACCTGATATCGTGGATAAAACATTAATACCGCTCTCAATAGCCATGACTTTGCCCCCCTTTAATCCTTTGTCAATTTACCCACGCTCAGCTTATTGTGCGGACAGCCAGGAGAACCGGGGCAGGGTGATGACTGGTCGCCAATTTCATAAAGTTTAAGCATCGGTGCCTCAGTGGCAGGACCTGCCGCAGCGGCGTTGTCATAATGGTCCTCTTGTATCTGGTCATTTCCATCGCTTACTACGCCGGTAATAACCAAATGTTTTTTGCCGGCATGATCTAAGGCATAATAAAAGCGGATGCCAAGGCAGCCCTCCTGCGACAGGATGCGCTCTAAAATCTCTTTCCCAAAAAACTGGGAAATGGTTTCACCGGGGTGTTTTTCACGGTAGTTTTTTGTCCAGCTGGCGGCCTCGTCCAATTTAATTGGGCCGCCTTCCCTGCCGGTAATAACTGGTCTTTTGTCTGTTTCCATTTTAGTGTGTGTGGGGTTTAAAAATACGATGTTAAAACTACGGTTTTGGTATATATAATCTTGTTAGTTACGTCTTACAAAGTACCGTCGCTCAACAAGCCTTTAGGGCACCCGGGAGAGCCGGGGCATGGTGACGACTGATCGCCGGTCTTATAAAGTATGGGCTTCGCTGAGCCACCGTGATGTACCTGGTCGCTCCCATCGTGGTTTACGCCCGAGATCACCAAATGCGTTTTACCATCGTGATCATGGGCATGATAAAACCGAAGGGCAACGCAGCCGTCCTGCGCCAATATACTTTCCAGTATCTCCCTGCCAAAAAGATGCGAAATGGTTTCACCGGGATTTTTTTCACGGTAGTTTTTTGTCCAGCCGGCGGCAACCTGCGGGTCAATCGGGCCACCTTCTTTGCCGGTGATAATTGATTTTTTTTCTGTTTCCATTGTTTTGGGTGTGTAGGGTTTAAAAATAGTACGCTAAAACTAAGGGTAATTTTCGTTTTTTCAAGCACCCGGCAGGCGGCGCTTACAACCGTGATGAATATAATTACGGCAAACAACTGATTTTCAAATAATTAAAACAGATCTTCATTTTGGCGCATAAAAACTTACGTAGTTTTACGCAGTAATTTCCGTAGTGGTACGGTGGGGTAAAATGCCTGATTTTGCCCCGTAGGGGCCGACTATTTGTAGCAAAACAACCAAAAAACCGTATTGCCCCCGCAGGGCATACGCGTCAACCTAAGGGCAAGAACGCTTGGTCGAAGTCTTGTTCAAAGTTGGTTCGAAGCCTTTTGTCATAGGAGCAATACCTGGCCAGCGCTTTTAAATGATAGCACAGCTTATCCTTGTAATTTTCGATTGCTTTAACGATTTGAATTATTTTGGATGTGTTTTTTATTAGATAACGCACTACTTTGGTCATGCTTAGTGCTCTTTTAAAGTGGCCCTTTGTGATCATCCTGACGGGCGAAAAAATATATTGAATGAAGATTATTATCATGATAAATCGCGCATAAAGGATAAGTGACAATTGTTTTTGGGAGACATTGTGAATTTTGGAAAACTCCATATTGCTTTTCCACGTTTTGAATATAATTTCAATTCGCCACCTGAGACTATATACTTTTAAAAGGAAGTTATAATCCGCATCCTGTTGTGAGATGGTGGTAATAAAGATAGACCAGGACATCATGGCCAGGCATTCCTTACCTGGTTCTTTATGAGACTCTTTTTTGGCTTTCATCCTGCGCCTGTTTGCTATTTCCTCATTTACAGGCATCGCTACAATCCGGATTTTAGTGCCGTTTTTATTGTTTAAAACGACCTGCATATCAAGATTCTTCTTCAATTGCAATTCCGCAAGCAGGTTGATTCTTTCCCCTGTCTGGCGATCTAAAAGAATCATATTACTTTGATATCTGTATATGCAGTCCGCCTCTGATATCAAATGTCTTTCAACTTCATTAGCGGTCAAATACCCCCTGTCTCGGATAACAAGATCATCCTTCAGTAGCATTAATTCAGGGGCGGACTTTACGTCATTTTTAGTATAAGGGTCGATAGTAAAGGAAATAAAGCTTCCGGTTATTAAGTCGTAAACACATTGAATACGGGCGTTACAAACACTTGAATGGGCATTTGACACCCCGGAAAAAAAGCCAAACAATTTAGCCGGTAGCTTAATAATTGTGCTGTCCTGCACTAAAATCCGTTTATACCTACCCGCTTTCCGCAAGAAATCGATTTCTTCTTTATCAATTCTGCTTATAATAACGAGCGCCAATATGCTCTTTAAAAAACTCACACACGATTCTTTACTGGTCTTTTTTGCAATTGCCTGCCTGCTTACAGATACATCTGTCTCGGCATCAATTTTTGCAGCCAAATCATTGAAACTAACCGTCCCATGTATGGATTGGCAACAAATAGCATATAAAATATCCGCTGGCTCCACTGTGCCCTTACGGATAAGAAACCCTGTATCCGTAGCTATTTTTTCTATTTGCTCAGCATGAATGTTCATAGCCTTTAGTAAGGATAGAAAATCGTTCTTTTTCATAATGTATTTTTGATTAGTGAATAAAATGACTTAAATTTACATAGTATATATACTATTAAAACTAATCAAAAAAAATGGGATATAAAGTAAAAATTCAAAAAGTTGAACGTGGAGGCACGAAATCATTCTATGTGAATTTTCCAGCAGCGGTTGCCGATGCGTGCGTGTTAGAAAAAGGCGAAGAAATGGAATGGCTGATAGAAGATAGAAATAGCTTCGTATTAAAACGTATAAAACAAGCCAAAACCAATCTTCCCAAAAAAGAAAAAGATAAGTGAAATTAATCGTTCAGACATAATCACTTAATAGAGTGAATTGTTAGGTTGACGCGTATGCCCATCGGGGCTACCCCTAAACACGCGATAAGCGGTATTGCAAAGCCCGATATTTATTGTGGTCGGCTAAATAGGTAGCCCCTGACGGGGCAAATTCTGGTGGGTTAATGGGTGCTACAAATAGGCAGCCCCTACGGGGCAGGGGCTTAAATGAGGCCTCAAGCCAGGATAGATTTTATATCGCCCGGAAGTTTAGTCTACCAACTCTCTGCAAATTCAACTGTCACCAATTTGGGGTCATCTGGCTTTATAAATGCATTTATGTTGTGATATCTTAAGCAAAAACGGTTTCTGATTGATAGCCCATGTTTTTTTGTTGGACGGCTGCCGGTGTTTCTTAAATTAACGGTTATTAACTTTAATTTATGGGGCGGTATGACTTCGTACCTGCCTGGCTGATCTTTTAGCGGATCGTTTTTAATGTCCATCTCGTATTCAATCCAGGTGTTGTAGTCATGGTCATAAAACTCCTTACCTACTAAGTAATGCAGCGGTTTATTGGTGACGTTCTCAACTGACAACCTGAACTTATCTTTTAGAGCGTATATTTTTTTGGGGTTTAAAATTTTAAAATTAATAGATTGTGCCTCCGTTTTTTTAAAAAAACAGGCCAGTAAAATTATGATAAAACAAATCCTTGCGTTAATGCTCATAAAGGTTGAGACGTGATTGGCACGGCTATAAATTAAAAATACAAAATTAAAACCAACAACATTCACCGATGTCATTTCGAGCGAAGCGAAAAATCTTAAACACCTGACATTACCGCACGCAAAGTTCGGATGCAAAGCGTTTAAGCTTTCTCCCGTTGGTCGAAATGACAACGTTTTTTAATGTTGCACCTCGCACCCTCACGGCCTCACCACCATCCTTCCCCCTTCCGAGTGCGCGTTAAACTCCGGTGCATACATACATTGTATGCTGGTTATCCCCGTTGAAAAATTACCCGGCTGGGCCACGCGCAGGCGGTACTCAAAAACATAGCTGCCTTTGTAAAGTTCGCTGATGAAAAAGTTGGTGGCTACATCTTTGGTTACCTGGTAATAATACAAGCCATCCTGGTATTTGTAGGTGGATAATGCATCCACCGGCTCGGTGCCGGCGGGGCGCATGTCTTTTAGCTGCACGTATTCAAAATCGCGGTCGGCGGTGAGGTAGACCACCACTTTCAGCAGGTCGCCGGTTTTGGGTTGATGCGTGGCATCCACTGCGGTTAGTACCGGGCCGGCATCGGTTTGCGTCTGGATAAAATATTTACGCTGCGGATGGATATTGGTATTTGACGAGGTGATCTTATCCAAGTTTTCCAAATATTGCCAGTGCAGCGCGCCCCAGCTTACGATGGTGCCGTTGTTTTTGATCTCCACTTTTCCAAGCGCCGGCTTTACCTGTTCGTCTACCCAGCTGGTTTTGAGGTAGCCGGTGCCGGCATCGGCTTTGATGTCCGGTTTTAATTCGTTTAGCGGCTTGCCATTCAGTTTTATCGACGTTATGCCGGTATCAGCCAGTAAATTGCTGCCCTTCAGCAGCAGGGCATAGCAGGCGGCGGCGGTGGCTTTGGTGGTTTGCCAGTTATTGGTTTGTTTGTTGCGCAGCAGCCATATTTTCATCTCGTCCACCGCTTTTGCATTGTTGCCGGCTTCTGTAAACAAGTCGATCAACAGGCTCTGCGTTTCAATCGGCGACTCGTACCAATAATAACCCAGTTGGTTTTTGGCCCAGTACATACCCAGCTCGTCGGAAGACTGCGCCGTTTCGAGCAGGGATTTTTCAATTTGCGCGGTCACATCGCTTTTGCCACAACGCTGCATGGTTAATGCGATCATGGCCTCTTCATAAACATTGCGAAACTTCCATTCGTCCTGCGCCCATGTCAAATAATTAGCTTGCGCCGATTTTAGCTCTTTACCCATCGGTTTATCCAAAAAGAAGCTCCGGGTATACCAGGCGTAGATCTCCAAATCGCCATAATCCAGTTCCGGTTGCTTTTGTTTTTTACGGGCCTTTTCATCGATTAGGATTTGGTTGTCCAGGTACCGCAGGGCATTGTCAGCCATTGTGCCCAGCTGTGCATCATCCTTGCCGATGCCGATATGGAACAGCTCGCCAATACCCTCTACAATGTGCTGGGTAATATAGCGATCAGGATAATCGCCGCCGAACCAGGCAAAGGCGCCGTCGGGCAGCTGCCGTTTTTGGAGCTTATCCAATGCAGCTTTTAACTCGTCGCCCATCTTATTCAGGTCGAACAGCAGGGCGATGCGCTTTTTTTGTTCCGATTCGTTTTCCGCATCGCGCAGCCATGGCGTTTCTTCAATAAGTGTCGATTTCAATTCCTGGTTTTTTTCCAGGTTGGATAAAAGCTCCGCGCTGTTGGTGTTTTTCCATTGGTCAAACACTTTTTTGATCACCGGGTTTTTATTGACGATATCTGTCGCCAAACTATTGGCAAAATAACGGCTGAAAACCTGTTCCGAACACTCATAAGGAAACTCCATCATATAAGGCAGCGCCTGCACGGCATACCAGGCCGGGTTGGAAGTATACTCCAGCGTAAGCGTTTTATTTTTTAAGGTCGGACTGTTTTGGTTGACAAACCTGTCGAAAGTAAAATCCTTTGTTTGCCCCGTGCGCACCATCATCGGCATCGACTCGGTTACCAGCGTACGGTTGGGCAATACAGGCAGCATATTTTCCTCGCCGTCGGTAAATTCGCCTGCATCGGCGGTTAGCTTATAATCAAGCGCGTCGAGTCCGGCGGGGATGGCCAACTTAAAGGAGACAGACTTATTTATATTGCCCTCCACCTCAAAATCCTGTTCGGCATCCGCCTTGTTTAAAAACAAGCTGACCGGCTGCATATTCACCGCGTTAAAAAGCTGTAGCCGCACTTTGCCTTTAAGCTTACCGCCAGTTAAATTAGCCAGCCTTGCCGAAATGGTGACGGTATCACCCTCGCGCAAAAACCGTGGCGTATTGGCGCTAATGCTTAATTCCTTTTGGGTAACAACCTCGGCTTCTGCATATCCCGTTTCTAATTCCCGTGTATGCGCAAATGCCCTGAATTTCCAGCGGGTGAGGGATTCGGGGATGGTGAAATCGATCAGTATTTCGCCTTTTTCGTTGGTATGCAGTTGGGGGTAAAAGAAGGCGGTTTCGGCGAAATTGGTGCGGGGGATGATGGGGCGTGAATCTATTTTTTTTGCCATAGCACCGTTTAAATAGTCTTTGCCATTTACGCGCATGAGTGCCAAGAGCGGTGCTTTTTCCCTTACCTCCATATCCGCCTTAACCACCGGCGGTGGAAACCGCACCTGGGCCACCTCGTTATTATCTTCCTCTGTAACTTTGGTGTCAGCGCTACCTACAGGCTCGTCAATCGTGGCATAAGCCATTTTTGCTGACTTGTGCCCGGCTCTACTTAACATGGCGTATGATTTATATAAAGCAATCAATTGCGCATTTCCGGCTTTCCCTTTTATTTGCCTTGTGAAGTAATATTTGCGACTAAACACTAATGTCCCCCCGGCCGGTACTTTTATCTTGAAATAGCCTGCGGAGTTGGAATGAGTGAAGATAGTTGTCCCTTTAATGCTTATCTTAACCCCTGCCAGCCCTTCCGCGCCGGTATCCCTGATTACCTTACCGCTCACATCAAAGCCATTTTTCACCAGTGCCGCATTTTTGGTGTACCGTTTTAACAGGTCCGCATCGCTCTTCGCCGTTTTCTTCCGGTCGTCAACTTCCCGCAAATATTCCTCATAATTGTTGTTCTCATCCCCGTAATAATCGTATCCAAATAAATTCAGTTCTTCGTATTCACGTTCAGTCAGGTCATAATCCGTATAATTTTCTTCAAACGCACCTGTTTCATCCGATTTAACAAATTCGTCGTTCGTCCAGGCAAAATAGTCGGGC
>JABDHD010000077.1:0-21279 GCA_013285685.1 Bacteroidota bacterium
TTCGGGCGCCGATTTTAATGCTTACCGCAATCACACCGACCCGATCGGGCATCCGGATGTAAACTGGTTTAAAACTATTTTGAGCGATAATGCGCCAATTACCCAATATAAGCTGAATGTAAACGGCGGAACAAACGTTGCCCGGTACTCCGTTTCATTAGGCTATTTTGATCAGTCAGGTATTTTTAACACCGCCAGTGATGTTCCTTATAATACCAATAATGATTTAAGCCGGTACATTATCAATTCGGATGTTGGCGTGCAGGTAAATAAGAATCTGAATGTCGACCTGCAATTGTTTGGCAGAGTGCAAACAACTACGGAGCCCGGCGGGAATAATGGCGGAGGTTATTCCAGCATACTGAACTCACTGTTTACTACGCCAAACAACGCTTACCCGGTGCGTAACCCGGATGGCTCTTTCGGAGGCTCCATCATAGGCGGCAACACCGGCCCATACAGCAACAACTTACTTTCTGAGACAGAATATTCCGGCTATATTCAAAACCTTACCGATGATATCCTTGCAAATCTTGACCTTAATTACAACCTGAACAGTGTACTAAAGGGGTTGACTGTAAAACTGAAAGGCAATTTAAGCTATCAATCCATCACAGCGCTTAATCGCAGCCTGCAGAATCCGTCTTTCATTTTAAATAAAGACAGTACTTACTCGCAATACGGCGCCATTGTAGCACAAAGCAACGTTTTTAATACGGTGTACACTTCGCGCCAATCGTTTGGGCAGGCCGCTTTGAACTACGACAGGCAGTTTGGCAAAAATAATGTGGATGCCGTGGCGCTGTACGACAGCAAGTCCTTGGTTACTAACTATGACTTGCCAGAAAGCGTTACAGACCTTGCATTAAAAGGAACCTATAATTACGACGGTAAATATTTTGCGGAAGCGGCGGTCAACCGCAGTGGGAATGACCGCTATCCGCCGGGCCATCAATTCGGCACCTTTTATGCCGGGGGGCTTGGCTGGCAAATGGGTAAGGAAAGCTTTATTAAAGATAATTTTTCATGGATCGATTCGTGGAAATGGCGGGGTACATACGCCAGAACCGGTAATGCTAATATAGCCAGCCAGGCTTCGTTGTATTATGCATACGAGCAAACCTATAATAACAACAACTATCATTATGTATACCTGACCGGGACCGGCTATGCCCCTCAATATTATTATTTCGATAACTCGCTGGCTAACCCTTACATCACGTGGGAAAGCGCTGATAAAATAGATTTCGGCACGGATATGTCGTTGTTTAACAACAGGTTCATGATCACAGCGGATTACTATCACGACCGCTATTTCAACGTTCTGGGTTTTCGCGGTAATACAATAGCTTTATTGGGCACACCTTATCCGCCGGAAAATATCGGTATAAATCTTTACCAGGGCGCCGAGCTTAGCCTGACCTATAAAAATCATGCAGGTAACTTTAATTATTTTGTTACGGGCAATTTTAATCTGCAGGCTTCCAAAATACTTTATGAGGATGAACTGAATTCCCCGTATCCCTGGAACCGGCAAACAGGCACCCCGGTTACCGGTGTGATTTACGGGTATACTGCCGAGGGGCTTTATCAGAATGCACAGGACGCCGCTACAAGCCCTCATATTGCCGGGTACACACCGCAGCCGGGAGACATCAAATATAAAGATCTGAATGGGGACGGCGTAATTAACCAGTTTGATGAGTCGCCTATCGGTGGTACAAAGCCGCTCATTTTTTATGGTCTTAATCCCGGCTTCAGTTATAAGGGGTTTAGTCTCTCAGTACTCATCCAGGGCGTTACAAACCGGCAAATATACACCGGTAACAACGACATTGTCGACCAGTTTGGATTGGATTTTTCAACGATAAACCAGCAAGCTTATGTTAGTGCTACGGGTCGCTGGACACCGGAAACCGCATCTACCGCAACCTTGCCCCGGCTGGCCGTTTCGGCTTACAACAACAACGGCCTTACCTCATCTTTTTATGTAAAGTCCGGTGATTATTTAAGGATTAAGAATGCGGAGATAGGTTACACATTTCCTTACCGCATAACCCAGCGGCTCCGGCTTGCCGGGCTGCGTGTGTTCGTCAATGGGGAAAACCTGGCAACACTTGCCGGGTTTAAAGGGATTGACCCCGAAGAAACAACAATGGGGGCCTACCCGGTGCAAAGGGTAATTAATGGGGGTATTACGGTTAAGCTTTAATCGGAAAATATTAATAAACAGAACAAATGAAAAATCATATAAATAAAATACTGATCGGGATAACATTACTATGTGTTATTTGTGGTTGTAAAAAATATGAACAGTTCCCGGTTGACAAAGTAACGATAAACTATGTATTTGACCCGCGCGATTCAGCCGGCGCAAATGCACAGTCATACCTTTATGGGATATACGCGGTTGTACCCAATGGCAACAACCGCGTGGGCGGCGATTATCTTGATGCGGCGTCGGACGATGCCGTGTCATCCCAAACAGGTTCCGCCCAGGTTACCTTAATGTCTACAAATGCAGTAACGTCGCAGTCGTTCCCTGCCGGCGAAAACCTATGGGAAGGTACCAATACAGGCGGTACACCTAATTCGTTTTGGGCCGGCATACGTTTGGCAAATGAGTTTATTGATAATATCGGCGTGGTACCCGTTAAGGGCGCATTGCCGAATGGTGTGGGCACCCGGTGGGTATGGCAAAGTGAAGCACGGTTTTTAAGGGCATATTTTTATTTTGAGCTGGTAAAACGCTATGGCGGCGTCCCTCTTTTACGCAATACGGTTTATAACATCAATGATGTGATCGCACTGCCGCGCAGCAGCTTCCCGGATTGTATAACTTATATCGTAAAAGAGCTGGATGCCATTAAAGACAGCCTGATAACCGCGCCTTTGGCTAACCCGAACGATAATTACCGCATCACCAAAGGGGCGGCATTGGCGCTAAAGGCGCGCGTATTGCTTTATGCCGCAAGTCCGCTTTTCAACGGAGGCAATATCGATGCAAGCAACCCGCTAACCGGTTACAGCAATTATGACGTTAACCGCTGGACGCTGGCAGCCAACGCAGCCCGTGATGTAATGACCCTTGGCAGTTACCAGTTGGACACCGCCTACCGGGACATTTTTTTAACGCAGAATAACCCCGAAAGAATAATGATAAGGCCGGGGGGCAACGGCATTGCCACTGAAACAAATAATGGCCCTGTCGGCTTCCAGGCGGCATCCGCTGTGGGCAACACCAGCCCAACGCAGGAATTGATCAATTCTTTCCCGATGCAAAATGGTTTGGCTATTACTGATCCTTCGTCGGGCTATAATCCTGCGGATCCTTATGCCGTCAATTCAACCCCCAAACGCGACCCGCGACTGGTCGCCAATATATTGTATAACGGCCATACCTGGCTCAATACTTCATTGCAAACCTTTGAGGGCGGCCAAAGTAAGCCCGACCTGAACACGCAGCAAACAGTTACCGGCTACTATATGCGCAAATTTATGGGCCTGTTTGAAAATACGACAACGTACAGCAACCACTCGTCTGACTGGGTTGTGTTCAGGTATGCAGAAGTATTGCTGACACTTGCCGAAGCCGAAAACGAGGCAGCGGGAACGCCGCCGGCCGATTGCTATACACAGCTTTACGCTTTGAGGGCCAGGGCCGGGATCGCCCCGGGGACCGGCAACACCTATGGCGTTCCGCAAGGCATGAGTACGATACAAATGCGCGCCTTTATACAAAATGAATGGCGCATCGAATTCGCATTTGAAGAACATCGCTATTTTGATATCAAACGATGGAAACTGGCGCAAACAGTGATGAATCAACCCCGGACGGGTGTATCTATTGTTCAAACAGGGACGACGTTAACGTTCAATCCGATTAACGTTTTAACTACCTCGTTTACAACAAAGCAATATTTTCACCCCATCCCTTACAACGAAATACTAAAAGATCCAAACCTGAAACAAAACCCGGGTTGGTAATAAATCTTAGTCAATTAACTATTAAACAGGCAGTTATGAGAAAATTAATACTTTTCTTTCTTATCATTTTCAGCACGCTTCCGGCATTATTATATGCTCAAAATAAAGTGGTTTCGGGGGTTGTAAGGGATGATGGGGGAATTTTACCGGGTGCATCCGTAACGGAAAAGGGTATGCCCGGCAACGGGGTTACTACCGATACGAAAGGCCGGTTTACCTTAACCTTAAAGGGTAATTCAAATATAATCGTAGTACAGTTTGTGGGTTACGCCAGGCAAGAGGTTAACGTTGCGGGTAAATCTGACAATATCGATATCACTTTAACCTCGAGCAACCAGGATCTGAATGAAGTTATCGTTGTAGGATTTGGTAAGACTAAGCGTGTAACCAACACAGGGGCGGTAAGCACCATTTCCGCTGAGGATATCCGGACAGTACCGACAGCGAATGTTCAGAATGCGTTATCCGGTAAATTGCCTGGCTTTTTCTCACAGCAAACTTCAGGTCAGCCCGGTAAAGACGCGTCCGATTTTTTTATCCGTGGGGTAAGCTCGCTTAATCCGGCCGGTAACCAGCCCCTGATCATCGTAGACGACATTGAATATACTTACGACCAATTACAGCAGATAAACGTAAATGAAATAGAAAGCATAACAATTTTGAAGGACGCTTCGTCAACCGCCATTTATGGTATAAAGGGCGCAAACGGGGTATTAGTGGTAACTACCAGGCGGGGCAAGGCCGGCCGCCCCCAGGTTAATTTTCGTAATGAAGCAGGCTTACAGGCGCCAACCATCGTGCCCAAATTCCTCGATTCCTATCAGTCGGCAGTACTGATCAACGAAGCAGAGACAAATGATGGGAAACCGCTTACGTTCACACAAAATGATCTGACACAGTTTCAAAACCATACCGACCCTTATGGCCATCCGGATGTAAACTGGTACAACGCGGTATTCAATAAATACAGCTACCAGGCAAACTCAAACCTCGATATATCGGGTGGAACAGATCAGCTTAAATATTTTATTTCAGGCGGCATATTCCAGCAAAACGGATTAGTAAAGCATTTTCCGGACCCGGTTGCGAATATCGACAACAATTATGATTTCAGCCGGTACGATTTCAGGTCAAACCTGGACCTTAAGGCAAACAAAACGCTCGATTTGAGACTGGATGTCACTACGCGTTTTTCGAATACGAATTCGCCGAATGAAACAGCTGCCAGTACCTTGTCAGATGTTTATAACTTCGCCGAGGAAACGCCCTTTACAGCACCTTTCTTAAATCCGAACGGAAGCTACGCTTACGCGTTTTCGCCGTTCAACCCAGCTCATTTACCTACATTAAACGCAAGGCTGGCGACCGGAGGGTATCAGGATGAAAAGCGAACCGACTATAACGTTTTGTTTAATGTTAAGCAAAACCTGGATGCACTGACAGATGGCTTATCGGTAACGGGGCGTGTAGCTTATTCCAGCACAGAAGCGTATACCCGCTCTACCGGCAATTATGGGCCGATCCCCTCATACCATTACGACCCAACTAACAATTCAACCACGTTAAACCCCGCCGGCAGTTACGTTTTCCCAAGCATATATTACGCCGGGAATGTTAACCTGTATACCACCAACGTTAACTTGCAGGCATTTGTAAATTATGACCGCACCTTTGCCGGAAAAAATCATGTATCCGGCCTTGTATTGCTCAACCAGTCGTCGCAGACTTACGATGCAAATTCAACCACGCCGATTCCGCTTGACCCCTCCGTGGTTGGCGTTCCAGCCAAATTCACCGGAATATCCGCCAGGGGCAGCTATGATTACGAGGGAAAATACTTATTTGACATCAATGCCGCTTACAACGGAACTGACCGTTTTGCCGCCAACCACCGCTATGGCTGGTTTCCGGCGGTAAGCGCTGGGTATAATATTACCAAAGAGGACTATTTCAAAAAACTGACTTCCCTGTTTAGCTTGCTCAAGGTGAGAGGGTCTTATGGTATTGTCGGTTCAGATGTGGCTCCGGGGAATACCTATATCTACACCCAAAATTATATCCAAAATCCAAACCAGTATAATTTCGGCTCATCTCCTAATTATTATAACCAATACTATGAAGGCGCCCTGGCAAATACCAATGTGGTTTGGGAACGGCAAAAGGAACTTGATTTGGGTTTGGATGCCAATATGTTTAAAGATCATTTGTCATTTACGGCTGATTATTTCCATAACGTCCGTTACGACCAGTTGATCACGCCGAATAATATCCCGCTTATTTTAGGGGTGGGCTTACCGGCCATTAACCTTGGGCGCACTCAAAACAACGGGTTTGACGGACAGATAGGTTACCACAACAACATCAGGAATGTTCAATATGGGGTGAATTTTGTGTTTTCGTATGCAAAAAACAAGATACTGTATGAAAGCGAGGCACAGCCGGCCTACCCATGGCTGGCGCGTACCGGCCAATCTATCAACCAGCCGTTCGGCTATCATTTTTTAGGTTATTATACGCCTGCTGATGTAAGTGCAATAAACGCCTATAAAGCGGCGCACAGCGGCAGCAATGCGGGCGACCCGATTGCGGTACCGGATAATGGCGAAGTTATTCAGCCCGGCGATCTAAGGTACCAGGATTTAAACGGCGACGGCTATATCAACGTATTTGACCAGAAAGCCATAGGAAATCCCAATTTGCCCAATACTACACTTGGCTTGAACTTAACCGCCGGTTACAAAGGCTTTAGTATAAGCCTGTTGTTCCAGGGATCGTTTAATTATAGCTTTATTATTACAGGCACAGGTATCGAGCCGTTTGAAAGCCAGTTTCAACCGATTGACCTGACTGCGTGGACACCTCAAAATGCCGCCACCGCAAACTTTCCGCGACTGACCACCAACCCGGCTACGATAAACAGCCCGACCTATTATCCATCGGACTATTGGCTGTTAAACGCTTATTACATCAGGCTGAAAACCGTGGATATTGGTTACCAGTTCCCAAGCAAGTCGTTGCCGTTTCATTTGAATAATGCAAGGATCTACTTGAGCGCCTACAACCTGTTTACCTGGGATAACTATGATCGCTACCAGCAGGACCCTGAAATTCAGACTAACACGGCGGGTGATGCATACATTAACCAGCGCGTTATTAATCTGGGATTACAATTAGGATTTTAGCTGTTAACGGTGTTTGTGAGTCAAAAAGGCTTTTTAAATTATGCGGCTTAGCAAATCCCATAATTTAAAAGGCTTTTTTGCATAAATTAGCTATATGTTCCCGACGATAGGCGACCTGCTTCAATATATTTTTCATGTTCATATCTCCATACCTATCCAAACCTTAGGGTTTTTTGTGGCCCTTTCTTTTTTTATAACCTATTTTGTTTTCGTATCGGAATTCAAAAGGAAAGAAGCCGATGGGCTTATCTCGTCCTATAAGGAAAAAGAGTGGGTAGGCTTGCCGGCTTCTTTTCTGGAACTGGCGGTGAATGGTGTGCTTGGATTTGTTCTCGGATTTAAGTTAGCAGGCGCAATTATTGATCATAGTATATTTTCAAATGATCCGGTCGGGTTTATATTTTCAATTCAGGGCAATTTGCCGGCCGGTTTAATGTTCGCGGCTGCCTTTGCATTGTGGGTTTATTTTGATAGAAGAAAACAGCGGCTGCCAAAGCCAAAAATAGTTGAAAAGGAGGTGCACCCTTACCAGCTAATGGGATACCTGGCCTTTGCATTGGGCATTTCGGGAGTAATTGGCGCCAAGCTGTTTAATACGGCTGAGAATTTCCAGCTTTTTTTACGCCACCCGGTTGATACCTTGTTTTCGGCCAACGGGTTTACCTATTACGGCGGCCTGATATTTGGATCGCTTACCTTTTTATACATCTGCAATAAAAAAGGAATGAAGCTGGTGCACCTGGCTGATATTGGTTCACCGGGGATGATGCTGGCTTATGGGATCGGGCGTATCGGCTGCCATTTATCCGGTGATGGCGACTGGGGCATCGTAAATAACCATCCGAAACCGGCCTTACTGGGTTGGTTGCCCGATTGGATGTGGTCGTTCAAATTTCCGCATAATACCATCGATGCAGGTATACGGATGTACGGCTGTTTCGGCGAACATTGCGAGCAATTGCGCGCGGGTGTTTACCCTACATCGTTCTATGAGGCGGTAATTTGTATCGGTTTGTTTGGATTGATGTGGCTATTCAGGAAGCACATCCGCGTTCCGGGATTGATGTTTTGCATATTCCTGATCCTGAACGGCCTGGAAAGGATATTGATAGAAACTATTCGGGTTAATGAGCGATACAGGTTTTTAGGGTTTGATTTAACCCAGGCAGAAATGATCGCTACGGCGATGATTGTTGGCGGCCTTGTCGGAATAACCATCATCATCACCCGGCAGATAAAGCGCCACGAACGATTGCATCTTTAAAAAATAATTAAATTTACCAGGCTTCTTTAGCAACTCATCGATGAAAATATCCGCTTCACTTGTTATTACCGGTTTATTTGTTTTCCATTTCACCTGCTCAAGCGGGCAGGTGGCCAAGCACACAGATACGGTTGACCTGGAGCACCTTAAATTTACGGTTGAAGCGGCGCCGGAGTGGTCGGACCTGTTAAAAAGAGATTCCGGTTGGTTTGGGGCCGACGGCATTTACACCATGCGGCTGGACGGCGTACGCTGCAAGCCTGCAAAGCCAGATGGCAGGATACTTTTCCTTTTTAGTGACAGTATGATCGGCGAGATAAAGGATCATACCATGACGCCGGGTTATAAAATGATCCATAATTCGGTCGCGATATTAAATGGCAACAAGCCGGCTGCGGATCAAATGCATTTTTATTGGGATAAAGATAAAGAAGGTAAGCCTGAATCGGTTTTTATCCCCAAAACGCCAAAAACACAAAGTACCGACTATTATTGGTTGGGAGATGGCTTTGTAAACCAGGAGCTTGGCAATAATATTTACATTTTTGGTTACCGGGTGCGGAATGTAAGCACGGGGCCGTTTGGATTTAGGGAGGTTGGCACCTCGCTGATAAAAATACCAGCCGGCAGTGAGCCCCCTTTCCTGAATCAACAGCAAATGGATGCGCCGGTATTCGTTTCGGAGAATACGGGGGACAGCGGTACATTTGGGTCGGGTATTTACGTAAACACAAAAAAGGCGGGAGCGCCGAAACCCGATGGGTTTGTTTATATCTACGGCGTGAGGGGCATGGCCAAACAGCTGATGGTTGCCCGGGTTTTGCCGGCGGATTTTGAACGCTTTGATAAATGGACCTATTGGACCGGCAGCGAATGGGTTAGCGACATCAATAAAGTTGGGAATGTTACCAAAGAGGTATCGGATGAGTTGAGCCTGACCGCACTGCCTGATGGGCGTTACGCTTTGATCTTCCAGGTTGACGGGATGAGCACATCAGTGGGCATGCGGATAGGGGCAACGCCTTACGGCCCGTTCGGACCGGTGATCAAGTTATGGGATTGCAAGCCTGATCTGCTAAAAAGTACTTATTTAGTTTATAATGCAAAGGCGCACCCTTCTCTTTCCGCGTCCGGGGAATTAATTATCAGTTATAATATCAATTCCACTGAATTTATTAAAGACTTAAATGCGGACCCTAATTTATACCGGCCACGCTTTATCAGGGTTAAATTTCAATAGTTTTTATAAAAAATTTGCTAATTAACTACTAAAACCTATTTTTGCTAAAACAATTTAGCAAAGTCATTTGATCATTGCGAATAAATTGGTCGCGCTAATGAGTTGATTAAAAAATGGGGTTTAGTTGATTGAAAAGGAGGTAGGAGTGCCTCCTTTTTTTAAGGGAGTGTGTGTTAAAATCTATTTCTGAAAAATCTGGTTTGCCGTACCGGCGACTTTATAAACGACCAATGAAAAAACGCTTATTTGTTTTTTATTTTTTGATGTGTGCGGGCGGCATATTATCAGCACAAACACCCGACCTGGTAAAATATGTAAATACCCGGCAGGGGACCAATTCGAAGTTCGAGTTTTCCTACGGGAACACCTACCCGGCCACGGCGTTGCCCTTTGGCATGAACACCTGGACACCGCAAACCGGTAAAAACGGCGATGGCTGGAAATACCAATACTTTGTACATACCATCCGCGGGTTCCAGCAGTCGCACCAGTGCAGCTCATGGGTGAACGATTATGCCGTTTTTTCGCTGATGCCGGTGACAGGGAAATTGGTGGTTAACGAGGATGCCAGAGCGGCTTCGTTTAGTCATGCCAATGAGATTGCGCAGCCGGGGTACTATCGCGTAAAGCTGGATAACCAAATTACAACCGAGATCAGTCCCACGGAACGCGGCGCTCACTTGCGGTTTACTTTTCCGCGGTCAAAGGCGGCTTATATCGTACTGGATGGCTATACCAAAATGAGCGCGGTGAAAATCGACCCTGAACATAGAACCATCAGCGGGTACGTCAACAATTGCCGGTGGGCGCCCGCTGGTTTTAAAAATTATTTTGTAATTGTTTTTGATAAGCCCTTTGCGGGTTATGGTACCTGGGAGAATAAGAAAAACCAGGTTACACCCGATAATTTGACTGCTGAAGGGGAGGGTGTTGGCGCTTACATCAAATTTAAGGACGGCGAAACGGTGCAGGCCAAAGTTGCATCGTCCTACATCAGCCCTGAACAGGCTGAACTTACGCTGCAAACAGAGTTGGGCAAATACAACTCATTTGATGAAACGCATAGGGCCGCTGATAAAGTTTGGAACGATTTGCTGGGGAGGATGCTGGTTGAAGGTGGCACCGAAGATCAAAAAGCGACATTTTATTCGTGTCTTTACCATGCCAACCTGTTTTCGCACCAGTTTTTTGAATATGGCAAAGATGGTAAACCCTATTATTATAGCCCCTATGATGGAAAGATACATGATGGGTACATGTATACCGATAATGGTTTTTGGGATACTTTCCGTGCGCAATTTCCGCTCAACACCATTATGCATCCCACTATGGAGGGGCAATATGTAAATGCTTTACTGGACGCACAGCAACAGTGTGGTTGGCTGCCGGCATGGTCGTTCCCGGCCGAAACCGGCGGCATGCTGGGGAATCATTCTATATCGCTGCTCGCCGATGCCTGGGTAAAAGGCATACACACATTCGACCCAAAAAGGGCGCTCGAAGCTTATTACCACGAAGCCACCAATAAGGGCCCATGGGGTAGTGCTAACGGGCGGCCCGGCTGGAAAGAATACTTCGCCGATGGTTATGTACCTTATAGCGCAAAAACACAGGGCTCAACCGCCTGGACGCTCGAATTCGCTTATGACGATTTTTGCGGCTACCAGCTGGCCAAACAAACCGGGAACAAGTTTTACGAAGATGTTTTTGCACGACAGATGTATAATTACAAAAATCTTTTCGACCCAAAAACGCGATTTATGCGGGCAAAAGATGTTGAAGGGAATTGGATTGAGCCATTTGATCCCCTGGATTGGGGCGGCCCATATACCGAGGGCAATGCCTGGCACTGGACATGGTCGGTTTTTCACGATACGCAAGGGCTGATCGACCTGATGGGCGGACAAAAGAATTTTATTGCAAAACTTGATTCTGTGTTTACAGAACCTGGCACGATCAAAGTTGGAGGGTACGGGCAGGTGATACACGAAATGACGGAAATGGCCGCCTTTAACATGGGGCAGTATGCCCAGGGTAATGAGCCGATCCAGCACATGATCTACCTGTACAACTATGCCGGCCAGCCATGGAAAGCCCAGCAGCATATCCGCGACGTGATGGATAAAATGTACAACGCCACAGAAAATGGCTATCCGGGTGATGAGGACGAAGGGCAAATGTCATCCTGGTATGTGTTGAGCGCTGCCGGCATCTATAGCGTTTGTCCCGGTACGGATCAATATGTCATCGGCAGCCCCGCATTTAACAAAATGACCATCACCCTTGAAAATGGCAAGAAATTCATAATCGAGGCGACTAATAACAGCAAAGCCAATGTGTACATCCAGTCGGCTACGCTAAATGGGAAACCCTATACCCACAATTGGATAACGCAAGCCGATATAATGGACGGCGGTGTGCTTCATTTTGAAATGGGCGACAAGCCGAATTTTCAACGCGGGCTAAACCAGGATGATAAACCATTTTCATTGTCAAAATAAAAAAACAGCGCCAAAATGTTGATCAATGTGTTAAAAAGACTATTTCTATTGTCCGCCTCGATGTCCTGTTTTTTCTTAACAGTGTCAGCACAGATCGGTACCTATTATTTAAACAGCAGCAATCCCTCAATTACCTGGAAGATAAAAGCCCACGCTGATCTCAAGCCAGATAGCTTAAATCTTTACAAAGCCGGTTACAACACCGATGACTGGGTGCGCGCGGTTGTGCCAGGGACTGTATTCTCCTCATATGTGGCCGATAGCCTGGAAAAAGACCCCAATTTTGGTGATAATATTTACAAGGTCGATAAAAAGAAATACGACCGTGACTTTTGGTACCGTACGGAGTTTACGGTGCCGGCCGGTTTCACAAAAAAGGTGATCTGGCTGAATTTTAAAGGCATCAACCGCAAGGCGGAAATCTACCTCAACGGAACCAAAATAGGCAGCCTCGATGGGTTTATGCAGCGTGGGAAATATGATGTTACCGGGTTGGTAAACAAAAATGGCCCTAATACCCTGGCGGTCCTGGTTTACTGGCCGCACAACCCGCTGGTGAACTACGCCAGCCCCACTTATATCCCCAGCGCGAGCTGGGACTGGATGCCTTATGTGCCCGGCTTAAATATGGGAATAACCGATAATGTTTATTTAAGCAATACCGGCAGCCTAACCTTAAACGATCCCTGGATCAGGACTGATCTGCCTACTAATGCGCGGGCTGATCTTTCCATGGAGATGAAGATCAGAAACAGCTCCGGTAATTTTGAGCAGGGCGTTTTAAGCGGCGTTATCAACCCGGGCAATATTCAATTTTCCGAGAAAGTATTTGTCGGCGCTGACGGTTCGGCAGATATTAAGATCGATAAAAAACGCTTTCCGGAACTGGCGATCAATAGCCCAAAACTATGGTGGCCAAATGGCTATGGCGAGCCGAATTTATATACCTGTAAGCTGAGCTTAAAGCTGGGGGATGAGGTATCCGATGAGCAGGAGATCAAATTCGGTATCCGGAAATTCGCGTACGATACCGTGGGGCGTGTGCTGCATGTGTATGTTAACGGAACCAGGGTATTTTTAAAAGGCGGCAACTGGGGCATGAGCGAATACATGTTGCGCTGCCGGGGCGACGAGTATGATACCAAAGTGCGTCTACATAAGGAAATGAATTTCAATATCATCCGAAACTGGATAGGATCGACCACTGACGACGAGTTTTATCAAGCCTGTGATAAATACGGCATCATGGTTTGGGATGACTTTTGGCTAAACTCCATTCCAAACCTGCCAGATGATATCAATACGTTCAACGCAAATGCGGTTGAAAAAATAAAACGGTTCAGAAACCATCCGTCAATTGCGATATGGTGTGGTGATAACGAAGGTACACCCATGGCCCCGCTAAATGGGTGGCTGAAGGAAGATATCAACACCTTTGATGGCAACGACCGATACTACCAGCCAAATTCGCACGCCGGCAATTTAACCGGCAGCGGCCCCTGGACAAATTCGGACCCCCGCTGGTATTTCAGCCGTTTTCCGAACGGTTTTGGCGGTAACCCCGGCTGGGGATTACGGAGTGAGATAGGAACAGCCGTATTCACCAATTTCGACAGCTTTAAAAAGTTTATGCCGCGCGATAAATGGTGGCCGCGCAATGAGATGTGGAACCTCCACTTTTTTGGCCCATCGGCCGGCAATGCCGGGCCCGATCGTTATGATGAAGCTATTACAAAACGATACGGAAAACCAACCGGTATAGAGGATTTTTGTCGGAAGGCCCAATTGTTGAACATTGAGACCAATAAAGCGATGTACGAAGGATGGGAAGATAACATTTGGGAAGATGCTTCAGGCATCATGACCTGGATGAGCCAGTCGGCCTATCCGTCATTGGTTTGGCAAACCTATGATTATTACTATGATTTGACAGGGGCTTACTGGGGGGCAAAAAAGGCTTGCGAGCCTTTACACATTCAATGGAACCCGGTAACCAATGCGATTAAAGTGATCAACACCACCCGGTCGGATCAACAGGACTTAACCGCACAGGCAGCCGTTTATAACAGCGACGGCAGCCTGGTTACGCAATACAGCCAATCCAAAACGATTGACGCGCCTGCCAATAGCGCCACCAATTGTTTCACTATAAACTTTGCGGAGGAGCGCGAAAATATCGCCCTGAATAAGCCAGCTTTTGCCTCATCGACAGCCAGCGGCGAACCCGGATTAGCAACCGACGGTAACTCCGGCAGCCGCTGGGCCAGCAATCAATCGGATAATGAATGGATCTATATTGATCTTGGCCAAGAACAGGTGGTAAACGGTGTAAAGCTCAATTGGGAAGAAGCCTTTGGAAGAGCTTTCAAGATACAAGTATCGGATGATGCCAAAGACTGGAAAGATGTTTACCAAACCGAAGACGGTCATATCGGCGTTCAGCAGATCACTTTTGACGAGGTGAACGGGCGCTATGTGCGCATGCTGGGCCTGCAGCGTGGCTCGGGTTGGGGGTATTCGCTGTGGGATTTTGAAGTTTACGGCGGACAGCCAAAAAGCAGCGGGCTAAGCGATGTGCATTTTATCAAACTAAAACTGACGGGTAAAGATGGTAAACTGATATCCGACAATTTTTACTGGCGCGGCAATAAGCGTACCGATTTTACCGCATTAAACCAGTTGCCGAAAGTTAATTTGAAGACATCCTATACGGTAAAGCATGAGGGGGGCAAATACTGGGTGAATGTGCACGTACTCAACCCGGCCTCGTCGCCTGCAGCCGCCTTCGCCATTAGGGTGGAACCCGTAAAAGCAAGCACCGGCGAGCAGCTATTGCCTGCCATTATGAGCGACAATTATTTTTCGCTGATGAAGGGTGAGGCAAAAGATATAAAAATTGAATTTGACGATAAGGCTTTGGGTGCCGATAAAATTAAACTTTTGGTGCAGCCGTATAACGACCCGATCAATAAAACGGAATGATTTTTTTGTGAGACGATGGGCATAACGGGAAGAGTGCTGATAAAAAAACAGGCAGTACTTAATTCTTTTTAAAAGTTTTCGATTAATTTACAGCACCAATTAAACAGAAACTTAAGTAAATATGGAGGCCAAGCCCAATTTTACGGAACGTAAGTACATTGTTATCCTGTTGTTTGTAACTTCCCTGTTTTTGCTTTGGGGAATAGCAATGTCATTGGGCGATACGCTGAACAAACATTTCCAAAATGTACTGCATATTTCAAAAGCAAGATCAGCCTATGTGCAGCTATCCCTGTTTGGCGCATACGCGGTAATGGGTATACCGGCCGGCTTATTTATGCGACGGTTTGGTTATAAATGGGGCGTTTTATTGGGGCTTTGTTTGTATTCCGCCGGGGCGTTTCTCTTTGTGCCGGCTTCAAACGCAGGATCATTTGGTTTCTTCCGGTTCGCGCTTTTTGTGCTCGCCTGTGGCCTGGCCACGCTCGAAACCGTTGCACATCCATTTGTTGCTGCTTTGGGTGACCAGCGCAGCAGCGACCAGCGGATAAATTTTTCCCAGTTTTTTAATGGGTTGGGAGGGATCATCGGCCCCATAGTTGGCGGCTTTTTTATTTTGAAAGCCGGACAGGCTCATTCGAACGACCTGATCGCCGTCAGGAATCTTTATTTCGTTATCGGGGTTGCCATTGCTTTGGTTGCTGTTTTGTTCTCGTTTATCAGGGTGCCAGTGCTTAAAGATCCGCATGTAGTGGCTATTGATTCCTACGCTGTTGCCGGCGGCGAACATGTACCGAAGAAATTATTTCAACACAAACACTTTGTTTTTGCGGCGATAGCCCAATTATTTAACGTTGCGGCCCAGGGAGGCACATGGGCCTATTTTATCAATTACGGTCATGATATAATGGGCCTGTCGTCTGAAAAGGCGGGTTACTTTTTTGGATTGAGCATGCTAATGATGGTTTTAGGCCGTTTAGTGGGCACTTTACTGATGCGGTATGTAATAGCGCCAAACAAACTGCTTTGGATATTTGCCGCTTGTAATATTTTAATGTGCCTTATCGTCGCCCAAAATTTCGGAACCGTTTCTTTCATCGCACTGATCATGATCAATTTCTTTTTCAGCATCATGTTCCCTACGATTTTTAGCCTGGGTTTGAAAGATTTAGGTAAATCAACGGAGCAGGCATCGTCTTTTATCGTAATGGGTGTGGTGGGCGGCGGCCTTTTCCCATTTTTGATGGGGTGGGTGGCCGACCACAATGTTGCTACCGCTTATTATCTGCCGATAATATGTTATGCGGTTATATTTTTATTTGGTTTTATGTATCCGCGCTTAAACCCGAAAACGATAAGCTAACTGAAATTGGAATAAATGAGACAGAAGCGAATAGTTTGAAAAATATGAGTTATATTACAGCATATATTTGATTAGAATTACATAAAGTGAAGAAAAAATTATCGATAGTTGATATTGCCAACAGCTTAAATGTTTCCAAAACAACCATATCTTTCATCCTGAACGGCCGGGCCCAGGAAAAACGGATTGGCGCTGAACTGGTTGAGCGCGTTTTAAAATTTGTTGAAGAAGTTGGCTATAAACCTAATCCATTGGCTAAGAGCCTCCGCACCGGCAAATCGAATATCATAGGTTTGATGGTGGAGGATATTGCCAATCCCTTTTTTGCCAATATCGCCAGGTTGATTGAAGACCGGGCTTATAACAACGGCTATAAGATAATTTATTGCAGCACGGATAATAATACCGAGAAAACCAAAGACCTGATCGAAATGTATCGCGACCGCCGGGTCGATGGTTATATTATCGCACCGCCCGAAGGAATAGAGGACGATATCAATTCTTTAATAAAAACCGGTTTCCCGGTGGTTTTGTTCGACCGTAACCTGGAGAATGTTACCGCGGATTATGTTGTAGTGGATAACCTTTTTGCTACCTATAACGCTACACAGCATCTAATAAGCCAGGGATATAAAAACATCGCTTACGTTTCGTTTTTATCCGCGCAGGCGCAACTGACACAGCGCATGCAGGGCTATAAGAACGCATTAAAAGAGCATAATTTAAAGCCTATCGTTAAAGAGGTGCTGTTTAACCGCGACAACGACATTATTATGGACCCGATAAGAACGTTTTTAAAGAAACGCCGGGACGATATAGATGCCGTATTATTCGGCACCAACCATATTGGCGTTTGCGGACTCAGGTTATTTAACGAACTGGACATAAAAGTGCCCGATGACATTGCAGTAGTGTCATTTGATGATTACGAGGTATTTCAATTGTTTACCCCGCCCATCTCGGCAATTGCTCAGCCTATTGTTCAAATTGCCGACAATGTGATCACCACCTTGTTGAGCAAGCTCAACCACCCGGTTAAAAACAAATCGGTGAAAACCATCATGCTTTCAACCGAGCTGAATATCCGCGCCTCATCTGCGCCTGCCAAAACAGAAGCAGCGTTTAGCAAAAAAGTGGCAGCTGGACTTTAAAATATACCTAAATCAAAAAGGAGTTTACACCACCTTTAAGCAGGTAAGTTTTAGCTTTCCACACCAGTATTCCCGATGTTTTTTCCGGTAAGCTAATGTGTATTTGCCATTTACCACTTTCTAACTTGTAGCTCACGAAAACTTTTCCGGCCGGATGGGGTATCTCGCCGCTTACTTTTGTTAAAGTACCCAAATGCGGCTCAATTTTTATTTTAGTAAACCCCGGTGCATAGCTGTCGATACCCAATACCGTTCTGAAAAATTCAATACTCGGACTTGCGCCCCAGGCATGGCAGTCTGAACGGGTGCCCTGCAGATCCGATACCTCACCCCATGTAGTCATGCCCATTTTGATATTATTGCGCCATACATCCAGCCAGTTCATATAATCGTTTCCCAGACCCGCTTTTACCAGCGCTTGGTGCAGGTAATATTTAAAATAGATGGTGCATTGCGTTAAGGTACCGTCGGTCAGCAGTTTTTTAGCCATTGCCGGCATCTCTGCATCGCTCACCATGCCTGTAAGTATGGCAAGTGAATTAACGTGTTGAGAGTACCCGGTTTTTTCTTTGGTGTCGGCATACAGCCTTTTAACCGGATCCCAGTACTTGCGCTGTATCATAGCCTTTAACTGTGCGGCTTTTTGATCGTAAATATTGGCGAAATCCTTCAAGCCAATTTTGGCTTCCATTTCAGCGGCCCATTGGTAGGCCCAAAGCAATTGCAGGTCGTATATTGCCGCGCTGCCATCTTTGCCCTTCACTTCGCCGGCCAGGTTGCCGGCCCAGTCAACAAATGCCCAGTAGGGTGTATCCTTCAACGAGCCATCCGGCTGCTGGTATTTGCTGAAAAAATCCAGTACTGCCCGTTCGCCAACCAATTTATCTTTTATAAAGTCATTGTCGTTGCGATACATCCAGTAATCATGCAGCATGCAGATATACCATAAGGAAAATGTCGATATGATCTGGGTACCTTTAGTTGGGTAACAACTCCTTGTAACCCCTTCAGCTATACGTGAATGGTCCATGAGCGTGAGCGCATTGCGCGCCAGCCGGTCGTCGCTGGTATTATAGTACGATATTAATGCCTGTATCCGTGTATCACCAATGTACTGTAATTGCTCATAATAGGGGCAGTCGGTATAAGTTTCCCAGGCGTTAAGCCTGGCCGTACGCCAGCCGATATCCAGTATTTGCTTTATTTCGGTATTATCTGTATTAAATACCGCTGCACGTTTAAAAGGATAACCCGTGAAAGTGCCGTAAAGATCATCGATAGTCAGCGGTTCATTTTTGGTTTGCACGATGAGCCGGATGTAACGAAACGTGCGAAAGTTTAATGTAGTGAACGATTGCCCCTTGCTGCCATCGGCGTTCAGGCTGTCTATCCGGCCTACAAACTCCTTACCATCTACTTCATCCCGGTTGCTTTTGCGCGTGCCGTGGCTGCCTTTATCGTAAAGCGCTTCGGCATAGCCCAACGAAATCCCCGCATCCTTACCGCCGCTGAAATTTAAGGTGATGTAAGCATTTGTTTCAAATGTTTGATCGAGCAGTAAAGTCACGGTTGTGTTGGCTGGGATAGTTATCGGTCCCTTCTCACCAGGAAATGCGGGCGGAACGCTTATGCCGATGGCGCTGCGCAATTTAGGGATGCGCTGATAGGTCATTTCCCTTGCCGGTAGGGTGGAGGGTACCAACGCCCAGTCGATACCCCAGCTCATGCCTTTAAGTGTTCCGCCCATCACCCTCGCCGCATTGGGCCAGGTACTGTCATCGTAATTTATTGCTGCCCAATCGCCTTTAACAGCCTGGTTCATATCCACCATTTCGCCTTTGCTGGCAGCGAAAAAAAAACCCGGAATAGGTTGACGACCTGCATCGCGCAGGCACTTCCAGGTATTATTGGTGTTAAGTACTTCTTCGGCAGTCGAATTACCCTGCACGATGAACGCGGTACGGACAGATATCTGCGCTTCGGGGCGGAATTGGGCCTCATTAAAAACAAGCGCCGCTACGGTGTTTTTGCCAGCTATAAGGTATGGCGCCAGGTCGACCGTTTCGTAGTTCCAGAAATAAGTATCGCCGCGCGCCGGGCCAAGTGATACCAGCGTGTCGTTCACATATAATTTGTAACGATTATCTGCGGAGACATGGATAATGAAAGACGCGGGTTTGGCAGGAAGATCAACGCTTTTGCGAAAATAGTAAACACCATATTCAACACCCAGATCATGGGCTGCGGCTATCCAGGAGGCGTTCCATGGCCGGTTGTCATTTTGAGCAGGTGTTGATTGTGCATAAGCGGCTTGCACATAAAACAAATTTGCGGCGGCTAGCAGGAGGGCAAAAAAGTGTTTCATTAAAAGTGTTTATCAGTTTGCTAAATCGATTTGCAATATAGCTAATTAAGGAAATTTACCGGCAAGAATCGAATAATTTTGGAGGTGGGCTTTAGGGTACTGAGGGTTTGTGAAATAACTAAAAACAAATATTCGATTCTTTCAGGCTTGTTTAGCAAAAATCGGGCAGGATTTTATTGTTATGGCTTTCAATTATTTTTCAAATGCCTGGTCCTGAGCTTGCTCAAAAACTCCGGGGATATGCCGAGGTAGGAGGCGATATAATGTTGCGGAACGCGCTGCGGGATGGTGGGGTAGCGTTTTATGAATTCCAGATATTTTTCCATACCCGTATTGGTAATGGTTTTAAACAACCTGCTTTGAACTACCGAAAGGTGGCGTTGTATCATCAGGCGGAACATCCTTTCAAGCTTGGGTACTTTTGCTAAAAGCTGCTCTTTTGATTGCCGCGAAAGCATTAAAAGCTCGCAATCTTCCAATGCTTCAATGTACATACTGCTTACCTTCTGATCCTCAAAACTGGTAATATCACTAACCCACCAATCTTCAACCGCAAACTGAAGTGTTAGCTCCGCCCCATTGCCATCGATATAATACTCGCGTATGCAGCCTTTGATCACATAGGCTTCAAAATTGCAAATATTGCCGGCCTGCAGCAGCAGCGTTTTTTTTGGTATTACTTTATATTGCAGCATTGAATTAAAATACTCCAACTCCTCCGGAGATAAGTTGACAGACTTTAAAACATATGCGTTTATATTTTGAAACATTTTTTTTTTGATTTCTTGTCCCAGTTCAATGGATTTTACACAAAACAAGCCCAATTTTGCACCATGAATTAATGCCAGCCAGCGGGCGCGACAATCATACCTAAAATTACGCTATATTATATAAATGGAAAATCAAAAACTGGAGGCGATCATTAATAAAATGTTTGCCGAAATTGAAAACCTGGTACCGGTTTACATGCAAAACCCTGAAGACAGGGATATTGCCAACGGCAATGTAGCTGTTTGCATTATCGCCGAAAACGGGATGGTGTATGGCAGAATGCTCGGAGCAAATAAGCCCCGGCAAAGGCAATCCTATAAAGTCGCCTGGACCAAAGCAAGCCAGGTTTGGCTTACCGGCGTTAAAACCGGTGAATACGAAAAAATGGTTTTCAACGGGCTTGCGGAAGAAAATGGCAATGGCATAGAGGCCCCGGATCTGATAGGATGGCAAGGGGGCCAGCCCCTTAACCT
>JABDHD010000077.1:21289-21713 GCA_013285685.1 Bacteroidota bacterium
CTTAACCTGCCTGACGGATCAAAACTTGCCGTTGGGTTTAGCGGTTTCAGGGGCGTTATCGACCTGGAAATAATGACAAAAGCGCTTGATAAAGCAACAGGCATTAATTATTCACATTAAAAATCTAACAATATGTCGTATCTACCCAATCCCACCCGTTACAAAAATATGCCTTACCGCCGTTGCGGTAAAAGTGGCTTAATGCTTCCGGCGGTATCGCTTGGCCTGTGGCATAATTTCGGCGCTATCGATAGCCTGGAAAATGCGCGTACCATATTAAGGCTGGCTTTTGACAGCGGCATAACGCATTTTGATTTAGCCAACAACTATGGCCCGCCACCTGGCTCTGCCGAGGAAACCTTCGGTGAGATTTTTAAGGATGATTTTAAAAACTATCGCGATGAGTTAATTATCTCCACAAAAG
>JABDHD010000077.1:21723-21882 GCA_013285685.1 Bacteroidota bacterium
AGGATGTTCCGCCTGATGATACAACGCCACCTTTCGGTAGTTCAAAGCAGGTTGTTTAAAACCATTACCAATACGGGTATGGAAAAATATCTGGTAGCCAGTTTAGATCAAAGCCTGAAACGCATGGGGCTTGATTATGTTGACATATTTTATCACCAC
>JABDHD010000078.1 GCA_013285685.1 Bacteroidota bacterium
TGGGCGTAGTGCTCATCGTGATCGGCGGTCTCATCCTGATGAACAATTTTGACTTGTTCCCCGATTTTGATTACTCCAACCTTTGGCCTGTACCCATTCTGGTCGCTGGCGTGGCGCTATTGATCAGCGGGCAAGTTAAGAGTGCTTCAGCGCGGGCCAATATGCCAAATGCTGAAGCACCTAACAATTCAACCAATAATAATCCTCCGGCAGCGGAAGATCATGCAGAAAAGGCAGAATAAGAAATATACCTTAAACAAATAAGTCATGAAAAGCGATAAACTCGTACCAGGCCTAATCCTGGTAGCAATCGGTGCAGCTATATTGCTGGCCAATTTCGGATACCTTGAATTTCACTGGGATAACTTCGAACGCCTGTGGCCGATCTTCATCGTCATCGTTGGGGTAAACCTGGTATTGTCCTATAATAAAACGCCCTGGGCCTCTATTCTAAGGATCACTGTGGTTGTAGTTGGTATTGGGCTGCTGCTATTCGGAAATTTTGACAACGATTACTATTACTCATCAAACCGTCATGGCAACACGGTGAACGTTAGCAAAGGCGATGATGATAATGATGATTTTGCCGTTAACGGCACATTTAATGAACCTTACACGCCGGCTGTTAAGATAGCAAGGTTAAATATAAGTGGCGGGGCGGTAGGTTATCACCTGTCTGATACCACAAATCAGCTATTCAGCGCAAATACCAGCGAGAGCGCGGGGAGATACGATTTTTCAAGTTCAATGGATGACTCGGTCCATGTAATGGACTTCGATATGAATAAGCATTTTCGCTGGCATTTTGGCCGGAATAAAAACAGGGTGGAATTTATGTTGAACCCAAAGCCGGTATGGGAAATTAATGTAAATACAGGCGCCAGCGGCCTCGATTTTGATCTTTCGAAATTTAAAGTCCGCGAACTTCAAATACATGGCGGCATGGCTGGTTACCATGTTAAAATGGGGGCGCCTGAAGCATTAACAAATATCGAAGTTAACACAGGTATGTCAGGTGTTGATATCTTTATCCCGCAGAATGCTGCCTGCAGTGTTGAAACTGATTCGGGCCTGTCAGGCAATGACTTTGACGATGTTCCTAAGGTGAGCGACGACCACTTTCAAACCGCGGGATATGATGCCGCAAAAACCAAATTTCATATTCACATCAGTGGCGGCTTTTCCGGGTTTCATGTGAAACGCTATTAAAAGCGAGTCAAGATACAAGAACCAAGAGTCAAGAAAAAACACAGACAAGGCGGAAAAATTATCGAAAAGGGACAAATTGGACTGTTTGGGCATTTGCCTTCTTATCCTGACTCTTGGTTCTTGACTCTTGATTCCCCGCAATAGATGATACCACGCGCCGGATCTTAAAATCGGGTTTTGAAGTACTCAATTCATTGTCCGATATTTGAGATCCGGTTTTCGTTTTATAAAAATCGCATGATCATGTCCGACGATTATATATTGGTTGTTAATGGCAAGCCCCAGGGCCCCTTCAGCATTGAACAGTTGAAGCAACTCAATATAAAGCCGGCTGACTTTGTAAAAACTGAAAAAATGACCGACTATAAGCAGGCCCATGAAGTTGCTGAACTTCGAGGGCTTTTAGGCTTTAGGGAGCAACCGGTTATACCGCAGTATTTTGGGAGTTTTGATCAGCGCCTGGTGGCATCGGCTTTGGACTGGTTTTTTGTTTCGCTGGTTTGCGTGCCGTTCATATTCGTGGTTACCCTGCTGGCATCCAACCAGGAATTTCGCCTTATACTCACGCTTAGCCTAATCATAATTATTCCGCTGGTTAACATGATATACCATATGGTGATGGAGAGTTCGGAAAAACAGGCCACCTTCGGCAAGCAAATTATCAATTTAAAAGTATGCGATATGGAGGGCCAGCGGATTGACTTTGGCCGCGCCGCCGGCCGCAACCTGGCAAAAATATTTTCAGTTGCTACCATTTTTGTCGGTTATGTGATATGCTTTTTTACCAAACAGCAACAATGCCTGCACGATATGATAGCGGGTACCCTGGTGATGAAAGACCGGTTGTTTTGAGTGGTCAGTGGGCAGTAGTCAGTGGTGAGTAGTCAGTAGGCAATTAGCAGCATGCTGATAGCGATTTTCAGTATTGAGTTGACGATTGTTAGTGCAGTTTATAGACTCTTTTAACCACTCGCCATTCACTACTCACCACCCAACTGAACTAAGCGTCCTTTTTGATAACATAAGTTTTAGCGAGATAATCAGGCAGGGTTTGCCGATGCTCGGTCCAGAAAATACTGATAAACCCGATGCCCCAGAAGGAAATGGATACCACCTTGGCTAAACTCCTTGCAAGTGCAACCGGAAAACTAATGCCCTCGCCATCGGCGTTTACAACCACCAGCCCGCATATCCTTTTGCCGATACTGGCCTGCATGGCAGAAGCTTCGCCAACTGTAAAATAGGTGATCAGTATCAGGTAAACCGCAATTTCCATCGTCATTAACTGCTGTGGCGCCAGTTTACTAAGCGCCCCCATCTGTGCCAGGGTTTGAACCCCGGGCAGCACACCACGTGAAGACAGTATCAACAGTGTTATGGTAAAGATGAAGTATATAAATACCATGTCGATAACAAAGGCGCCAAGCCTGATCAGTGGCGAGGCCAGGTTGTTCTCCGTCGGGAAATATATGCCCAGGCCTCTGAAGTAGTCGTATAATTCAGGCAGATCGCAGGCATCCATCCAGGTATTTTCTGCCGTCGATAGCACCCTTGTATGAACATCGGGCGCTGCATCAATTAATTCTTCCAGCGTAAACGGCCCTGTCTGTTCGCCTTCTTCCAGGATATAATATTTGTCGTCCATCTATCGAACTAATTATGGGCGAAAGATATAAAAATTACAATTGATGTTTTTAACTTTATATTAGTCTAAAGTGACGACTTGATGCCACGGTAAAATAACTTGATGGAAAATCAATTTAACCCCGCACGTGCGGGACACAGAGAAAAAAATTGACAAGCTATAAAGGCTTTGTGGCCTCTGTGTCCTCCCCTTTGTGGCAAAATTTTTAAACAATTAATTATAAAGAAGTAATCCATTAAACTGGTTATGTACAAGGCCTTACATCTTAGCCCAATGATCCCGTCGTACAACATGAAGGAAACGGCCGCCTTTTTTATCGACCTGCTTGGCTTCGGCAAAATCATGTATAACGATGGCTATATCATCCTTCAAAAAGACAATCTTACCATACACATCCTGAACGCCGGCGATATCGGCGAAATGGAGTTTTATTTAGAAGTGAATGATGTTGACGGCTTGTGGGAAAGTGTGAAGGATAAATTGGCTGGCCTTAAAGTTAGGGAACCCTTTGATCGGGAATACGGCATGCGCGAAATACACATCATTGTCCCCCACACTAAAACCCTTTTATTTATCGGCCAGGCGATTGCCTGAAGTGCCGTAAACCGATCCCCTGTCATTCAACTGCTTCCTTGTAAAATAAATCTTGCGGTGGTGCAACGTATCCTATAATTCCTATGTCTGTTGTAATAAACCAGATAAAGGAAATTATGAAAACTCTTTTTACACTATTCATTGCAACCTGTATGGGCCTCACCGCCTTTGCGCAGGACGAACACACACCATATCTAACCAAATCATTAGCGAATGACGGCATCAACAACGTAATGGTAAGCACTTCGGCCGGGGGTATAACCGTTAGCGGCAAAAGCGGTGAAGCTCCGCGCGTTGAAGTTTATATTAAAGGCAACAACGGGCACGACTTATCGAAGGAAGAAATTGAAAAACGCCTGAAAGAAGATTATGATATGAATATCTCCGTTAACGGGCATGAGTTGAACGCTACTGTAAAAAATAAGCATGAAATGATAAACTGGCACGAAGGGTTGAGCATATCCTTCAAGATATATGTTCCTGAAGCAACTTCAACCGACCTGCATACCAGCGGCGGCGGCATCGTGCTCGACAATTTGAAAGGAAATGAAACCTTTTCGACCAGCGGCGGCGGACTAATGCTCGACAAACTCGAGGGAACGATACTGGGTAAAACATCAGGCGGCGGCATCGAGGTTTCTAACTGCAGCAACAATATCGACCTGCATACCAGCGGCGGCGGAATCATTGCTAAAGGCTGCGATGGGCAGATCAAACTGGTAACCTCCGGCGGCGGGCTGGAACTTGAAAACCTAAAAGGCACCATTTACGCCCACACCAGCGGCGGCGGTGTAGAGGGCAGCCACATCGAAGGGGAACTGACTACCGGCACGTCCGGAGGGAGCATCGACCTGACAGATATGGCCTGCAGCCTGGAGGCCAATACCAGTGCCGGCGGCATTGAAGTGAAAATGCGGGCCATGGGCAAATTCCTGAAATTAAGGACCAGCGCAGGCAATATCGAGCTGGAGATTCCTGCAAAACAAGGTTTGGACCTTGACTTGAGCGCCGAGCGTATCAGCGATAATATGCTTACCAACTTTACCGGCACCTGGGATAAGAGACATGTAACCGGCAGTGTTAATGGCGGAGGTATCCCGGTTGAAGCACGGGCAACCAGCGGGGATATTGACGTGAGGGTGAATTAAGCAGATTAATATAGCGATAAGAAAGGCCTTGCTGTTTGTATTTACAGCGGGCCTTTTTATTAGAAGCGTTTCGGGAGCATTTAAGGGGCGCAGGCAGTAATACTTTTTATAACGGCAAATCATCATGATTTTTTGTTAAATAAGTATTATATTTTTCGACAAACAACTTCCTATAACGTTCTGTACAATAAATGGTTATGTTTAATAAAACTCGTTTTTGTTTAAAAAGTCATTAAACAATTAGTAAGGTTATATTAATTGTATTTATTTTATAATTATTAAACTGCCAAAAGTCTATATTTTGAAACCAAAAAAGGATCGTAGTTTTTATCCATTAGGTGGTTTGATGCTTAGGTACAAATTTGCGCATCGCTTATTATAAAGAGTTTGGGTGTTTTTAAACATGACATCTGAGGTTTAGTTTTGTTCGGCATTAAATGTTGAGTGCGTTCCGGGGTGAGATACGGAACGCATTTTTTTTACACGATTTTTAAGATTTGAAGGATTTCAGGATTCCACAACGGTGGTTCGGTGTGATGGCATTTCCTCATCGCCCCATCCCAGCACACCGATCATCCTCAAATATTCCGCTTGCAGCGGTGCTTCAATATCAATTTGTGCTTTCGTAACAGGATGTTGAAACGAGAGTTGCGATGCATGCAAAAGCATCGTGTCCAGCTCCCAGCGTTCTGTAAACAGCTTGTTTTGTTTATTGCAGCCGTGGGTACGATCGCCGATGATGGGGTGAAAAATATGGCTGAAATGTTTACGCAGTTGATGCATACGGCCGGTTGCAGGGTTAGCCTCCACCAGCGAATAGCGCGACGTTGGGTGAGCGCCCAGCGGCACATTCAATTCAGCGCGGGCAACGGTTTTGTAGCGGGTAAGGGCCTCCTGCGATCTACCGTTCTCTTTGCGCAACGGGTAATCTATTTCACCTGTGTCTTCCGTATACCCGCGAACAATGGCCAGGTATTTTTTATCCACGCGGTTATCTGCAAATTGCTGTTGCATCAGCTTTTCGACATCTTTGCTCAAGGCAAACAAAAGTACCCCGCCTGTTTTACGGTCGAGGCGATGGGCGGGGAATACACGCCGGTTTAGCTGGTCGCGTAAAAGCTGTAAGGCAAATTCACTTGCATCGCTGGCGATCTGCGACCGGTGCACCAGCAAGCCATGCGGTTTGTTAATGGCGACCATGTGCTTGTCCTGGTAGATAATTTCGAGTGGGGGCATATTGTAAATTAAAATACCCGGTTTATGTCCTGCTGACGTCGGCCGACCAAAAACGATCAACATTCCATCGATCCCATTCCGCCGGAACAATCAAAATTATGATCAGCAAGATGGCCCTTGGTATAACATGCTGCAGGTCCCAAATAGGCTCCATCAGCCCATGCCCAAAGGACACGATCAACAGATCGATAGCAAGCAGGTATAAAGCATATTTTCTGAAAAGGCCGGTGATCAATAAGAACCCGCAGATCAATTCAACATACGAGGTATAATAAGCAGTGCCCCATATTAACCACTTGGGGAGAAAAGTCTTTTCAAAATCTTTAAAAAACATATCGTAAACCTTGGGCACAGTGTAGGTAAATATTTTTCCATAACCCTGCATCAGGAAGATTATTCCCAACAATGCCCTCGTAAAAAATACGGCTACGGCTCTCGATGTTTTATCGTTCACGATTATTCGGATTAAACATATTCCAAATCCGAAATCGAAATTCCGAAATTCGAAATCATAAATCAAACCTCAAACGTCCCATTCCTTTCCTGTTCCTGGTAATTTTGAACGGTTTCGATAGCATTAGTGATCACGTCGCTTAGCGCGACAATAAATGCACCCGGAACGGCAAGGCTCATGGAATGTTTGATGGCATCAACCTCATTTGGTACGATCTCAAATTTCTTTTCCACGTCAACCGATTCAATACCTTCAATCAATAAGCTCAGGATATTTTCGGCAGTGCGCCCGCGCAGAAATTTTTCCTGGCGCAAAATGATGTGGTCAAACATCTCCGCAGATAGCCTGCCCAGTTCGCGGATGTCCTCATCGCGCCGGTCGCCGGTGCCCGCTATAATGCCAATCTTTAACGGCGAATCGATATGCGTCAAAAACTCTTTTATTCCTCTGAAACCCGCCGGGTTATGGGCGAAGTCGATCATAAAGCGGAAATTCCGGAAGTTGAAGATGTTCATCCTGCCCGGCGTTTGCGCCGCCGAAGGGATAAAGGTTTCGAGGGCTATTTTAATGTCCTCGGTTTTAAAATCGTACAAAAATGTTGCAAGCGTGGCTGCCAGCACATTCTCGATCATAAAAGGCACTGTTCCGCCAAAAGTAACCGGGATCAGGCTGCTGCGTTGCACACGTATCTTCCAGTCGCCTTTTTGGATGGTAACAAAGCCATTCTCGTAAATGCAAGCTATCCCGCCTTTTTTGCAATGCGATTTTACGACGGGGTTATTTTCATGCATGCTGAAATAGGCTACTTTGCAATCCGCCTTCTTCCCCATGCGCACGCAATATTCGTTGTCGGCATTCAGTACGGCCCAGCCATCCTTTTTTATCGCGTCGACGATCACGCCTTTTACGCGGGTCAGGTCATCCAGTGTATGAATGTCCGCCAGGCCCAGGTGGTCTTCCTGTATATTGGTCACTACGCCGATGTCGCACTGGCCAAAGCCCAGGCCCGCGCGCAGGATGCCGCCACGGGCGGTTTCCAAAACGGCAAAATCGACTGTCGGGTCCTTCAAAATAAACTCGGCGCTCACCGGGCCGGTGGTATCGCCCTTCAACATCATGTTATTTTGCACATAAATACCGTCCGAGGTGGTGAACCCCACGCGGTAGCCATTGTTTTTTACAATATGGGCTATCAGGCGCGTGGTGGTGGTTTTGCCGTTGGTGCCGGTAATAGCGATAATCGGTATCCTGGACGACTTGCCCGGCGGGTACAGCATATCGATCACATGGCCGGCCACGTTGCGGGGTAAGCCCTCGCTCGGCGCAATATGCATCCGGAAACCGGGAGCTGCGTTTACCTCCAGTATCACGCCGCCATTTTCGGTAAGCGGCTGGGTAAGGTTTTTGGCCATAATATCAATGCCGCAAATATCCAGGCCGATTATTTTTGAGATTCTTTCGCAGATAAACACATTTTGCGGATGTACATGGTCGGTTACATCTATGGACGTGCCGCCGGTGCTCAGGTTCGCTGTAGATTTTACAAAAACTTTCTCGCCTTTTGCCGGTACCGTTTCGAGGTTATAGCCTTTTTTCTCCAGCAGATCCATGGTGTCCCGGTCGATGGTGATCAGGGTTAAAACCTTTTCATGCCCGTAACCCCTCCTGGGATCGGTATTTTCTTTGTCGATCAGCTGTTGAATGTTTGACACCCCGTCGCCTTTAACGTGGGCAGGGTCGCGCAGGGCAGCGGCTACCATTTTATTATCGATCACCAACACCCTGAAATCATAACCGGTCACAAACCGCTCAGCAATTACCCGCCGGGATATTTTAGCGGCATGCTCATAAGCGGCTACAGCGTCTTCGCGGGACCGGATATTGATAGAAATACCCCTGCCGTGGTTGCCGTCCAGCGGTTTAAACACCAATGGGAAGCCAACTTTGCGTATCGCTTCGTCCACCCCTAAAGTGGATGAAATGGTGATGCCTTTTGCTACCGGGATGGCCTGCTCATCCAGCATCCGTTTGGTTTCGTCCTTATTGCTGGCAATATCAACGGCTATACTACTGGTTTTTTCGGTCATCGTGGCGCGGAAGCGTACCTGGTTTTTGCCATAGCCCAATTGCACCAGCGATTGGTTGTTTAACCTGATCCAGGGAATATTTCGCATAATAGCCTCTTCCACGATCGACCCTGTACTTGGGCCCAGGCGCGTATTTTCGCGGATCTCGCGCATCTCCTGTATGTCTTTTTCCAGGTCATAATCAACGCCTTTTATCAGCGCTTCGGCAACGCGCACAGCCGATTCAGCGGCGTAAACGCCAACCTTCTCCTCTATATAAGTAAAAACCACGTTGTAAACCCCGGGTGTTTTGGTTTCGCGCGTACGGCCAAAACCAGTGTCCATGCCGGCCAGGGTTTGTATCTCCAGGGCAAGATGCTCTATCACGTGCCCCATCCAGGTACCGGCAATAACCCGCTTAAAAAACCCGCCAGGTACACCGGGCGAACAGCGGTGCGTATAAAGACTGGGCATCAGTTTTTCAAGCCGCTCATAAAAACCATCTATGGCGTTGGTAGGTTTGTGCTCCAATTCCTCCAGGTTCAAACGCAGCTGGATGAGCTTTTTATGGTTCGCGCTCCAAATATTTGGGCCGCGCAGCACTTGTATATCTTCATAGGTTTGTGGTCTTTATGTGAGGTCAATTTTCCTTTAAAACTAAAAAAACTTAATAATGTTAAAGAATTTTTGGCCTTAAAAAGTGTGATTATTTAATTATAGGCGTTTCCTCCGTTTTAGTTAGCATTGATTTTATATTTGATTTCGAATAAACACCCGCGCACCCGGCTTCGGTTTAAACATAAGTTAACGCTCACCAAATGAAGAAAGCCCATCTCTTTAGGTTCGTGGTTACCGCCGCGCTTCTTTTTCATATTGACGTTAATGCTCAATCGACCAAAGCTAAAAACCAGGAAAACCAAAAGATCGATCTCTCCGGCACGTGGAATCTCCAGCTTGATTCACTCGACAAGGGCGTTACGGAACACTGGTACAATCATCAGCTGCCCGGTAAGATCGTACTCCCCGGCTCGCTTACCACAAATGGCATCGGCAATGATATCGCAGTAAATACGCCGTGGACGGGCTCTATTGCAGATTCGTCATGGTTCCGCCTGCCGCAATACGCGCCATACCGTCAGCCTGGGAACGTAAAGATTCCGTTTTGGCTGCAGCCTGTAAAATATTACAAAGGCGCGGCATGGTACAGCAGGGAGGTAAATATCCCCGCCTCATGGTCGGGCAAGCATACCGAACTTTATATTGAACGAAGCCATTGGGAAACCACCTTATGGGTGGATGATAAGCCGGCCGGCATGCGGAACAGCCTGGCCACGGCGCACGTGTACGATGTGTCGCAGCTATTAACGGCGGGCCATCATAAAATTACCATAAGGGTTGATAACCGGGTGAAGGACGTAAATGTTGGTGAGAATTCGCACAGCATAACCGACCATACCCAAGGCAACTGGAACGGGATGATCGGCAAAATGTATTTAAGCGCCGGGTCGTCAGTTTACATCGACGATGTGCAGCTTTATCCTGATATTAAAAATAAACAGGTAACGGCCCGTATATGGCTAAAAAATATCAGTGGAAAAATGGCAAGGGCGCGAATTGAACTGCTGGCCGCATTGCAGGGCTCACCGGAACATAAGCTAAAGCCCGTTTCAACTCCGCTGACAATCGGTAAAGACACCCTAATCGAAATCGTTTACCCGATGGGCAGCCATCCGAAACTTTGGAGCGAGTTTCACCCGGATATTTACCAAATGCAGGTCGCCGTTTCAACAAAATCTGGTGAAACTGACCAACGGCCCGTAACTTTTGGCATGCGCGAATTTAAGAGCCGGGGCACCCAATTTACTATAAACGGCCAGCTTATTATGCTGCGGGGAACCCTGGAGTGCGCCGTATTTCCAAAAACCGGTTACCCGCCAACGGATGTGGCATCATGGCTGCGTGTTTTGGGTGTTTGTAAAGCTTATGGCCTTAATCACATCCGTTTCCACTCCTGGTGCCCGCCGGATGCGGCTTTTGAGGCAGCGGACCGTTTGGGGTTTTACCTGCATGTTGAATGCGATTCCTGGGCAAACTCTGATGTAACTATCGGCGACGGTAAACCTATCGATCAGTATTTGTACGATGAAAGCCGGAGAATTGTAAAAGCCTATGGCAACCACCCCTCGTTTTGCATGATGGCGTATGGCAATGAGCCGGATGGCAAAAACCTTGAAAATTATCTAAGAGATTTTGTTAAGTACTGGAAAAAGACAGATCCGAGACGCCTTTACACCACTGCATCGGGCTGGCCCATTATTGAAGAAAGCGATTATAACAGCACACCGGAACCCCGGATACAGCAATGGGGCGAGGGCCTTAAAAGTATCATCAACGGCAAACCGCCGGCAAGCGATTACGACTGGCGCGATATTATTAAAAAATGGCAGCACCCAACCGTAAGCCACGAAATTGGCCAGTGGTGTGTGTACCCGGACTTTAGGGAAATAACTAAATATACGGGCATCCTGAAGCCTAAAAACTTCGAGATATTCCGGGATCAGCTTCAAAAGAACCACATGAGTAATCTTGCCGTCGATTTTGTTAATGCTTCCGGAAAATTACAGGCCCTGTGCTATAAAGCTGAAATTGAGGCGGCATTGCGGACACCCGGCTTCGGTGGGTTTCAATTATTGGGTTTGTCTGATTTTCCGGGACAAGGTACTGCGCTGGTAGGTGTCGTCAACCCGTTTTGGGGGGATAAGGGGTATATCAATGCACAGCAATTCAGCAAATTTTGCGGCCCGGTGGTGCCATTAGCCCGGCTGCCGAAAATGGTTTACTTGAATAACGAGATGCTTTCAGCACCGGTAGAGGTAGCACAATTCGGCCCTGAACGGTTGAACAATGTAACGCCTGTTTGGCGCATTACGAACGATGAGGGTAAAATTTTATTTAGCGGCAAACTGGCAAAAACGAATATTCCTATCGGCAACGCATTTTCGTTGGGGGTGATCAAACAGCCCTTAGCAGCCATTGGAAAGCCTTCAAAACTTACCTTAACTGTTGCTATTGCCGGGCATCAAAACTCCTGGGATATTTTTGTTTATCCGGCCGTTTTGCCCGCCACCGGCGATGATGTTTTGGTTACGCAGACACTTGATAAAAAGGCTATTGAAAAACTTAATAGCGGAGGGAAAGTTTTGCTGACCCTTAAGAAGGGTTCGCTAAGAGATGATAAAGGCGGAAATATCGCCGTCGGCTTTTCGAGCATTTTTTGGAACACTGCCTGGACAAACGGCCAGCCACCCGTTACCCTGGGCATTTTATGCGATCCGAAACACCCCGCATTAAAGGAATTTCCCACGCAAAGTTACAGTAACTGGCAATGGTGGGACGCCATGTCGCATTCAAATGCAATTATGCTTGATTCCGTTGCACCAAACGTCCATCCAATCGTCAGGGTAATAGATGATTGGGTTACCGCGCGATCATTGGGGCTTGTTTTTGAATGTAAGGCAGGTAAAGGCAGCCTGGTGGTTTCGGGGATCGACCTTTTAGACAGCCAGGCGAGCAGGCCGGAGGCAAGACAATTGCTTTACAGCCTTAAAAGGTACATGGGTACGCCGGCTTTTTCGCCGGCAGCTTACGTCGATCTGCAAAAAATTAGCACACTATACAAATAATTGTTTTTTATAGCCCGTCATTTTGCAGCTTTTTAACTTAATTTGCAAGGTGTGTTGAGTGGTCAATGGTGAATAGTGAGTAGTCAGCGGTGAACGGCGAATATTTTTGTTGCTGACCGCTCACTACTCACCACTGACATATCCCGGCTTAACCAACAAGGAGAAAAATGGTCATCCCCAAAGGTAAACTAATCATTATAGGCGGCGCGGTAGACATGGGGACCAACCTGGGTTCGCAGGAGGGAATAGTCAAACCAAATTATCTTAAATTTTTCGAGCAGGGGATACTCAAGCGCATCGTTACTGAATCTGCTAAACTGCATGAGTCTGTCGTTGAGATCATCACCACCGCCTCTCAGATCCCGGAACTGGTCGGCGAAGAGTACATAGAAGCGTTTAGACATTTTAACGTAAAAAATGTGGGCGTTTTGGATATCCGCAGCCGCGAAGATGCCAAAAACGAAGTCTATATTGACCGCATCCGCAAGGCCGATGTAGTGATGTTCAGCGGGGGCGACCAGCTTAGGCTGAGCTCCATTTTTGGCGGTACGGAATTTCTTCAAATATTAAAAGCGCGTTATTCCAACGAGCATTTCGTGATCGCCGGGACATCTGCAGGAGCTGCGGCCGCTTCAACCAATATGATTTATCGCGGGCAGAGTAATAAAGCCCTCATCAAAGGCGAAGTGCAGATTACGGCGGGTTTGGGTTTTATCGACTCGGTAATAATTGACACGCATTTTGTACAGCGTGGGCGTATAGGGAGGCTGCTTTATGCTGTCGCCAGCAATCCCGGCATGCTGGGCATTGGCTTAGGCGAAGATGCAGGGCTGCTGATCACCGGCGGCACTATGATGGAAGCCATCGGTTCAGGCCTGACTATCTTGGTGAACGGCAGAAAGATGGCTGAAACCAATATTTACGACGTAGAAATGGGTTCGCCGGTATCCATCCGGAATATGCGGGTTAGTGTAATGTCGATATTTGATAAATACGACCTGGCCGAGAACCAACTTATTATCAAAAAAATTGTTAAGCCAGAAACCGGGCCGTTTGTAAATATGCCCGATGAAAATGCATGAAGCTTAAAGCTGAAAGACCAAAGCAGAAAGCTTTTGAATTATCCATCTGCTTTCAGTTTTTAACTTCTTTAGCTTTCTGCTTTTAGCTTTCCGCTTTAAGCTCAAACTATGAAACTCATCATCCACGGAGGTTTTTTTAGCGAATCGCAAACGAACCAGGAAATAAAGATAGCCAAACAGCAGGCGCTGGAAGGGATCGTAAAACTCGGGTACAAATACCTGCAACATCATACTGCGTTGCAAACGGCTGTTTATGTGGTGGCCCTGCTGGAGGATAGCGAATTGTTTAATGCGGGCACCGGGTCGCAAATTCAAAGCGATGGCAAAATACGTCTCAGCGCTTCGCTGATGGATGGTAAAAGCATGCGTTTTTCGGGGGTGATCAATATTGAAGAGGTGAAGAACCCCATTTGTATTGCCGAAAAACTATTAAGCTATGACGACCGAGTTTTGAGCGGGAAAGGCGCACAAAGTTTCGCCCGCGAAAACGGCTTTGGCTACTACAACCCCGAAACGCCCCAGCGGCGGAAAGAGTATGAAAAAAAACTAAGCGATTCCATCCGCCTGGGCACCGTTGGATGTGTTGCCCTGGATGCCTTCGGCAACCTGGCTGCGGCAACCTCAACCGGCGGCAAAGGTTTTGAAATTCCCGGCAGGGTTAGCGACTCGGCAACCACGGCAGGCAATTATGCAAACGCTTTTGCCGGCATTTCGTGCACCGGCGTTGGTGAGGATATTGTAAGCGGCGCTGTGGCCAGCAATATCGTAACGCGCGTTACAGATGGCCTGTCATTAGCGGCGGCAACCGAAAAATCATTGGATGAACTAAAACCATTTGATGGTTTTGCCGGGGTGATTGGTATTTCGGCTGCGGGCGAAATATATCATGCTGACACGCATCCTTACATGGTTTGGGCTTTGTATGATGAGGGAGTGGAGGTGTTTGGTTGAAGACCAAGATTTACGAAGTTTTTAAAACTTCGTAAATCTGTTGGCTTCGTAAACGTAAATCTGGGGGTTAAGCAGCTTATTGATATTGCTGGTTATACAGTTGGATCGATCTATTTGCATGAAATGCCGCTCTTGCAAAATTAATAATCGATGAAGCTAAAAAGGCCGTTGCCATCCCTGTTAAAACATATGCCCCCGTCAGGTTATGGTGTTGATAAATAAACTCGGGCTGTCCGTTTACAAAAGCCGATGTTATACCGGCGTTTTTATTGTTTCTGGCGAAGTCTAATCCAGCAGCAAAACTTGTTACTGCGAATCCCGAAAACGAGACCCAGGTCCAGGTAATATTATTTCGGGCCGCGTGATAATCCATTGCCGACGGCGTATACGCTAATAACTTGATGGCAACATCCTCGCGCGTTGCCAGTTTGCCCCCGATCGTATAAAGGTAGCCCGTATTCCTGCCATCGCCAAAAGGAATGATTTTAATAATACTGTCGGGCTGCGCTTTGTGTTTAAGGTTGTCTTGTGCTTTAAGCAGAAAAGAGGTTCCGGTCAACAGGATTGTAAGCATGAAAAGCTTTTTCATTTTGATTTTGGTTTTAGTTTAACATTATATAATTTATAATAGTTAAACTGCGCCATTACCAGGTGGTCAATTCGTTATCGTGTAACAAATTCATTATTATTTCATAAAAGCCGGGTCAGAAATAATATTTACGCATAAAGCTATAATTCAGCGCGTTGTAACAATTTAGTTATGCATTAAACGGAGTGGGTTTCCTCATTAGCCTTTTTCTTATAAAGCACCCAAACATAAAAAGGCAAGCCGGCGAGGATCAGTAAAAAACCCCAGTACACACTGCTTTGCCCAGAGCCCGCAATGGCCCATAACGAGTAAGCAAACGCCATAACCGCAATAAAAACTGCCGCAACCCAGCCGCCGCTATATTTTTCCCTTTTGCTGAAGCGGATGATGATATAGGCCGCCGCGCAAAATATATAAGGCACCAGTGTATTGATAGTAGCCAACAGCGATAAAAATTTGAACTGATCTACCAGCCCTTTAGTATAGTTCATCATCATGAAGATCGAAATCAAAACGCTCGATACCATTATGCCGATGTATGGCGAGCCCTTTTTATTTGTCCACCCGAACACGCCGGGAAACAGTTTGTCCTGTGCAATAGCAAATGGTATTTGTCCCTGTATCAAAATCCAGCCATTAAGACAGCCGAATGCGGCAATGGCTGCACCGGCGCCTGCCCAGTAACGGGCGTTGCTGCCAAACATGATAACAGCAGCATCGGCATATGGCGTTGCCGAATGCGCCAGTCTGCCCACCGGGATAATACCCATAATGCTTATGCTGCCCAGCAAATACACAAGCACCGTAACCCCCAGGCCGATCATGGTTGCCCGCGAAACGGTCTTCTCCGGGTGCTCAACGCTTTCGGCCGGTATGGTGGCGCTCTCGATCCCAACCAGGGCAAACATAGCTATAGCCGCGGCGCCTGTCACAGCTTCAAAAACGGATGTTCCGCTGCTGTTAAAAGGATGAAAGTTTGCTGCTTTAATAAAGAAAAGGCCCGCAACTGCTACTACTGTTAGAGGCAGCAATTTTAGTATGGTTGTAATAAGCTGCACTTTTCCTGACGCAATGATGCCCCGCGTGTTTATCCATGTTAGCAGCCAGATAGCCCCTAAACCGGTAAGAACTGATATGACAGGGCTGAATGTGTGCATATTGGATGAATCCAGGGCAGGAATAAAAGTACTCATTGCCCCGACGAATGAAACGGTAATTGCGGCATTGGCAGTAACTACCGATATGTAGTATCCCCACCCAACTAAAAAAGCCGCAAAGTCGCCAAAGCCATGCCGCGTATAGGCATATAATCCTCCGGCCTCGCCGGGGACCATCTTGCTGAGGGCACTAAAAACGCGGGCGATAAAAAAGGTGCCGATGGCAGCAAATAACCAGCCGAGCAGGCCCACACTGCCGAATGAAGCCATAGCGGCGGGTACCAAAAATACGCCGGCGCCTATCATATTGCCCACCACCAGCGAGGTGCTGGTCCAAAGGCCTATTTTTTCGGGTTGTTCTGCCATTAACGGGGCGGCTAAAAAATCAATAGTTAAAAGGAATGTAAAAGCCTAATATATTGAATTTTAATATAATGTGTGTATTGGAATCAAGAACCAAGAGGCAAGAACCAAGAGACGGATCTAAATAAGAAGGCGGGTGCCGCCCAGTTTACCATTAAACAAAGATCCAAAATGTACAAGTTTGCTCCTTTTCAATGAGTTTAACATCTTATCAGCATTTTTCCTGGCTCTTGGCTCCTGGCTCTTGATTCGTATTATTAACTGTTCATTATGGCCCCGCAATTGATATCGATGGCCTGCCCGGTGATGGAGCTTTGGCTTAACAGGTAGGCCACCAAATCAGCAATTTCTTCCGGCCGGCTCATGCGTCTCAGCGGTACACTTTTCATAGCGATATCATAAAACTCCTGCTTGCTGATGCCAATACCGTCGGCAATACCCTGCAGCCCTTGCTGGGCCATATCGGTATCTACCCAGCCCGGGCATATGGCATTAACCAATATATTTTGTGGAGCATATTGTACCGCCCATGAACGCATCAGGCCTAACAAACCGGCTTTTGATGTGCAGTAAGCCGAATAATTAGCCACCCCAAGCCTGGCTAAAATAGAGGATGTTAGGAGGATATGTTTGTCGCCGGGCGCTTTCGCCAGCAAGGGCAAAAACGTACTCACAAAATTATAGGTGCCGGTAAGGTTGGTATCGATGATCTCCTGCCAGCGGTCATCGTCGCCCCAATGGTTTTCGCCGCCCATGCCGGCATTAGCCAATAAGCCGTCTATAGCTGTTTCGCCGAGTTTTTGGCCGGCATTTTTCAGATTTTGTTTATCCCGGATGTCAGCTGAAATTATTAAATGATCGCCGCCTGCCAGCGTTTGCAATGTTTGCAGCAGGTTTGACCCATTACGGCCAAGCAGGATGCAGCGATGCCCATCACTGCTTAATTTTTGCGCTATCGCGCGACCTATCCCACTGCCCGCGCCGCTAACCAGGTAAGTTTTGCTCATAAGGTTAATATTATTGTTAAGTCAATAGTCGTAAGTCCTAAGTCTGTTGCGCTTTCCTGACTTTCGACTCAGGACTAATTATTACTGGTTCATGGCATCGCCGAGAGCTTTCACCCAGGCGTCGTTCTCTTTAATTTTGTGGGTAGCCAAAAAATCATCTATTTTGTTTCCTTCGGCGGCAAAAGCCAGCTTTATCGATTTTTTATTGAGGTTCAGCGGCTGGAATGCGGTTGTGGTTAAATTACTGATATAATAGCTGCTATTATCCGCGTATTCATCGTATAAGTTACCTGTGCTAACCACGCCATCGGTATGGTAATTGGAGGGGACAAACTTTGTAATAGTCAATTTGTAAATCTTATACTTATTGCCTGCGCTAAGTACCTGGCAAAAATGATCGGCGCTGATGCCTGGCATCATTTCAAAAGTATACTGCTGGTCTTGTGGGCCGAACAAAACAAAGGACCTGATATGATTTTTATCCGCAGTTATTACTGAGTTTCTATCCTCTGTCATAAACAGGTCGCCTGTCATTTTATTGTAGTTTAAAAGCAGTGTAGGGGCTTGTACGATGTTGCCCTTTGCGTCTACAATGTAGCCGTGTGCCCACTCGCTAAAAAGGAACTGGCTGCCCCTGGTTTCTTTTACAGTTGTAAAGGTTGCCTGTGAAAATGGTGTAACCCCCGGTTTCCCCAGGTCGTCATGAACGGACTTAAAAGCATCCTCGACCATTTTTTCGTCTTCGTTCGAGACAGCCTGGCCCGCGGGTGTCATATCCTTTTTTAAAATAATATTCATGGCGCTTTTGTCGCTTGCACTTAAGGTGGTTTCGACATACCCTTTACAGGTAATGGTAAGCTGCGCCCCCTGGTTTACAGGTAGCTTAAACTCTCCGAGCGAATCAGTATAAGTTGCGTTTTTTGATTGTTTGTCATAAACAAACGCATAACGCAAAGGCACACCCTGATCGCTCACAGTGCCGGTAGCAACAAAGGTTTGTGCCATGCTGATTTGACCGGCAAACACAAATAATAATAGAATGATCGCTGGTTTTTTCATTTCAAAGAGGTTTATAGATTTAAGTGTCAAGGGTAAACGTTATTTAGTGATGCTTATTGCCCCGAAAGCTTCACCAGCCCCCTGCGCAACAACCGTTGAAGATACAAATCAACTTCCATATCGCCCATACCGTAAATTTTTTCGGTTTGCCAAAATACGCTCAGTATTTCCGGCCAGGTGTGGTAACCGTATTGATAAATGTCCAGCAGTTTTTGCTCGATGGCATTCAGCCCTTTCTTATTTAAGGTCAAACGTTTTAAATGGGCCGCCAGCGCTGCTTTAAGGCAATGCAGGCTTCCCCAAAAATGGGTGCTATTTAAATAGCTTTTTAATTTTTCAGCATCATGGCTCACGTAGATACTCCAGGCTTCTGCAGCAATAATAAAATCTATTTCGCTCAGCTCGGTTCTGATTGTATCGTACAAATATTCCAGCTCTTCGCCGTTCAATTCGCCCATCCCCCCAAAGTTTTCTTTACCGGGATAGTCGGACGGACAAATCAAAAATATCGCCGGCCCCGAAAGGTCGGTTTTCCTTTTCAGATAATTCATTACGCCCAGCATGTTCACCTGGCAATGCAGATCGTACTCAAACCAAAGATTAATTTCGTCAAAGGCTCCATCCAGCCGGGCTAACTCGTTGAGTACGCTTTGCTGATAGTTATCCGGCGTCTCGTTAAAGGCCTCGCTTATCCATTCCGAACGGTTTTGCCAAAACTGCGCTGACACAAGGTCTTCTGATACCGGCCCCTCTGATAACACTTCGCGCCAAACCATCACCTCGCCCTCAAAACCAGTGTCTTTAAAGCTTTCCGCGGTTGAATCGCCGTTAAGGATGTGAAGTACGTTCATTTTTTCTATATGCTTAATCGTTACGCTTAAATAGTAACGATCCTTTACTTCTTCAAGTACAGGCGGCCTTTGCAAAAGTTAATCAATTCGGCAAATTGATCTACAGAAAGTTCAGCTTTTTGGATGGCGATTGAATTCAGAACAGAACTCCCCATGAGTAAAAACAAATAATCCTGATATAACATATAACAGGAAAAGGCGCTCCATTTCCATTCGCTATAGGTTTGAAAATCCTTAAATGTAACACCGTTATCATTCACAACGATCTCGTTATTTTGCGCTTGTTGTTTAGATAAGGCCAGCGCCATCCTGACATTTGCCAGGTGTTTTCTTTTATTTTGATAATTATGGGAAAAATAATAGAGCGACAGAAATATTAAACTTAAGCCAAACGATGACAGAATCCCCCAAAAGTGACCGGATTTTTCGGCGCCAAGGGCCGCCAATCCCATTACAAAAAGTCCTGCAATTGCATAAAAGGTAAAATACACAAGACTCTTTTTAAAGGACAAGTCCCATCGTATCTTGTGTATTTCTAAAAGATTATCGTTAATTTCCCTGTTGATCTTAATTTCCATTTTGTTTATAACCAATCATCTGCAAGATAGTAGTTTAAGATCATCCACAAAACTTCCGGCTCATTTCACATGCAACACCACCGATGCAGCCCTCAACCCCTTCGAGCTGGCCGAAAAAGTAACGTCTCCTCCCGTGTCTTTCGATTGCACGATGGCAAGTGCAAGCCCATTAAATGCCTTACGGTAATTGGCTTTAAAAGGATCATGGCTTACTTCATCGCCGTTATCCACACCGGCAATAAAGCCGGGGCCGTTTACTTTAAAGTTCACCAGGTTATTGGCGTTGGGTACTACATTGCCATCCTTGTCCAATATTTTTACGGTGATAAATGAGAGGTCTTTTCCATCAGCTTTGATATTTTCCCGGTCGGCAACCAACTCAATCTTTGCGGCAGGCCCGGCGGTATGTATCTCGCGGGTTAAAACCACCTTGCCATCCTTGCGCGAAACGGCCTTCAGCGTTCCGGGCTCGTATTTTACATGCCACATGATGTGCAGGTCGTCACCTTCTTTCTTTTTAACACCCAGCGATTTGCCATTCAAAAACAATTCCACCTCGTCGGCGTGATTGTAATAAGCCCAAACGTCAACCATTTGGCCCGGTGTCCAGTTCCAATGCGGGAAGATATGCAATACGGGCTTATCGGTCCATTCGCTCTGGTACATGTAGTAAACATCTTTCGGGAAACCAGCCAGGTCGATAATACCAAAATAGGAGCTGCGCGATGGCCATGAAAACGGCGTTGGCTCACCCAAGTAATCAAACCCGGTCCAGATGAACATTCCCGACAGGAAATCATATTTCTTCATCACTTTCCAGGTCATTTCATGGGTCGATCCCCATGGCGGACGCGTATTGTCATAAGCGGATACGGTATTACCGGGATGGGTAAACGGCTTATCCCATCTTGTAGGCCATACTCTTATGCTATCCGATGGCTGTTCGTAATACCCGCGCATTTCTAATCCGGAAGTTGTTTCGGTAGCGATAAACTTTTTGCCGGGGTAGCGGTCATGAAAGGTGGCATAATCATATTCATGATAATTGTAACCGATCAGGTCGATAGCACCCGATTCAATAATTTTATTGTTTTTACCCGGATTATCATTGGCAGTGGTGATCGGCCGTGTCGTGTCGAGGCTATGAACGATGCCGGCTAATTCCGGCGCCAGGCGTAAGGCGCTGGTATCGCTTTGCTGGGGTATCTCGTTGCCGATGCTCCAGATGATCACGCTGGGGTGGTTGCGGTCGCGCAGCACCTGGTCTTCCAGGTCGCGTTTGTGCCATTCTTTAAAATATAAATGGTAATCGTATTTTGCTTTTTTCCATTCCCAGCAATCAAATGCTTCATCCATCACCAGGAAGCCCATTTTGTCGCAAAGGTCAAGCAGCTCCGGCGCGGGCGGATTGTGCGAAGTGCGGATGGCGTTGCAGCCGAACAACCGCAGCAATTGCAGCTGGCGCTCCAACGCGCGGGTATTGATAGCCGCGCCCAGGCTGCCCAGGTCGTGATGATCACATACGCCGAGGATTTTCATTGGCTTGCCGTTTAAGGAGAAACCTTTGTCGGCGTCGAAGTTGAAATAGCGGATGCCGAAGTTAGTAGTATAACTATCGATCACTTTTTTCCCCAGGATCACATTGGTAACTGCTTTATACAGATATGGCTTTTCAGTCGACCACAAAACGGGGTTTTTGATTTTGAACTGCAAGTTTGAGCTCACTGTTGTGTCATTTATCCGCATCGAAGGGTAGATGAATCCGGCCCCCGCTACCTCCCTATTTTGTTCATCATAAATTACTGACCTTAAAGACAGTTCATTTGTATTGATAGTATTTCCTATCTGTACTTTTATGTTTATTTGGGCTAACTTGTCCGATACCATCGGGGTGGT